>NZ_CEEDEA010000004.1:0-498805 GCF_979253755.1 Methylobacterium sp. AC315
CTCATCCTGAGGCGCCGGAGCGCAGCGGAGGCCTCGAAGGAGCCCTCCAGCCAGCCGCGCGATCCCTGGAGGGCTCCTTCGAGGCGGCTGCGCCGCACCTCAGGATGAGGGGGGAGTGTGGGATCTCCGCCAACCGGAACCGTCACGCGACGGGAACCGGGCGGACAAACAGGCTGTCGGGGAGCCGCATCGTCGCAGAACGACGCCGGGTAAGGCGGTCCGGCCCCTGAGACGCCGCCGACATCGGCCACATCTTGACAGGTGCGGGCAGCCTGCCGCTCTCCAGGCGGATGCCGGACGACATCAACGATATCGCCATCGTGGGCGGCGGGCCGGCCGGGCTGGCCGCGGCCGAGGTGCTGGCGCAGGCCGGCCGCGCGGTCACGGTTTACGACCGGATGCCCTCTGTCGCCCGCAAGCTGCTGATCGCCGGGCGCGGCGGCCTCAACCTCACCCACAGCGAGCCGCGCGCGGCCTTCCTGGCCCGCTACCATCCCGCCGGCCACCTGGACGCCGCCATCGCGGCGTTTCCCCCGGAGGCCCTGCGAGACTGGTGCGCGGATCTCGGCGAGCCGACCTTCGTGGGATCGAGCGGGCGGGTGTTTCCGACGAGCTTCAAGGCATCGCCGCTGCTCCGGGCCTGGCTGGCGCGGCTCGACCGGCTCGGGGTCCGGATCCGCACCCGACACCGGCTCACGGCGATCGGTGAGGCACTTGCCTTCGCGACGCCGGACGGGCCGGTCGAGATCCGGCCCCGGGCTGCCCTGCTGGCGCTCGGCGGGGCGAGCTGGCCGCGGCTCGGCTCTGACGGGCTCTGGGTGCCGCTTCTCGAGGGGCTCGGCGTGGACGTCGCGCCCCTGGAGCCGGCCAATGCGGGCTTTGCCGTGGCGTGGTCCGCCCTGTTCCGCGAGCGGTTTTCCGGGGCGCCGCTCAAGCGGGTGGCGCTCGCCTGCGACGGCGTTGCGGTCCGGGGCGAGGCCGTGATCACGGCCGCCGGGATCGAGGGCGGGGCGATCTACGCCCTGTCGCGGCCCCTGCGGACGGCGATCGCCGGGCGGGGCCGTGCCCGGCTCACCGTCGATCTGCGCCCCGACCTGACCGGGACGGATCTCGCCCGCCGCCTCGCCGGCGCCCGGCCGGGGGACTCGACCGCGACCCGCCTGCGCAAGGCCGCGGGGCTCTCGCCGGTGGCCGCGGGTCTCCTGCGCGAGGCGGCCGGCCAAAACCTTCCCGGCGAGCCCGAGGCGCTCGCCGGGCTGATCAAGGCCGCCCCCCTCGACCTCACCGGCTCGGCCCCGATCGAGCGGGCGATCTCGACGGCGGGCGGGGTCCGGCTCGACGCCCTCGACGGCCGCGCCATGCTGCGCGCCCGTCCCGGCCTGTTCCTGGCCGGCGAGATGCTCGACTGGGAGGCGCCGACCGGCGGCTACCTGCTCCAGGGCGCCTTCGCGGGCGGACGGGCCGCCGCCGCCGGGATGCTCGACTGGCTGCGCCAGAGCGGCGGCTAGGGCGCCCGTCGCGGCTAGGACGCTCGTCGCCGAAGGGGATACCGGCTCACCGCCGGGTGCAGAACCCGACGATCCCCGAGGCGTCCGCCGGGCAGGTGGCGCCCTCCCCGTCATAGACGGGGGTGCCGCCCTTGATGCAGTGGGCGGTGACCAGCATCTCATCGGCCGCGCAGGTGACGGTGCAGCCGCCCGCGCAGTCGGACTTGCGCACGGCCCGCAGGGCGGATGCGCCGGTCTCGCCCCTGGACCCTGCCCCGCCGGCCGGGCCGGGCTCGCCCTTGATGCCCGGCTCGCCCTTCGGTCCTGGATCGCCCTTTGCGCCCGGAATTCCCGCAGCACCCGGCTCACCCTTCTCGCCAGGCTCTCCCTTGCTGCCCGGTTCACCCTTGCTGCCCGAGTCGCCCTTGCTGCCCGGTTCACCCTTCGGGCCGGTCTCGCCCTTCGGACCAGGCTCCCCGGTCGGACCCGCGGCGCCCTGGGGGCCGGGCGGGCCCGGCGGGCCTTCGGCGGCGCAGTTCGCGACGACCGCCTCGCGCTCGTCCGGGTCGGCCTTGAGGGTCACCACGCAGGTCGGCGGCCGGTAGGGGACCCGGAACGCGAAGCGCCCGCGCCGGTCGGCCTGGATCGAGATGTCGTCGTCCAGGACCACGATCGCCCCCGGCTTGCGCACCGAGCCCGAGATCCGCAGGTCGCCGGCCTCGATCCGGGCGTCGTAGACCATGATCGGCTGGCTCGGGACCGGCGCGTGCCGGGGGCGCGGCTTGGCCTGGCGCGGGGGCGCCTCGGAGGATGGGGCGGGGCCGGGGTCGGGCGGCTGCTGGGCGAGGGCCGCTCCTGAGAGGGCGAGCAGGATCGTCAAGGCGAGGGCTGGGCGCATGCTCGGACCGTGTCGGCCGCGTCTGGCGCGGCAGACGACTGTGGTCTCGGCTCGCGGGCTCGGTCAACCGTGGCTTTGGTCGCGGGCGGGGCGGCTGATTCCACAGGCGTCCACAATCATCCACAGGCCAAGCTGCTGGCCCGGCGTCCGATTCAGGTGACCCGCTGAAACGGTTTGAACATGTTCCTGTTATGTTCTTATCGTCCGGCATGATCGGAGCACGCGGAGATGGGGCTGGACCCTGCGAACCAGACCGGGCGGGATCCCGCGCCGGGCAGCCCCCGGGAGCGGCTGGCGGCGCTGCGGGCGCGCCTGTCCGCGTCGGCCGGTCCGGCAGCCCCGCCGTCGGTCCTGTCCCTGGATCTGCCGGCGATCGACGCGCACCTGCCCGGCGGCGGTCTGGCGCTCGGGCCGCCGCACGAAATCGCCCCGGCCGAGCCTGCGGACGCGATCGCGGCCCTGAGCTTCGCCCTGGCGCTCTGTGCCGCCCGGCTCGCCCGCACGCAAGGCGCGGCGCTGATCGCCGCCGCCCCGAACCAGCCGTTGCCCCACGGGCCCGGCCTGGCCGGCCTCGGCCTGGATCCGGCCCGGCTGCTCCTGCTGGAAGCGGGCGGCGACGCGGAGGTGTTCCGCGCGCTCGAGGCGGCGCTCCACGCCCGCACCTTGTCGGCGCTCGTCGGCCTGGTCCAGGACGGCCTGCCGCTGAAGCCGGGCCGGCGCCTGCAGCTCGCCGCCGAAGGGGGCACGGAGGGCGACGGGCCGCCGCTCGTGCTGATCCTGCGGCCCGCCGAGGCCGGGCTGCCCAACGGCGCCGCCACCCGGTGGCGGATCGCCTCGGCTCCGGCCGCCCGGGACCGGTTCGGCACCCTCGACAACCCGCGCTGGCGGGCGCGCCTCGATCGCTGCCGCAACGGCCGGGGCGGCGACTGGCTTCTGGAGTGGGACCATGCCGCGCATCGTCTGCGTCTGCCTGAGCCATTGGCCCGTGACGCGGTTGCGGCGGGCCGGTCTCGTGCCTGACCGGGGCCCGCTCGCGGTGGCGGCCGAGGGGCCCGGCGGCCTGCGGCTCCTCGCCCTCGACCCGGAGGCGGGTGCCCTCGGCTTGAGGCCCGGCGAACTCCTGGGCCGGGTCCGGGCGCGGATCGGCGTGCCGCTCCAGGTCTACCCCGCCGATCCCGAAGCCGACCGGGCAGCGCTGCTGCGGCTCTGCCGCTGGGCGGAGTGCTACGCCCCCGGGGTGGCGCCGTTCGGGCCGGCCGAGGCCGCGGACGGGTTTTACGTCGACGTCGCCGGGGCGAGCCACCTGCGCGGGGGCGAGGCCCCCCTCGTGGACGACCTCGCCGGGCGCCTCGCCCGGTCGAAGATTCCCGCCCGGATCGCGCTGGCCGACACCCCCGGCGGCGCCTTCGCTGTGGCCCGCTTCGGCGCCGCCGACCGGGTGGTCGTACCCCCCGGCGAGGCCGCCCGGGCCCTCGGGGGGCTGCCCGTGGAGGCCCTGCGCCTCGATCCCGGCACGGTCTCGGGCCTGAGGCGGCTCGGCCTGCGCCGGGTCGGCGAGATCGACGCCCTCGCCCGGGGGCCGCTGGCCCGCCGCTTCGGCGAGGCCCTGCTGCTGCGCCTCGACCAGGCGATGGGCCGCCGGCCCGAACCCCTGGCGCCGCTCACCGAGGAGGCCGCGTACCGGGCCGCCCGGGGCTTCCTCGACCCGATCGGCCGGCAGTCGGACATCGTCGTCACCGCCCGGCTGCTGATGGCGGAGATCGCCCCCCGGCTGGAGCGCGACGGGGTCGGCGCCTGCGCCCTGCGCCTCGTCCTGCACCGGGTCGACGGGGTCACGCGCGCCCTCGATCTCGGCCTGTCCCGGCCCGAGCGCTGTCCCGAGCGCGTCGCCACCCTGGTCTCCCTGCGCCTCGACCGCCTCGGGGCGGCTCTCGACGCCGGCTTCGGCTTCGAGACCGTGGCGCTCACCGTCACGGTGACCGGGCCGATGACGGCCCGCCAGACGGATCTCGGGGCGTCGCCCCAGGGGGACGGGATCGGAGTCCTGGCCGACGCCCTGGCGCAGAGGCTCGGCCGGCCGCTCCTGCGCCTCGGGGCGCGGGCGAGCCACCTCCCGGAGCGCGCCGGCCACACCCTCCCGTGGACTGCAGACCCGACGCCCTGGCCGGACCACCTCCCGCCCCGGCCCCTGGTGCTGTTCCCCCGGGGCGAGGCTGCCCTCGACGTGCTGTCCACGGTGCCCGAGGGACCGCCCCGGCGCTTCCGCTGGCGCGCCCGGATCCACGCGATCGTCCATGCCGAGGGGCCGGAGCGGATCGCGGCCGAGTGGTGGCACACGCCCGGCGCGCCCGCCGCCGGCAGGGATGCCGACGCGGCGAACGGGGGCGCCTCCGGCCAGGCCCGGGACTATTACCGGGTCGAGTGCGCGGCCGGCCGAAGGCTCTGGCTGTACCGGGACGGGCCGCACGCCCCCGGCCGCCCGGCCGCCTGGTTCGTCCACGGGGTGTTCCCATGAGCGATCCCGCCTACGCCGAACTCGCCCTGACCACGAACTTCTCGTTTTTACGCGGCGCCTCGCATCCGCAGGAATACGTCGTGCAAGGCGCAGCCTACGGGCTCGCCGCGATCGGGATCGCCGACCGCAACACCGTGGCCGGGGTGGTGCGGGCCCATGCGGCGGCCCAGGCCCTCGCGGCGGAGGGCGTGGCGATCCGTGTCCTGCCGGGCGTGCGCCTCGTCACCGAGGACGGGTTCGAGGCCGTGACCTATCCGGTGGACCGGCAGGCCTGGGGCCGCCTCTGCCGGTTGCTCACCCAGGGCAACCGGCGCAGCCGCAAGGGCGCGTGCCAGTTCTCCTTCGCCGAGATGCTGGAGGCCGCCGAGGGACAGATGTTCATCGCGATCCCGCCGGGCCGGCGCCCGCGGCCCCCGGACGGCTTCCTCGGGCGGCTCGAGGCCCTGGCCGCCGCCGCGCCGGGCCGGACCTGGCTCGGGGCGAGCCATGCGCGGCGGGGCGACGAGCGCCGCCGTCTCGGCCTCCTGGCCGAGCTGGGGGAGACCTACGGGGCGCCCATGGTCGCGATCTCGGATGCGCTCTACCACCATCCCGACCGGCGCCCGCTCCAGGACGTGGTGGCCTGCATCCGCGAACGCTGCCGGATCGGGGAGGCCGGCTATCGGCTGGAGGCCAACGCCGAGCGCCACCTGAAGCCGCCCTCCGAGATCGCCCGGCTGTTCGCCGACCATCCGGAGGCGCTCGCCCGCACGGTCGAGATCGCGCAGGCCTGCACCTTCTGCCTGTCGCAGCTGCACTACGAGTATCCCGACGAGCCGGTGCCCCCCGGGCGCACGGCCCAGGAATACCTGGAGGAGAAGACCTGGGAGCGGGCGCGCTGGCGCTATGCCGGCGCCGTCCCGGACTCGGTCGGGGCCACGCTCGGCGAGGAGCTGCGGCTCATCGCCAAGCTGGACTACGCCCGCTACTTCCTGACCCTGTTCGACGTGGTCGAGTTCGCCCGGAGCCGGGGAATCCTGTGCCAGGGGCGCGGCTCGGCGGCCAATTCCGCCGTGTGCTTCTGCCTGGGCATCACCGCGGTGGACCCGTCCAAGCACCGGCTGCTGTTCGCCCGGTTCATCTCCGAGAACCGGGGCGAGCCCCCCGACATCGACGTCGATTTCGAGCACGAGCGGCGGGAGGAGGTGATCCAGCACCTCTACCACCGCTACGGGCGGGAGCGTGCCGCCCTCTGCGCCACGGTGATCCACTACCGTCCGCGCATGGCGATCCGGGAGGTCGGCAAGGTCTTGGGGCTCACCGAGGACGTGACCGCGGCGATCGCCGACACGGTTTGGGGCTCCTGGGGCAAGGACGTGCCGGACAAGCACGTGCGCGAGGCCGGCCTCGACCCCGACAACCCGGTGCTCCGGCAGGCGCTCGACCTCGCGCACCAGCTGATCGGCTTCCCCCGCCACCTGTCGCAGCATGTCGGCGGCTTCATCCTGACCCGCGGGCGCCTCGACGAGACCGTGCCGGTGGGCAACGGCGCCATGGCGGACCGCACCTTCATCGAGTGGGACAAGGACGACATCGACGCGATCGGCCTGATGAAGGTCGACGTGCTGGCGCTCGGCATGCTGACCTGCCTCAAGCGCGGCCTCGATTTTCTGGAGACGGACCACGGCGTCTTCTACGAGACCCTGGCCGACCTGCCCCGGGAGGATCCCGACACCTACGCGATGCTGGCGAAGGCCGATTCCGTCGGCGTGTTCCAGGTCGAGAGCCGGGCGCAGATGTCGATGCTGCCCCGCCTCAAGCCGAAGGAATTCTACGACCTCGTCGTCCAGGTGGCGATCGTGCGCCCGGGCCCGATCCAGGGCGACATGGTCCATCCCTACCTGCGCCGGCGGTCGGGGCAGGAGCCGGTGGTCTATCCGTCGCCCGACCCCGCCCACGGCGATGCGGACGAGCTGAAGGAAGTCCTGAAAAAAACCTACGGCGTGCCGCTGTTCCAGGAGCACGCGATGCAGATCGCCATCACGGCGGCGGGCTTCACCCCGGCCGAGGCCGACGGCCTGCGCCGGGCGATGGCGACGTTCCGGCATGTCGGCACGATCGGCGGCTTCGAGCAGAAGTTCGTGGGCGGGATGACCCGCCGCGGCTACCCGGCGGATTTCGCCCAGCGCTGCTTCGCGCAGATCAAGGGGTTCTCTACCTACGGTTTCCCGGAGAGCCACGCGGCGAGCTTCGCGCTCCTGGTCTACGCCTCGGCCTGGATGAAGTGCCGGCACCCGGACGTGTTCCTGGCCGCGATCCTCAACGCCCAGCCGATGGGCTTCTACCAGCCGGCCCAGCTGGTGCGGGACGCCCGCGCCCACGGGGTCGAGGTGCGGGGCGTCTGCGTCAACGCCAGCGCCTGGGACTGCACCCTGGAGCCGGCCGGGGATCCGAAGCTGCACGCGGTGCGTCTCGGCCTGCGCCAGGTGAACGGCCTGCCTGAGGCCGCGATGCACCGGCTCGTCCGGCTTCGCGCCAACGGCTATGCCAGCATCGAGGGCCTGCAGGCGGCCCTCGCCTTGCCACGCAACGCCTTGGAGCGCCTGGCCGAGGCCGATGCGTTCCGGTCGCTCGGCCTCGATCGGCGCGCCGCCCTGTGGATGGTGCGGACCCTCGAGGGCACCTCGGCCCGGAGGGCGGCCAAGGCAGACGGCACCGAGCGGCGCGGCCACCTCCTCGACGCGCCGCTGCCGCTGTTCGCCTGGCACGCCGACGACGGCCTGTTCCGGCACGAGCCGAACGTGGACCTGCCCTCGCTGCCCCTGTCCGAGGCGGTGGCCGAGGATTACGCCGCCACCGGCCTGTCCCTGCAGGGGCACCCGGTCGCGTTCTTCCGGGGCCGGCTCGCCCGGATCGGCGCGATCCCGGCCCGGGCCCATCAGGATCCGGCCCTGCCCCAGGGCGCCCGGGTCACGGTGGCGGGCCTGGTGCTGATCCGCCAGCGGCCGGGCACCGCCAAGGGCGTGGTGTTCCTGACCCTGGAGGACGAGACCGGCATCGCCAACGTGATCATCTGGAAGACGGTGTTCGAGGCGAACCGCCGGGCCGCCATGCAGGCCCGTTTCCTCGCCGTGCGCGGCCGGGTGCAGCGAGCCAAGGGGGTGGTCCACTTGGTCGCCGAGGGATTTCGCGATCTGACGGAATCCCTGCGCGACCTGCGCGCCGCCGGGATGAAGCTGCCCCCCGAGACCACCGATTTCGGGGCGCCTCAGGACCGGCGGGCGTATCCGAGCCGGGATTTCCATTGAGCGTTCGACCGGGGACGCCCGCCGCGAACGCGCGCGCAGCGACGCGACCGAGCGGCGGATGACAGACGCTTGGCAGCGCCTGCCGGCGACCCGATCGAGGCGTACACGGTGCTCCTAGGATCTGCCGAAAAGCGGATAGGGGCCCCGATCAGCCTCGACCAAGTGGACCCGCATCGAGTTGTTCGAGGATCCGCGTCAGCGTCGCACGATTGTTTTTATCGTCTGCGTTTTCGAGTGCATCTTCCAACACGAGCCGGATATCCTCGGCCTCGACTTTCTCCATGTCCCAGTTCGGGTAAAGACGCTCTCGTTCTTCTTCGCTCTGGCTCAGCGAAACGATGTCGTGATGCCGCTTGTCGCGATGCAAAATCGCGATCAGGTTCTGGATCTTGGTGGCCGGCCCCTCAATCCACTGGAAGAAGACGCCGCTGCCGAAAACCAGCACCCCGGTGATGCCGTGTTCGAAATTGTTGCGCTGGGCCGTCTCGACGATGCGGCAGACTTCGGCGTCGTCAACGCCCTCGGCGGCACGACTGCAATAGACAAAATGGTAGAGTTTGGGCAGTGCAGCTTCGTCTAACTCGACGCCGCGCGGGATGCCGTATTCGTCGAACATGAGTAAGCTCGCTTGATGTGTGACACTGTAATCAAGCCGCGACCTCAATCGGACCCGCGCCCGCATATGCGGGGCGGTGCCGGTCCAATCCGGTCGAGACTCATACGTTGCGGATCGCTCAGCGGTTCATGAGTCGCGAAGCGCGTCGCCGCGTTCGGGTTCGGCCGCAAGCCGCTCGAAGACTTTCAATGCTTGCACAGGAGTGGCCCGGTTTATCGCGCCGTTCGCGACTTCAGCTTGTGACCACATCCAAGATCGGGCCGGATCGTCCCGCATGGCCCAGCTCGGGAATAATCGGTCCGTCACAGTGTGATAGGACAATCGCCTGATCTCCAAATGCCGGTCGTCCCGCAAGATCCGAGCATAGGTGTCATCCAGCGCTTCGGCCGAGCCCTCCAACAACTGCATGTAGACATCGGCCCTACAGATGAGGGCGCCAGTGATCCCATCTCGCGCGTTGCATCGCCGCGATTGCGATAGGATGCCGTTGAGCATCGCTTGGTCAAACCCAAAGGGGCGTGAGGCATAGATGAGCTGAACGACAGACATGGCTGCTGGATCCTATCGGGCCGTCGGATTGGTTCGGATCGGTAGAGAGATCTACGTTCGGTCGTTCACAGGCTCGAAGGCGGATGTGAGCAATCTCTGCGCGAGCAGAACCGCGGTGGGTGCATCGACCGCCGAGGCATCGGCGCCGACCCGTTCGACGTATTCGGGATGCTCCAGGAAGACGGGTCCCCCGACCATGACGCCGATCGAGGGGTTGAGCGACGCCCGTCGTACCGCCTGGATCGAGGCGGCGAGTTGATCGAGATGGCTCTCCCGGCTCAGCGTCAGACCCACGACGCCGAACCGCTCCGAAGCGACGAGATCGGCGATCTCCTGGGGGCTGGAGGCAAGCCCGCTATCCGCATGCCAGCCGGCCTTCCGCATGAACTGTTCGACGATGGCCAAGCCGAAGGTGTGAAGTTCGCCCGGTGCTCCCATCAGGAGGATGCGGCGCCCGCTATCGTAGGGCGCGACGCCTCCGTCCGTGCGGAACGTGGCCAGCAGGAACTGGAGTTGGGCGAGGCCGGCCGTGACCTCGATGAAGTCGCACAGATCGTCGTCCCACATGCGCCCCAGCAGGGCCGCCGAAGGTGCCAACAGGTCGAGGAACAGGTCGTCGACGGAATATCCCTTGGCCGTCAGGGCGGTGAAGGCGTCCATGAGGGCCGTGACGTCGTGCCCGAGGATCAGGTCCGTGAAGCCCGCGACCGTTTCCGCTTCCAGCTTCGGCAGGACGTCCGACCGGACCTCCCTCTCGCCGCGATCGACCAGCATCATCCGCGGGATGATGTCCGTCTGAACGATGCGGCCAAGCGCTAGGGTTCGGTGCCGTGCCTCGTCGACGGATCTTCGTCGTGCATAATCCTCCCGGGCATACGCCGCTTCGGCGATCCCCTCCGTGATCAGATCGGCCCACTCTCGGTGGGTTGATCCCTGATCCAGCATTGCCTCCTCCCCATGGTCCGGGGTTGGCATCCCCGTTTGTTATTGACCGTCGTCGGCGAGTACGGGGCGCAGGAGAGACGCAAATGCGCGCGTTGTAAAGGAGACGACTCTCCTACCGCGCTCGCCCGATATCAGCAGTTTACGGCGGGCAGAGAAGTACAGCCGTCAGGCGGGAGATACAGGTCTTCGAACGTCCGCCCCTCGTCGACCGCAGCCTCGGGCGGACCGACTGCTCCCCAGCCGTTACGGACGGCACCAAACGTCGGATCCCGTCTCGGCGCATGAAGACGCAGACCCATCGACCGCCACGCCGCCCTTGACAATGTTCCTATTTTGTGCTCATTAGCCGTCACCTGTCCTTCGGCGGTGTGGGGGTGACTCCACGGCGCTCCTCGGGGGTCCGTCCGGTGGCTGACCGGCGGGCTCGGGGGACGGGGCGATGCCCGCGTCGGTGGCTCTCAGCCGCCATCGCCCCGGGCGGCGTGCCGATGCAGGGCGTGTCTCGGATGCGGGCGTGAAGATCGGGCGGTAGTCTGCCCGGCGGGGTGCGGAAATGCCCCCGCGGCGACCCGGATCTGGGCGTGACCCTCAGAAACCTGCGGACCCGCCCACTACGAGGCGGATGTCGGGTGGAAGGCCACGGCGGTGATGCGGGTTCCGGGGGCGTCTCGGCTGCGATTGCGGCTTGGGCGCCATGGGCAGTGACCGCTAACACGGAGTCGCGGGGATCGGGGCGTCGCACAGACATCGCGACGAGACAGACGGCACCGGCCGGGGACCATGCCCGGCCGATGCCGCGGGTCGCCGCGGGGATCGGATCCCGCGCGTAACTTGGCCGACACCTGGGTTCCCGCGGCGTCCCGCGTCCAGCGTGAGGAGACTTCTTGGGCCATGCCCCCGGCGCACCAGGCGCGCGGGGACGATGAAGCCTGTCGGGAGGTCGCGTGGCCGGCGCGCCCGCAAAACCGGACCGGGGCCCACCCGTGCGGCATCCTGTCTGGTCGATTCCAGAATCAAAGTGAGACTGGGCTGAACCCAATCTTCTGATTGGCCGTTGAGCGTTCGGCACTGCGACCGCGCAGGCCCAGCCGATTGCCGGAGGTCACGAACGCCGGGCATGAAAGAGTCGATTCGATGGAACAGCCCGACGCTTGGCATCTGACGGACCGGCTCGATGCCGAACACGGCAAGGGCGATCCGTTCGCCGCCGCGGTCCGTGCCACGCGGATGGCGATGATCGTGACCAATCCGCGCCTGCCCGACAACCCGATCGTCTTCGCCAACGACGCGTTCCTGCGGATGAGCGGCTATGACCGCCAGGATGTGCTCGGCCGCAACTGCCGCTTCCTCCAGGGGCCCGACACCGACCGGGGCGCCGTGGCGCTGATCCGGGAGGCCGTGGCGGCCCAGCGCGACATCGCGATCGACGTCCTGAACTATCGCAAGGACGGGGCGCCGTTCTGGAACGCCCTGTATCTCAGCCCCGTCGCCAACGAGGCCGGCGAGGTGCTGTTCTTCTTCGCCTCGCAGCTCGACGTCACCGATCGCGTCGACGCGCACCTGCAGGTGCAGAAGGAGAAGGACCATTTCGAGGCCGAGGTCGCCCGCCGGACCCGCGACCTCACCGAGGCCCTGGCCACGCAGACCATGCTGGTCCACGAGGTCGATCATCGGGTCAAGAACAACCTCCAGATGATCGCGGCCCTCCTGGCCATGCAGACGCGGGCGATCACCGATCCCGCCGCCCGCGCCGCGATGGAATCCATGCTGACCCGGGTGGAGGCCCTCGGCACGGTCCACCGCAGGCTCTACCAGTCCAACAACGTCGAGCGGTTCGACGTGGCCGAGTTCGCTCGCGACCTCGCCACCGACCTGATCCGCGGTTCCGGGACCGACCGGATCCGCCTGCACCTGGATCTGGAAACCGTGGAGATCCCGGTGACAAAGGCCCCGCCGGTGGCGCTGATGATGAACGAGCTGATCACCAACGCCCTCAAGCACGCCTTCCCGGACCACCGCGCCGGCCGGCTCTCCGTGACGGTGGCGCCGGACGACCGCCACTTCACCATCAAGATCGCCGACGACGGCGTCGGCATGCCCGTGCAGGTCATGGAGCAGCGCTCGTTCGGCAAGCGGCTGATCGGCACCCTCTGCCGCCAGCTCAATGCCAGCATCGCCTGGCAGGCGAACGACCCGGGCACGATCGTCAACGTTCGCCTGCCCCGCGAATTGGCTACCGGTCCGGAGGCCAGATGAGCGAGCCGATGCGAATCCTCGTCGTCGAGGACGAGGCCCTGATCCTGATGCAGATCGAGATGATGCTGGAGGAGGCCGGCTATCGCGTCGTGGGCACCGCCATGACGGCGGCAGAGGCGATCGCCCTCGTCCACGAAACCCGGCCCGAACTGGTGCTGATCGACCTGCGCCTCGGCGATGATTCCTCGGGCGTGGACGTGGCGCACGCGGTGCGCGCCATCGGCGGCATCACGGCCGCCTTCATGACCGCCAACGCCCGGGCCCTCTCGGACGACCTGGAGGGCGCCACGGCGGTGATCGCCAAGCCGTTCACCGGAGCGGTCCTGGAGGAATCCCTGGCCTACCTCGAGGATTGCGTCCGCCGGCCGCCGCCGGCCGAGCTGGTGCCGACCGGGATGCGCCTCGCCCCGGCCCTGCTCAAGAGCTTCGCCCAGATGCGGCAGTGAACGCCGCCCTCGACACCTCCGGCCCGGCGCGTAGAGTGCCGGCCATGTCAAGCTTCCGCGTCGCCCGCCCGCTCCTGGCCACATTCCTCGCGGCCCTGGCCGGCCTGCCCCTCGCCGCCCGGGCGGAGCCGTGTGACGACCTCGCCCAGCAGATCGCCGGGGCGATCGGCGGCAAGGTCGGCAAGCGCGCCGGGCCGAGCATCGACATCCGCCTGGCCGGTCCGATCAAGTTCGACGTGACCTGCCGGGCCGAACCGATCGTGCAGGCGACCTCCGCGGAGCCCGCTCCCTCGGCGGCCTTCTTCCGCGACCTCGCGGCGGCCTCGGAGATCCTGGTCGGCGAGCCGGCCGCGCGGGTCGAGCCGATCATCGCCGACGCCTACCGGACCGCCCTGTCGGACCGCCGCAAGTCGTTCATCCAGCAGAACGGCTGGTCCGCCTCCTGCTACACCGATCCCGGCAGCAGCGCGATGCGCACCCTGTGCTCGGTGGGGCGCATCCCGCCGCGCTGATCAATACTCGATCACGTCCTCAAGCGCGTAATGCTTCACGGTCTTCCGGTTGGCGATCAGCTCGTCCACGGTCGGCTCGCCCTTGAGGGCCCGGGCGATGGCGAGCTTCGTCGCCTCGTAGTTGGTGCGGTACAGGTCCTTGCGGTCGAGGTTGTCGTCCTCCGCGCAGCGCGGGTCGAGCCAGATCATGACGATCATGCACAGCTCGTCGAGACCGTCCTTGGGCAGCACGCCCTCGATGATGCAATCCACGATCGCGTCGCCGGTGGCGGCCTGGACGACGCCGCCGAGCAGCTCGACATACTCGGCCGTGTGGATCGTCGCCTTGGTGGTCATCATCGTGGCGGGGCGCACGAGCTGGTTGAGGTCGCGCACCACGAACATCCGGGTGTGGCCCTGGACCTGCCCCATCATCGACGCGAAGGCCTGACCCACCGGTCCCCGTACCGAGCCGATCAGCACCTCGGGCATGGCGTCGGTGTACTGCCCGTCGGCGGCCAGGACGGTGGCCTCGCCGGTGCGGAACCAGATCTCTTGCATGTGTCGCGACTCCCCGTGTCAGGTCGCCCGGGGGAGACATCATCGAGGCGCCGGCGTCAATCGCTCCGGAGCAGGCCGACCCCGTCGAGGGCGCCGACCCCGGCGATCGCCACGGTCGGGCCGGCGCTCTTGAGGAACTCGGATCCGCGGGGCAGGGAAGTCGGGTGCGGCGCGACGCGGGAACAGTCCCGGGCCAGGGCCGTTCCGGCCGGAGCCTGCGGCGTTGTCTCGGGTCCGGCAGCCGGGAGGGATGTCATGACGGAGAGCACGGATCGGGGGGGCGGCTGGAGCCTCCAGGCGAGCGCCATGCCGGACGGGGTACGGCTCGAACTCGCCCTCGCCGACCTCGGCGGCGGCCCGGTCACCGCGGCGATCGTGCTGGACCGGGCGGAGGCCCGGGCCTTCGCCCGCGCCCTGCTGGCGGCGGCCGGCGATGCGGCCGAGCGCACCTTCCCCAAGCCGGGCGCCTGACCGGGCGGTCTCGGGGCCGGCGCGGGCGGCTCAGATCATTGTTGGATGAAGCCCGGATTGCGGCCCGGCAGGCGCGGCACCACCGTGCCCCGCTTCTCGATCGGCGCGTCGCAGGCGTAGGTGAATTCGCTCTTCTGCGGATCGAACACCGTCTCGCCGGTGATCCGGCAATCCTCCCGCACGGTCTCGTCGAGATAGGCGCGGGCGGCGGTGCGGAAGCGCTTCACCCGGGTCGCGGCCGGATCGGGATCGATCCGCACCTCGCTGAGATTGCAGCCGGTGTACTCGCGCAGGGCGTTCGAGACGACGAGCATCCGGCGCACCTGCCGGTTGTCGTAGACCTCGTAGGGCTCCTTGCAGCCGATGGTGACCACCTGCGGGGTGAGCGCCACGTAGTTGCGCGAGATATACGAGAACCCGGTGGTGCAGCCGGCCAGCGCCAGGCCGACGGCCCCGGCACCGATGGGCAGAAGAGCCGCGCGTCGCATCCTCGTCATCCCAAGCCCAATTCCAGCCCAGTCTCGAAGCCGCCGGGACGATCCGCCTGCCCCGCCGACCGGGGCAAGCACCTCGGCGCATTGAAACGGCGCCGCTTGCCCAGTCAATTCGTTTGTCGCCCGAGACGCCGTTCCAAGCGTCCGCGACCGGTCATCGCTCGACTCGGCGGTGGACGGCGCGCGTGACAGGCTTTGTTGCTGCGCCAGGACGGCGGAACGATCCGACCGGGTGGCGGCGCCGTTAGTCCTCGAAGACGTCCCCGACCAGCCGACGCACGAACTGGAACGCCTCCGTCGCCCCCGCGGCGACGCGTTGCTCCCCGGCCTCCCGGAGTTCGACCCGGTCGAGGGCGGCCGTGAAAAGCCGCCAATGCAACCCGCGTCCTTCGGGATGTCCGGCAAGATGGCGCGCACCGTGGGTTTCCGACAGGCCGAGCGCCCGGGCCTCCTTGAGCAGGATGGCCGCCCCGAGATTCGAGCCCTCGGCGACGTAGAGCCAGCCCAATCCCTGCGCCGGTTCGATCGTCCCGGGATGTTCCTCGGACGCGCCGTCAGGGACGGGCGCTCCGACATCGCGCAGATCCTGCTGGATCAAGGGCAGTCGGCGCCTGCCGTCGAGATCGGGCAGGACATGGGCGAACGCGCCATCGCGATAGACTCGATCGACGACCGCATGGAACCTGTACTGGATCTGGAGGAACAGCGCGTAGCGCTCCAGGCTCGCGAACGGCTTTGCCGCCATGATGCGCCGGTCGAGCTGATCATGGGCGGCCGCGGTCGCCACTCTCAGGCGCTTCACGCGGCTGCCGGTCTCGGCGATGTCGGATGATGCGGCGTCCATGCGATCTATGTCTGTCGTCCGGGCAAGGTGCCGTGGGCAGACGTGAGCGGCCCGCCGCGCCACTCTGACCGTCCCAGCCTATGGACCACTCCGGCGATTCGGGTCACCGAGGCTGGCCCGGGATCGTGCCGATCCGGCCAGACCGGTTCTGCCATGGCGGCGCGACCGCGTCACGGCACACAACGGCCGCATCCGCACATCGCCGATCGATCAAGCTCGGCCGATCACGCTTGCGGAACACTTGCGGAACGTTTAACGTGTTCGTGATTTGTTTCCGCGACCGCATCGATGCGGTCCTCCAAGCCGCGAGTCCCCCGTCGATGCTCACGCGCAAGCAGCTGGACCTCCTGCGTTTCATCCAGAGCCGCATGCAGGAATGTGGCGTCCCGCCCTCGTTCGACGAGATGAAGGACGCCCTCGATCTGAAGTCCAAATCGGGCATCCACCGGCTGATCACGGCCCTCGAGGAGCGCGGCTTCCTGCGCCGCCTGCCGAACCGGGCGCGCGCCATCGAGGTGATCCGCATCCCCGAGAGCCTGTCCCAGGCGGCTGCTCCACCCGCGGAGCCCCGCCGCTTCACCCCGAGCGTGGTCGAGGGCGGGAAGTCCAAGCTGCCGGCGCAGCCGGCGACCGCCCGGATGATCGACGACGGCGGCCGCGCCATCTCGATCCCCGTGATGGGCCGGATCGCGGCCGGTACGCCGGTCTCGGCGATCCAGAACCAGAGCCACGCCATCACCATGTCGCCGGACTTCCTGGCCGGCGGCGAGCATTACGCCCTCGAGGTCCGCGGCGACTCGATGGTCGATGCCGGCATCCTGGACGGTGATCTCGTGGTGATCCGCAAGCAGGATACGGCCAATACCGGCGACATCATCGTGGCGCTGATCGACGACGAGGAGGCGACGCTCAAGCGCCTCCGCCGCCGGGGCTCCTCGATCGCCCTGGAGGCCGCCAACCCGGCCTACGAGACCCGCGTGCTCGGGCCCGACCGGGTCCAGATCCAGGG
Source organism: Methylobacterium sp. AC315 (assembly GCF_979253755.1). NCBI lineage: Bacteria > Pseudomonadati > Pseudomonadota > Alphaproteobacteria > Hyphomicrobiales > Methylobacteriaceae > Methylobacterium > Methylobacterium sp. AC315. The sequence continues at coordinate 16,870 of NZ_CEEDEA010000004.1, forward strand.
CCGGCTCGTCAGCCTCGTCCGCCGCTACTGAAGGGGTTCGGCCGGCGCGTCGCCGGGCGCGGCCTCGGAACCGGCGACGTCGGCCTCGGCCGGGATCGGCTCGGAGGGCGTTACCACTTTCGGTTGTGGGACAGGCGATGGCCGCGAAGCCGGTGATGCCCGCCAAGGCACGGTACGGCCCGTGTCGCGGGTATAGCGTGCCGTGAAGCCATCCCGGTCGGCCCGGAGTGCGACGGCGCCTCGTTCGGCGAGCACCCGGCGGTCGATCACCAGCGGCCCCGTGCAGGTGGGCGGCGCCGCGAGCCGCGAGATCAGCAGGGCCGCCCGGGCGCAGTCCTCCGTGAAGGCGCGCCGGTCGCGGACCAGGGCGACGGCGCGGCCGTCCGGCAGGCTTGCGGTGCAGCCGAGCCGGTCGCACCGTCCGACAGCCGACGAAGCCTGGATCACCGCCTTCGCCGATCGCCCGTCGCCATCCGCTTTCAGCCACTGCTCCATCACGAAGGCCGAAGGATTGCCGAGGGCCCACAGGACTCCGTCCGGTCCACGCACGGCCGCACCACCGCCCTGCCGGTCGACGTACAGGTCGAATCGCTCCGGAACGACGGCGAGGCCGAGCCCGAGCAGGGCGGGCGGCAGGGCCAGCCAGCGCAGCCGCGATACCGGCAGCGTCGCCAGCAGCAGCCCGGCCGCCAGCAGCATCAGCGCGCCGGTGCCGAAGGCCGGCAGCACCAGGACGGCCCGATTGAAGCCGGCGATCCATTCGGAGATCGCCAGCATGCCGCCCACCGCCTGTCCCATCAGCCACCAGATCGGCCGGTCCAGGGCGAAGGGATAGGCCAGGATCCCGATCACCGCCGCCGGCATCACGACCAGGGAGACCAGCGGCAGGGTCAGGGCGTTGCCGATCAGCCCGAACGGCTGGACCGTCTGGAAATGGTAGGTCGCGAACGGCGCCGTCGCGACCTGTGCCACCAGGGTCGTCGCGAGGGTGCCTGTCACGGCCGAGAGGCCGGTGCCGACGAACCGCTCGATCCGCCCCGCCCCGGGACGCTGGAACAGGCGTCCGTCGATCAGCCGCGCGCAGGCGATCAGCCCGGCCACCGCCCCGAACGACATCTGGAAGCTCGGTCCGAGCAGGCCCTCGGGTTCCCGCGCCAATGCTATCAGGGCGGCCAGCGCGAGGTTGCGCATGGACAGCGCCGGCCGGTCGACCAGGATCGCGCCGAGCATGATCAGCGTCATGATCAGCGAGCGCTCGGCGGCGATGTCCCAGCCCGAGAATGCGCAATAGGCGGTGACGCCCAGCATCGCGAACCCGGCGGCGATCTTCTTGATCGGCCAGACCAGCGCGCAATACGGCACCAGCGCCAAGACGGCCCGCACCAGCCAGAACACCACGCCGGCGGCCAGCACCATGTGGAGGCCCGAGATGGAAACGACGTGATAGATGCCCGCCGCCCGGAGCGCATCGTTGGCGGCCGGTCCGATCAGGCCGCGCTTGCCCGTGACCAGGGCCGCCGCCACGGCCCCCGCTTGCCCGCCCTCGGCCTGCGCGATCCGGCGTGTCAGCGCGTTGCGGGCCTCGTCCAGCAAGGCTGCCAGTCGCAGGCGCAGAGGTGGCGGGGTGGGCGGCTCTCGAACCGTGATCGCCCCGATCAGCGAGCCTACCGCGCCGAGTCCCTGAAAGTAGGCATCCCGGGCGAAATCGTAGCCGCCCGGTCGTGCCGCCTCGGGCGGCGGCAGCAATCTTGCCGTCGCGACGATGGAGTCCCCGGGCCGCAGGGATGGCGCCTTCCGGAACGAGACCCGCACCCGAAGCGGCCTCAAAGCGGGTTCGAGCCCGGCGAAGCTCTCGACCCTGATCACCAGCCGGGCGCCGACCTCGCGCTCGTCCAGCCCCTCGATCATCCCGGTCAGCGGCCCGATTGTGGTGCGGGTGAGGATCGGCGCCGCCACCTGCGAGACCCGCCAGGTCGCCGCCGCGAAGCCCAGGAAGCCGGCTGTCAGCGCCAGGCAAAGGGCGAGTGCCCCCGGCCGCGCACCCAGGAACGGCGCCGGCGCGAGGGCGAGCGCCGCTCCTGCCAAGGGGGCGGCGAGGAACGGCGTCCCGTCGGCACGCCCGAAGAAGACCAGGATCCCGGCGCCGAACGCCACCGCCAGCCACGGGAACAGGCGGCGCTGCTCGACCTCCCGGGTGAGCCCATCGGCGAGCCAGCCGCGGAGCGCCGGCATCGAGACCGGGCGCGTGCCGGCCAGCGCCACCGCGCCGCCCGCCAGCCTCGCGCCGATCCGCCGCATCCGCCCCGCCCCGTGCCGGACGACTCAAGTCCCGGCCGGGGATTCTTAACGCACCCGTCGGCCCGTGCTACAGCGGACGCTTCGTGCTACGGGCGCCACGCCGTGCGACGGGCGCCGCCCTGACGCCCTGCACCGCCCCGTCGCCCTTCGCCCCCGAACATATCGGCCCGATGTCCTCAGCCGTCGTCACGCGCTTCGCCCCCTCGCCCACCGGATACCTCCATATCGGCGGTGCCCGCACGGCGCTGTTCAATTGGCTGTACGCCCGCCACACCGGCGGCAAGATGCTGCTGCGCATCGAGGATACCGACCGGGAACGCTCGACCAAGGGCGCGATCGACGCGATCCTCGACGGCCTGTCCTGGCTCGGCCTCGATTGGGACGGGGACGTGGTCTTCCAGTTCGCCCGCGCCGAGCGCCATCGCGCGGTCGCCGAGGAGCTGCTGGCCGCCGGCCGCGCCTACCATTGCTACGCCTCCGCGGAGGAACTGACGCAGATGCGGGAGACCGCCCGAGCCGAGGGCCGGGCCCCGCGCTACGACGGGCGGTGGCGCGATCGCGACCCGTCCGAGGCTCCTGCCGGGGTCAGGCCGGTGATCCGGCTGCGCGCGCCCATCGAGGGCGAGACGGTGGTCGAGGATGCCGTGCAGGGGCGGGTGACCTGGGCCAACCGCGATCTCGACGACCTCGTCCTGCTGCGCTCGGACGGGACGCCGACCTACATGCTCGCCGTCGTGGTCGACGACCACGACATGGGCGTCACCCAGGTCATCCGCGGCGACGACCACCTCACCAACGCGGCCCGGCAGAGCCAGATCTTCTCTGCGCTCGGCTGGGACATCCCCAGGATGGCCCATATCCCGCTGATCCACGGCGCCGACGGGGCGAAGCTGTCGAAGCGCCACGGGGCGCTCGGGGTCGAGGCCTACCGCGACCTCGGCTACCTGCCGGAGGCGCTGCGCAACTACCTCGTGCGCCTGGGCTGGAGCCACGGCGACCAGGAGGTGTTCTCCACCGACGAGATGATCACGGCCTTCGATCTCCGCGCAGTGGGGCGCTCGGCGGCGCGGTTCGACTTCGCCAAGCTCGCCAACCTCAACGGACTCTACATCCGAGGCAGCGCCGATGCGGATCTGGTCGCCGCGCTCGAGACGATCCTGCCGAACGTCGGCCCGGAGCGCGGCCTCCCGGCGACGCTCCAGCCAGCCCTCAAGGACCAGCTGATCCAGGCCATGCCGGGCCTGAAAGAGCGGGCCAAGACACTGATCGAACTGCTCGACAGCGCCTATTACCTCACCGCCCAGCGTCCCCTGGTGCTCGACGACAAGGCCCGGACGCTCCTGTCCGACGAGGGCCGGGCGCGTCTGGCTGGGGTGCTGCCGGATCTCCAGTCGCTGCCCGAGTGGAGCGCGGCGGCGACCGAGGGTGCGGTGCGTCAGTATGCGGAGACAGCCGGGTGCAAGCTTGGGCAGGTGGCCCAGCCCCTGCGGGCCGCACTCACCGGCCGCACCACCTCCCCGCCCCTGTTCGACGTGATGGCGGTGCTCGGACGATCCGAGACCCTGGCGCGCCTCGCCGATCAGGTGCCGCAGGGCTGAGCGGGCGGGAAGGAACTGCGCGCCTCGGCCCGGATTTCGCTTGGTACCGGATTTTGCTTGGCGATGGCGGTCGGTTGTCACCGACCCCGTTGCTGCTGCACTGCCGTTTGGGTAACCCATGGCCTGTGAGCACCCGCAACATAACGCGCGGCGTGCTCCGGCCCCGGGGTCGACTCGGGCAGCCCGAGGCCGGCATCCGCCACGTCGCCAGAGAAGGGTCCACGTTCCATGAGCGCATCCAGCACCATCACCGTGGACGGCAAGGAGATCGAACTGCCGGTCAAGTCCGGCACGATCGGCCCGGACGTCATCGACATCGGCAAGCTCTACGCCAAGACCGGCGCCTTCACCTTCGATCCGGGCTTCACCTCGACGGCCTCGTGCGAATCGAAGATCACCTACATCGACGGCGATGAGGGCGTGCTGCTCTATCGCGGCTACCCGATCGAGCAACTCGCCGAGAAGGGCGACTTCCTCGAGACCTGCTACCTGATGCTGTTCGGTACGCTGCCGACCGCCGCCCAGAAGGCCGATTTCGACTATCGGGTCACGCGCCACACCATGGTGCACGACCAGATGAACCGGTTCTTCACCGGCTTCCGGCGTGACGCCCACCCCATGGCCGTGATGGTCGCCTCCGTCGGCGCGCTCTCGGCCTTCTACCACGACTCGACCGACATCACCGACGAGAGCCAGCGGCTGATCGCGTCGATCCGCATGATCGCCAAGATGCCGACGCTGGCCGCGATGGCCTACAAGTACTCTATCGGCCAGCCCTTCGTGTATCCGAAGAACGATCTGGACTATACCTCGAACTTCCTGCGGATGTGTTACGCGGTTCCGTGCGAGGATTACGAAGTCAATCCGGTCTTCGCGAAAGCCCTCGACAAGATCTTCATCCTGCACGCCGACCACGAGCAGAACGCCTCGACCTCGACCGTGCGGCTCGCCGGTTCGTCCGGCGCGAACCCGTTCGCCTGCATCGCGGCCGGCATCGCGTGCCTATGGGGGCCGGCCCATGGCGGCGCCAACGAGGCGGCGCTGAAGATGCTGATGGAGATTGGCACGCCCGAGAACGTCGGCAAGTACGTCGCGAAGGCCAAGGATAAGAACGACCCGTTCCGCCTCATGGGCTTCGGCCACCGGGTCTATAAGAACTACGATCCGCGCGCCCGGATCATGCAGAGCACCACGCACCAGGTCCTCAAGGAACTCGGCAAGACGGAGGATCCGCTGCTCCACGTTGCCATGGAACTGGAGCAGATCGCCCTCAAGGACGAGTACTTCATCGAGAAGAAGCTCTACCCGAACATCGATTTCTATTCGGGCATCACGCTCAAGGCGATGGGTTTCCCGACCGACATGTTCACTGTGCTGTTCGCGGTGGCGCGCACCGTCGGCTGGATCGCGCAATGGGCCGAGATGATCGAGGACCCGATGCAGAAGATCGGCCGTCCGCGCCAGCTCTATGTCGGCCCGGCGCAGCGCGACTACGTGCCGGTCGACGAGCGCGGCTGAGCCGAGCCATCGAACCCGAAGCGACACCGGGGGCGGCCGAAGGGCCGCCCCTGTCGCTTTGGCCGGTCCTGGCCAGCGGGGCGGTCGTCACGCTCCGCATCCCTTGTCGGCAACCCTATGATTGGCCGTCGATCCGCGCCTTCCTGGCGAAGCGAGCCATCCTTGGGGTCGAAGCGGCCGAGCCCGGCGCGCAATGTTACGCTCGCACGGTCTGCATCGGCGGACGGCCCGGCATCGTCGCGGTCGCGTTCGGCGATGCCGGCCTGGACGCGACGCTCCAGGGCCTCGACGTCACGTCCGGGATTGAGTTCGCCGAGCGCCTGCGCCGCCTGTTCGATTGCGACGCCGATCCGGCCGCGATCGCGGCCTGCCTGTCCCGAGACCCTACCCTGGCCGGACTCGTGGCGGCCAGGCCAGGATTGCGGCTGCCCGGCGCGTGGGACCCGTTCGAGACCGGATGCCGGGCGATCCTCGGCCAGCAGGTCTCGGTTCAGGCCGCGATCCGGCTCGCCGGAAAGCTGGTCGCCGCATTCGGGACGCCGCTGGCAGAGCCGGCGGGCAGCCTGACCCATGTCTTCCCGACGCCGCTTCAACTGGTCGAGGCCGACGTGGCGCTCGCGCTGAACATGCCCCGCGCCCGCGGCGCAGCGATCCGGGCGCTGGCGGCCGCCGCGCTCGCGAACCCGGACCTGTTCGCCCCGGCCGGGACCCTGGAGGATGCGGTGCTGCGCTTCACGGCGATCCGCGGGATCGGCCCCTGGACCGCGCAGTACATCGCCATGCGGGCGCTCAAGCTGCCGGACGCCCTGCCGGTGGGCGACATCGGCCTTCTCCGCGCCCTCGAGACCGCCACCGGCCGTCCCAGCCCGGCCGCACTCCTCGCCCGGGCCGAGGCATGGCGCCCGTTCAGAGCCTACGCGGCCCAGCATCTCTGGGCCGCCGACGAGGCTTTTGTGCGCGAGCGGTAATGCTGCCCCTCACCGCCCGAACCGCTCGAATTTCGGGAAGCTGCGCGCCATCATCAGGCCGACCTCGCCGCGGTGACCCAGCCATTTCTCGAGAACCGACGCGTTGGCGAGCCGCCCCTCGGGTGAGCCGTCCTGCCAGGGCAGACCGTCGGCCAGCCGGAAGACGTGCGCGTCGGTGAGGCCGCCGCTGCGGCAGCGCTGGAGCCGGACGCCCTTGCCCCGGGAGAGTTCGGCCACCTCCGAGATCGGGAAGATCAGCAGCAGCTTCTCGGTGTTGACCACCGCGACGTGATCGCCGTCGGCGGGGACGAGCACCACGGCCGCCGCGTCGCCGTCGAGGCCGAGCACGCCCTTGCCCTTGCGGGTGTTGGCCACCAGCGCGTCCGACGGCGCCACGAAGCCGCGCCCATCCGAGCCCACGATCAGCAGCTTGGTCTCCGGCTTGTAGGGCAGCGCGGCCACCACCTCGGTGCCGTCGTCGAGATCGACCATCAGCCGCACCGGATCGCCGAAGCCGCGCCCGCCCGGCAGCTTCGACGCCTCGATGGTGAACACTTTACCGTTCGAGGCGAGCAGCAGGATCTTTTGAGTGGTCTCGCTCGGGAAGGCGATCTTCAGGCCGTCGTCACCCTTGAACGCCACCCCTGACAGGTCGGCGACGTGCCCCTTGAGCGCCCGGATCCAGCCCTTGTTCGAGACGATCACGGTGATCGGCTCGCGCTCGACCAAGGCTGCCGTGAAATCGATGCCGCCGACATCCGGCGGGCTCGCGAGCGTGGTGCGGCGCTTGCCCAGCTTGGTCTCCGGCCCGAAGGTTTTTTTCACGGCGCGGATCTGGGCTTGGATCGCCTTCCATTGCGCTGGCTCGGAGGCGAGCAGCGCATCGATCTCCGCCTTCTCGGCGGTGAGTGCGTCCAGTTCGCGCTTCAGCTCCATCTCTTCGAGCTTTCGCAAGGACCGGAGGCGCGTGTCGAGGATCGCGTTGGCCTGGATCTCGGTCAGCTCGAACCGGGCCATCAGGGCCGGCTTCGGCTCGTCCTCCTCGCGGATGATGCGGATCACCTCGTCGAGGTCGAGATAGACGATCAGCAGTCCGCCGAGGATCTCCAGGCGCCTGTCGATCTGCCCGAGGCGATGGCGCGAGCGGCGCTGGAGCACCACGCGGCGATGGTCGACCCACTCCCGCAGGCATTCGGTGAGCCCGATCACCTTCGGCACGAGGCCGCCGACCAGGACGTTGAGGTTGAGCGGGATGCGGGCTTCCAGCTCGGTCAGCCGGAACAGCGATTCCATCAGGATCACGGGATCGACCGTGCGCGAGCGCGGCTCCAGCACAACGCGGACGTCCTCGGCCGATTCGTCGCGTACGTCGGCCAGCAGCGGCAGCTTCTTCTCCTGGAGAAGCTCTGCCATCTTCTCGATCAGCCGGCCCTTCGGGATGCCGTACGGGATCTCGGTGACGATGATGTTCCAGGTGCCGCGGCCGAGATCCTCCTTGTGCCAGCGGGCCCGGACCCGGAAGGCGCCGCGGCCGGTCCGGTAGGCCTCGGTGATCGACTCCGCCGAATCGACCAGGATGCCGCCGGTCGGGAAGTCCGGCCCCTGGACGAAGCTGTTGAGCTGCGCTGACGTCGCCCCAGGATGGCTGATCAGGTAGAGCGCCGCGTCGCACAGCTCGGCGGCGTTGTGGGGCGGGATCGAGGTCGCCATGCCGACCGCGATGCCCTGGCTGCCGTTGGCCAGCAGGTTCGGGAAGGCCGCCGGCAGCACCACCGGCTCGTCTTTCTCGCCGTTGTAGGACGGGCGGAAATCAACCGTGTCCTCGTCGATCCCGTCGAGCAGCAGCCGCGCGACCTCGGTGAGCCGGGCCTCCGTGTAGCGGTAGGCGGCCGGGCCGTCGCCGTCGATATTGCCGAAATTGCCCTGCCCGTCGACCAGCGGATAGCGCTGCGCGAAGTCCTGAGAGAGCCGCACCAGCGCGTCGTAGATCGCCTGGTCGCCGTGTGGGTGGAAGTCACCCATCACGTCGCCGACGATCTTGGCGCATTTCTTGTGCGCGGTGTTCGGGTCGAGGCGAAGCAGCCGCATGCCGTACAGGATGCGCCGGTGCACGGGCTTCAGCCCGTCGCGGGCATCCGGCAGCGCCCGGTGCATGATCGTGGAGAGCGCATAGGCGAGGTAGCGCTCTTCCAGCGCGGATTTCAGCTCGACGCTCTCGATCCCGTCGCCGGACGGCGGCTCGAAGGGCTGGCCCATGACGGCTCCTGTCTCAGGGCAGGGCCGCCGACCGGCAGCACCGCCTCAACGCGCGATTCGTCATTCCGTGGCGCCGTCGGCGAGCCCGGAATGACGGGGTTGGTTTCAACCGGGGCTCAGTCGCCCCCGGCTCGGCCGTCTCTAGAACATAACGCGAACATTACTCGGCCTCGCGACCGAGCGCAACGAATCGTGCGCGCTCTTCCGGCGCGGCGAGGCCGCGCGGACCCCAGACGTGCCGGTCGAGGAAGTATCCCGTCAAGGTAAACCCTTGGGCAACACCGTCCGGCCCCGGGGATCCGCCCGCGTGCAGGAAGGTCGGCAGCGCCAGCAGGCGATCGCGAAACGGCTCCCCAGCCGAGGCGCTGACCGCCCGGCCGCTCTTCGGCGAGACGTAGGCCAGCGCGTCGTTGCCGCCGGTCGCTGCGCAGGCAGTCAGGTCGAGGCCGAATCCGAGCTCAGACAGGATCTCCAGCTCGAACCGCACCATCAGGGGCGGCGCGACGGCCGGGTCGTCGAGGTGCTCGACCAGCACGCCGGCCGCCTCGTAGAGAGCCGGATGCGGATCCCGCTCCGGCAGGAGCCGCAGCAGCGCCGCCATGTGGCCGAGCCCGTAGAGCGCGATGCCCGACCCGATCATCCGCGAGACCTGGGATTCCAGCGGCTCCACAGTGTAGGCGCCGAGCCCCTCGTCGAGCCGCGCCCGCCAGCTCAGCCGGACCCGGTTGCCGGGCTGAAGCACTGGCTGCATCCGGCGCGAACGTCCGCCATGCACGAGGCCGAGATGGCGCCCGTGGTATTCGGTCATCGCTTCCAGAATGACGCCGGTCTCTCCGTGCCGGCGCAAGCCGAGCACGAGGGCGTCGTCGGTCCACTGCATCGAGTTCCCGTGACCGGTGGGCGTGGCGCGGGTCGGCGAACGCCGGTGATCCGCAAGAGATCTCCATATAAGCGCTCCTCGGCCGCCACGCCGCCTTTGCGCGCCGGCGGCGCAGCTTTAGCGTGGCCGTAAAGGAATCACGCCCATGCGCCGCGCCGCAGTTCTGGTTCTTGTCCTGGCCCTGACGCTCACCGGCGCGCGGGCTGCGCCCAAGGCGGCGAAGCCCGTTGCCGCGGAAGCGCCCTCCCCGGCCTTGAAGCAGCGGCTTGCCGCGCTCGCCCTGAAACAGGTCGATTTCGGTTCGGTCTCGCTGCTGCCGGTGCGCTTCGCGGGCAGCCGGCTCGCCGGGCCGATCGAGGATGGCGGGCGGACGATCTACTGCGTGTCGAGCCGGATGAGCGGCCGGACCTTCGGCAAGCCCGAGCGGCCCAAGGCGGTGATGCGCTACGCCGCCGACCGGCTGGACGTGATCGACGACGACGAGGTCTGCACCGGCCATCGCAGCCAGCCGTTCCCGGAACTGGACGCCCTCGGCAACGCGCGGTGAGCCGGCCGCGTTGATGGCCATGCCCTCGATACACGCGCGCACCCTGGACCTCAGCCTCGATCTGATCGTGCGCGCCCATGCCACCCCGGTCCCGGACGATCCGAGCACACTCGAGCTGCTCAGCGATGCGGAGCTGCGTCCCGGCCTCGAAGCGATCACGGCCGGGCGGGAGGGGCATGACCTCTGGGTGTTCGCCTACGGGTCCCTGATGTGGCGGCCGGAATTTCCGGTGGCCGAGCGCCGGATCGGGACCGTGCGGGGCTTCCACCGCCGCTTCTGTCTGCTCCAACGGCGGTTCCGTGGCACCCCGGAGCGGCCGGGTTTCGTCCTGGCGCTGGATCGCGGCGGCCTGTGCAAGGGCGTCGTGTTCCGTCTGCCGGGGACGGAGATCCGCGAGGCGCTGATGCCGGTCTGGCGGCGGGAGATGCGCGGCCGCGGCTATGTCGCCCGTTGGCTGCCGGTGGCGACCGAGGCCGGGACCGTCTCGGCGCTGACCTTCCTGGCCAACCGAGCCAACGAGCGCTACGCGGGCCGTCTCTCGGACCCGGACATCGCTGACAAGATCGCGGCCGCCCGCGGGCATGCCGGGCCGAGCGCCGAGTACCTGTTCCGGACCGTCGAGGCTTGCGAACGGCTCGGTATCCGCGACCGCCACCTCTGGAGCCTTCAGGCCCTCGTGGCTGCGCGGCTCAAGGCCCGTGCGGCGCGGCAGTGAGCCTCAAGACCAGGCGCGCTTCATCGCGATCACCACACGGCCGCCCGCATGCTCGGTATCCGGGTTGCGCGGCTCGCGGATACCCGGCGCCCGCCCGGTGGTGAGATAGACGACGAGGGTGAGGGCGAGGAGGATCTTGGTGCGCATCGCAACGCTCAGGGTTGAGCGAGGGTGCATAGGATCGATCGGTTTTTACGAAGTTGCCGACAGGCTCACAGGCTGTGGTTGTGGGCATTTCCATGGATCGTGGTGAACGAATCGTTGCGGGCCGGCCGCGATCGTCTCGCGTAGCCCGTTCCCGCGCGACCCTGGCAGGACGCCTTAGTTCCTTGAAATCGCATGGGGATTCCAAAAGGCTGGATTCGACTTTCACGCCTCATGCTTTATGCCGCCGGCCCAGGATCCCCATGGGCGAGGACAGGATGCGGCTGAGGATCGGTGTGGCTCTGGCGATTCTGGTGGTTGCGGTCGCAGTGCTGGCCGCGGGCCCCTGGCCCCACGGCTTCCGGCTGTCCGACGTCTTGACCGGGGGGACGCCTCTCCTGCCGGACGGGTCGCGGCCGATGGCCGGCGCCGTGGAACTTGCCGGCAACGCCACTCTGGGCGCCGGTCAGCGTCCCGCGACCCTGCGGCTCGCCTGCGACCCCGCGGGGGCCGGCCTGTCGGCGGTCCTGACGGTCCAGCGCTTCACGGATTTAGCGGATGGGTTCGATGTGGCCCGCCTCGACGGAGGAGGACCACCGCTCACCAGCATCCTGGTGTCGAGCGCGGGGAGCGTCCGCTCCGTGCGGATGGCAGCGCAGGGGGCTGTCTCGACCGATCCCAACAAACAGATCACCCTGACGGTGACCGGCGGCCACCGGGGCGAGGACCCATTGCGCGGCGTCGCCCTGGCGCTTGCCCAGCCCGGGACCCGAATCACCTGGACGCAGACGAGCCCACGCGCCGGTGACCAATCCCTGGTGGGGAGCTTCTCGGTGGCGGAAGGTGATGCGGCAGCGTTGAAGGCCGCGCTGAACAGCTGCCTCGCGGTGCCGTAACGGCGCTTGGCACCGACTGCGACATCTGAATTAAGCGTCGTGCCTTCAAAGGCACCGGGCGCTTGGATCTGGAGTCAAGCTGCAGTGGCTCGCTGCACGTCGTCTCGTGCGTCGATGGTGTACTCTGCCGTCGAACCCGCACTGCCCGTCGGGCGCTCCGGCGGCAAGACACACGTGGGTGGTCTGGGATCGAACGATCAATCCCAGACCACGATGCCGAACGCCCTGTCCGGCAGGGGGAGGCAGGACGGCTCGACATCCTGCTCCGAGGAGACGAAGACGCTTCACCCTGTCCGGGGTGGCCTCCTTGATGGCTTGGCGCCGGCAAAGGGCCCCAAGCGGAGCGGACTCAGCGCCCCTTCTTGTAGAGTTTGCTGGCGATCTCGAAGATTTCTTCCGGCGCGTAATCCGGCGCGAAGGCCCCGTAGTTGCCATCGAGTTCCGGAATCTTGCCGCCCTCGGGATAGCCATCAACCACTTCGAGGTTGCCCGGCGGGTCGCCCGGCAGCGCCACCTCGTCGTTCGACCAGACGCCGGCAGCTTCCTGATAATCCGCCTCGCTGAACGTGTAGAGGCGCCGGTGCTTGCCCTCGTCGAGGTACTTCTGACACTCAGGGACCCGCGACAGATCGATGTTCGGGGTCGGCAGCATCTTCTCGATCTCGACGCCGGTGAGCTTCTTCAGGGCCAGTGCGTAGGCATGGGCGTGCAGCGAGCCGCGGACCAGAAGGTAGGCACAGACTTCCCGGCCGGTCGGCTCGGACATGGTCTCGTAGACCCGCAGCTTGTGGATGCGGGCACCGCATTCCAAGTGGAAGTTGTGCAGCAGGTCGATGATCAGGTTACCGGTCGTCGTGACCATGTCCATGTTCCAGGACGCGGCGTTGGAATTCATCGGCATCGCGCCGCCGCCATTCGCCAGGAAGCTGCCGGCGAGGCGGACATCCTGCATCTCGGCAAACGGTGCCTTGGAGATGTCGACGTCCTTCTTCGGGTTGCCTGGACCATTGTTCAGCATGGCGATGCCGGTCGAGACGAGTTCGACGTGTCCGATCTCTTCAGCGAAGATGCTCGACACGAGGCTATAGAAAGGCCGAAGTTTGGTCTTGTTGCGGAAATTGAAGCTCTGGAACATGTAGTTCCCGAGGGTCGACATCTCGCCGTACTTGCCACCGAGCAGTTCCTGCAGGGCGGCGGCTGCGTTGGGCTCGGGCTTCTTCGGCTCCGGTAGCTCCGTCAGCAGACGGTCGATCTTCATGAACATGCGGGCAGCTCCGTTTGCGCGAGGTGCGCATGGGACCTACCGGCGAGGGACATACATGTTCCTGCCTGCGACCGAGCTTCTTTTGCCGTCCCCGCAGGAACGTTTCAGCTACGGCACCACGATAGCCGGAGAAGAATATTCTCAGAATGGCGTCGCCGCACGCCCCGATCGATGACATCCGCAACAGGTCAATCCGGCAGGATCAGCTGCGTTCCTCGATCATGCCGCCGACGTCCGGCGCGGTCCTGAGGCTGCGGGGCTCGGTGCTTCTCGGGGCCGGCAACCACCGTCGGGCAGCCTGGATGCATCTCGACCACGGCGTCACGCTGCGTCGCCGGTCCCTTCCGCAGCACGACGGAACCCCAGACCATCGGGACCATGGTGTCTTCGGGCTGCGTGCGGTTCCTGAACCAGGACATCGTCGACCTGTACGCCCGCGTGCCGGTCGGTACGCGGGCGGTGGTGCTGGCGGCAGGTGGCTCAGCGGCGAGTTAGCTCACCTCCACCTGCACCACCCCCGGCACGGTGCGAAGCAGGCCGGCGAGCTGGGGCGAGGCCTGGAACTTGCCCGGAAGCCGGATCTCGACCTCGCGGCCGCCACCATCGAGCTTGAGGATCAAGGAGACCTCGCTCTCCCCGCGCATCGAAAGCCGCTGCTGCACCGGCGCGACCCCGCGCGGGTCGCTCAGATGAATGCGAATGCCCTTCTGGTGCCGGGCGACCGCGTGATCGAGCGGTTCCGCGGTGAGGATCCGGGCGCGCACGTCCTCGCCCTCCAGGTTCGCCTGAAGCTGGAGCACCAGGGGTCGGCCCGGTTCAAGGATATCCCGGTACTGGCCGAGTCCCTCGGAGAAGATGATCGCCTCGAAATGGGCGGTCCGGTCCGACAGGGTGACGATGCCCATCTTGTTGCCGGTCTTGGTCCGCCGTTCTGCCCGGTCGAGCACCGAGGCGGCCACGCGGCCGACGCTGCTGGTCCCGGCCCGGACCGAGCGGCAGAAATCCGCCCAGCTCTGCACCCGCAGCTTGTCCAGAAGGTCGCCGTACTCGTCGAGCGGGTGGCCTGAGACGAAGAAGCCGATCGCCGTGTATTCGCGCTTGAGGGTGTCGGCCATCGGCCAGACCTCGTGCGGCGGGATGCGCAGCGACACGTCGTCCGCGACCACGCCGCCGAACATGTCGGTGACGCCGGTGGAGGCGGCCTCTGCGGCGCTGGCAGCCAGCTTCATCATCGGCTCGACCGCCGCGAAGGCCCGGGCGCGGTCCGGTTCGATGCAATCGAGGGCGCCGGCCTGGACCAGGCTCTCCAGGGTGCGCTTGTTGATCATCCGCGGGTTGAGCCGCCGGGCGAGGCAGGCCAGGTCCTTGAACGGCCGGTCGCCCCGCGCCTCGACCAGCGCCCGCACCGCTTCGCGGCCGACGCCCTTGATGGCGGCGAGCGCGTAGAAGATCTTGCCGTCGCGCACCTCGAACACTTCGCCGGAGGTGTTGATCGAGGGCGGCTCCACCGTGATCTTGAGCCGCTGCGCGTCCTGACGGAATTCGGCGAGCTTGTCGGTGTTGTCGATGTCCAGCGTCATGGCGGCGGCCAGGAACTCGACCGGGAAGTTCGCCTTCAGGTATCCGGTCTGGTAGGTCAGCAGCGCGTAGGCCGCCGCGTGGCTCTTGTTGAAGCCGTAATCGGCGAACTTGGCGAGCAGGTCGAAGATCTCGTTGGCCTTGGCCTTGATCAGCCCGCGCTCGATGCAGCCTTTCACGAACCGATCGCGCTGCGCATCCATCTCGGCGCGGATCTTCTTGCCCATGGCGCGCCGGAGCATGTCGGCCTCGCCGAGCGAGTAGCCGGCCAGGACCTTGGCGATCTCCATCACCTGTTCCTGGTAGACGATGATGCCGAAGGTCTCCTTCAGCATCGGCTCCAGCTTCGGATCCGGGTACCAGGACGCCTCGTTGCCGGCGTCGCGGCCGAGCTTGCGCTCGCAATAGACCGGGATGTTGGCCATCGGGCCCGGCCGGTAGAGCGCCACCAGGGCGATGATGTCCTCGAACCGGTCGGCCTGCATCTCGCAGAGCGCCTTGCGCATGCCGGCGGATTCCACCTGGAACACCCCGACGGTCTCGCCACGGCCCATCGGCTTGTAGGTCTCTTCGTTGTCGAGCGGCAGGCTCGCGAGGTCGATCTCGATGCCACGCTGCTTCAGCAGGTCGGTGCAGCACCGCAGCATGGTAAGCGTCTTCAGGCCCAGAAAATCGAACTTCACCAAGCCCGCCTGCTCGACCCACTTCATGTTGAACTGGGTCACCCGCATTCCGGTCTTCGGGTCCCGGTAGAGCGGCACCAGCTCCTCGAGGGGCCGATCGCCGATCACCACGCCGGCCGCGTGGGTGGAGGCGTGGCGGTGCAGGCCCTCGAGCTTCTTGGAGATGTCGATGAGCCGGGCGACGATCGGCTCCTCCTCCATGGCCTGCTGGAGCTTGGGCTCTCCCTCGATCGCCTGTGCGAGCGTCACCGGGTTGGCTGGATTCTGCGGGACGAGCTTGGTCAGCTTGTCGACTTGCCCGTAGGGCATCTCCAGCACGCGGCCGACATCGCGCAGCACGCCGCGGGCGAGCAGCGTACCGAAGGTGATGATCTGACCGACCTGCCGCTCGCCGTAGCGCTGCTGCACGTAGCGGATCACGCGCTCGCGGCCCTCGACGCAGAAATCGATGTCGAAATCCGGCATCGAGACGCGCTCGGGGTTGAGGAAGCGCTCGAACAGCAGGCCGAAGCGCAGCGGATCGAGGTCGGTGATGAGCAGCGACCAGGCCACCAGCGAGCCGGCGCCGGAGCCGCGGCCGGGACCAACCGGGATGTCGTGGTCCTTGGCCCACTTGATGAAGTCCGAGACGATCAGGAAGTAGCCCGGGAACTTCATCGACACGATGACGTCGAGCTCGAAGGCGAGGCGTTTGCGGTAATCGTCCTCCGAGAAACCCGGCGCAGTGCCGTGCTGCTTCAGCCGCAGCTCCAGCCCGGCCTCGGCCTGCCGGCGCAGCTCGGTCGGCTCGTTCGCGACTGACGCGACGCCAGGTTCACCGGCGTGATCCTCGGCGATCGCCTCGGCCACGACCTTCGAAAAGTTCGGCAGGATCGGCTTGCGGGTCCGCGCCCGCACGGCGCAGCGCATGGCGATCTCGACGGTGGCCTGAAGCGCATCCGGCAGGTCGCTGAACAGTTCGGCCATCTCGGCGCGGGTCTTGAAGGCGTGACGTGGCGTCACCCGGCGCCGGCGCTCGTCCGAGACGAGCCGTCCGTCCGCGATGGCGAGCAGCGCGTCATGGGCGTCGTAATCGTCGGACTTGGCGAAGAACGGTTCGTTGGTCGCGACAATTCCAAGACCGTGCCGGCCGGCGATGTCGAGCAGCGCCGTCTCGATCCGACCCTCCTCGGGCGAGCCGTGGCGCTGGATCTCGACGTAGAGCCGGTCCTCGCCGAAGGCCGCTTTCAGCTGCCCGAGGCGGCTCAGCGCCAGCTCGGGTCGCCCGGCCCGAAACGCCGCGTCGAGGGGCCCCGACAGACCGCCGGTGAGCGCGATCAAGCCGGCCCCTGCCTCGGCCAGGGCGGAGGCTTCGACTCGGGGCGCCTCGCCGAGCGCAGTGTCGAAATAGGCGCGGCTCGCCAGACGCAGAAGATTGGCGTAGCCGGTCTCGTCCTGGGCGAGCAGCACGACGCCGTGGCTCGTCGGAGCCGTGCGCTGGTGCGGGTCGGCCGCCTCGAACGCCACCGAGAGCTGCACCCCGGCGATCGGCTGGACACCCTCTCCGGCCGCCTTCTCGGAGAATTCCAGCGCACCGAACAGATTGTTGGTGTCGGTAAGCGCCAGGGCCGGCTGCCGGTCGGCGACCGCGGCCTTGACCAGAGAGCCGACCTTCAGCGCCCCTTCGAGGAGGGAATAGGACGAATGGACGTGGAGGTGGACGAATCCGACCTCCTTGAGCTGGCGTGGCATGGCCGACCTTGATCCGGGGTCGCCCAACATCCCCGCTCGGCCTTGCCAAGTCGACGTATGCCTGAGCCGAACCTGACGATATCCACCGGTCGTGCTCCCGGCGCACCAGTTCGGGCGCCCTCTGTGGATAATCGGCGTGGCCGGCTCGATCGCCTGTGCATAAGCCGCGCATGGCCGGAACTCGGCCCCGAAAGGGAGGACCCGGCTAACGAACCGGTGCCAGAGCTATTGCCCAGGCGCCGACCGCCGCAAACAGCATCCCGAAGGCCATGAACTCGACCATCCCGGTCAGGACCAACCGCTTCAGCATCGTCGCGCCTCCCGTGTTCCGTCTCCATTATGTTCATGTTTCGTTCTGGCGATAGGGGCGTGAGCGGTGCAGTGCCTGCGGCTTTACATCATAGTAAACAAATAGTGGCTTGATGGAGATCGGGCGGGCTGCCATGTCCGCCTTTATCGGGGCGTTCGTTATTTGACCGGGGGGGTCAAGGGAGCAGGCTATTCCCGCGCAACACATTGGGGGACGGATCCAGGTCGCGCTGGTGGCCGTCGGGACGCACGGCGACGTGCTGCCGTTCATCGCGCTGGGCCACATGCTCCTGGCCCGCGGGCATGGCGTCACCTTGGCCGCACCGGCGCCGTTCGAGGCGATGGCGCGGCGCGCGGGTCTGTACTTCCAGCCCCTCGGCACGACCGCCGATTACGAGGCCGTGATCGGCCAGCCCGAACTCTGGCATCCGCGCTGGGGCTTCCGTCCGATGTTCGACTTCGCCCTGCGGGTGGCCGAGACCACCTGCCTCTGGCTCGGAGCCACCCGGGCGCGCGGGGTCGATCAGATCGTGGTCGCATCGCCCCTGGCCTGGGGCGCGCGGCTCGCCCAGGAACTCTACGACATGCGGGCCGCGACTCTGCACGTGATGCCGTTCCTGATCGAAAGCCGGTCCGATCCGCCCCGGCTGCCGGGACTGCCGTTGCCCCGGATCCTCCCGGCGGCGTTGCGGGCCTGGCTCAACCAGGGCGCCGACACGGTGGCGGTCGGCCCGTTCACGCTGCCGCCCCTGAACGCGCTGCGTCAACGCCTCGGCCTCGATCCGGTGACCCGGCTGCGGCATTGGTGGAACAGCCCGACCCGCATGCTGCTGATGTTCCCGGATTGGTACGCCGCGCGACAGGCGGACTGGCCGTCCCAGGCGGTGCAACTCGGCTTCCCGCTCGTCGATCGGTTCGGCGACGTGCCGGCGATGCCGACGGAACTCGAGACCTTCCTGGCCGAAGGCGACGCGCCGATCGTGTTCACCTACGGCTCGGCGATGCGCCAGGGCGCCGCGTTCTTCGAGACCGCTCTGGAGGTGTGCCGGCGGATGGGCCGTCGCGGCGTCCTGCTCGCTCCCCAGGACGGCCAGATCCCGATGCCGCTGCCGCCCGGGATCATCCACCTGCCCTACGCGCCGTTGAGCGCGTTGCTGCCGCGCAGCGCCGCCCTGGTCCACCACGGTGGCGTCGGCACGGTGGCGCAGGCCCTGGCGGCGGGCATCCCGCAGCTCGTCGTCCCGGTGGCGTTCGATCATTTCGACGAGGGGCGGCGCCTGAAGGACCGGACGCTGGGCACCACCTTGAGCCGCCACGCCTTCCGTCCGGCCCGGGCCGCCCGGGTCCTGGGGCGGTTGCTGGCCGACCCGGCGGTGACGCGCGCTTGCGCCCAGGCCAAGGCGCACTTGGCCGAGAGCCCCGACGCGATCATCGCCGCTTGCGACCGCGTCGAAGAGCTGGCGTTTCTTACGGTCGAGCGCGGACCCGGCCTGAAGGTCGCAGAGGCCGGCCGCCGATGAGGGCTCGGGGCGACTGGAAGGCATAGCTCCGCTGAGTCGATGGCTTTGCCGGCCTTCAGGGGCTTCGCGACATCCGGAAATCACGGATCCGCGGTGCTGGGCCCGACGGTGCTGCGAGCCATGTGCGCCGCTGCTTGATCAGCGCCTTGAGCCGTGCGCGTCGCGGGTTCGACCGAATGCAATCGCAGCCGTCGAGGTCCGTCGACTCGCAGCTGAGGATCGATGCCACCATCACCACGATCGCGAGGATCGCCAGCGCCACGAGGGGCCAGGCGAGGCCGAGCCCGACCAACGCGGCGATCGCAAGTTTACCGGCCAGTGAGCCGACGATCTTGGCTTTCATCAGGACGAGCAGGGTGGTGCCGCCGCCTGCTCCGCCGCGCAGGGCCCGGACGATCCGCTTGCGCAACCGATGCTGTGCGGCGAGGGCCTCCAGGCGCCGAAGCTGCCGGCGGACCCGCGCGATCCCCGAAGAGACCGGATCGTGACGGAGGTTGGTCCGCGATTGATCCGCCACCGGCCCTCCGGGCTCTCGTCCGATCTGCTTCTCCTCAATGTTTAGCGCGACCGTACGAGCCGGTCGACAAGACCGATCCGGGCGAAGCTCGCTCCGGCGGCTGAAGGCCATGATTTGAACGACGGACCGGAGCAACATAGCGTTGATCCGATGATCCTGATCCGGAGGTTGCGGTGATCCGCCTGCTGTCGAGTGTCATGCTGCTGGGATGGATGCAGAGCGCCCAGGCCACGGATATCATCGTGGATTACCGGGACCGCGGCTTCCGGGATGCCAAGCCTTCGGTCGCGCCGGACGAGCGGGCCCGTCTCGCGCGGGTCATGGCCGAAGAGGCTCCGCAAGCGCTGCGCACGGAACTGGGGCCCGACTCCGTGGTGCTGGGGGTGGCCGCAGGTGCGTTCACGCGGCCCGGCAGACGCGAGCGCGCCTATCTCGTTCAGCGAACGGCGCCCGTGGCGAGCGAGCCGTTTCCGAATGCGGTGGCACCCGTCCTCGTCGTTCTCGGCGACGGCGCGAAGGCGCACTTCTTCCGCCTGCCCAAGGACGTCCAGTATCAGCGCGTCGCCGCCGCAGTCGATGCCGATCGCGACGGACGCAGCGACGTGCTGCTCGAATCCGGGTTCTACAACATGGGCGAGAGCGTCACGGCGCTCACCGCGGTCAAGCTCGATCCGGGCAGCGGGCTGGCGACGCCGGCCCAGGTCATCCGGGATGTCTTCACCGACAGCTGCGACGGCGGCTCGGCCCGCAAGAGCCGGACGGCGTCGACCCTGTCCCTCGACGCGGCGGGGAAACTCGTCACCCGGCGCTACCGGCTCACCTGTCGATGAAGGATCCAAAGTCCCTCAGGATGACGAAGGGCCGGGATTCCGCGCGCCGCGCCGTCAATCGAGCGGTGTGATCAGCCCGTCGCGGATCGTCACCCGGCGGTCCATGCGGGCGGCGAGGTCCAGGTTGTGGGTCGCAACCAGGGCCGCGAGGCCCGAGGCCCGCACCAGCGACATCAGCACCGAGAACACGTGGCCGGCGGTACCGGGGTCGAGATTCCCCGTGGGCTCGTCCGCCAGGAGCAGCCGCGGGCCGTTGGCCACCGCGCGGGCGATGGCGACGCGCTGCTGCTCGCCCCCCGACAGCTCGGCCGGTCGATGCGGCAGGCGGTCCTTGAGGCCGAGGAAGCTCAGCAGCTCGGTGGCGCGGGTCTTCGCCTCGCCACGGCCGAGGCCGCGGATGAGCTGCGGCATCACCACGTTCTCGAGGGCCGAGAACTCCGGTAGCAGATGGTGGAACTGGTAGACGAAGCCCATCTCCTCCCGGCGCAGGCGGGTGCGCTCGGTATCCGGCATCGCGGCGGTGGGCCGGCCGCCGATATAGACCTCGCCACCGTCCGGCCGCTCCAGCAGGCCGGCGAGGTGCAGGAGCGTCGACTTGCCGGCCCCGGAGGGCGCGACGAGGGCAACCAGCTCCCCGGGCCAGATCGCGAGATCGGCCCCGCGCAGGATGTCCAGGGCTCCTTCGGCCTGCCGGTAGCGCCGCTCGACGCGGGCGAAGAACAGGGCCGGCACCGGCGGGCTGCCGGCGGGCTCGCTTGCGTCACTCATGGGGTGCGGACCGTCAGCCGTAGCGCAGAGCCTGCACCGGATCGAGCCGGGCGGCACGCCAGGAGGGATAGAGCGTCGCTGCGAGCGACAGCAGCAGCGAGGTGATCACCACGGCGGTGATCTCCCGCGGGTTCATCTGAGCCGGGATCTCGGCGAGGAAGCGCACGGTCGGGTCCCAGGCCCCGGGAAACAGCACGTGCTGGATCGGCTTGATGTTCAGGGTGATCAGGACCCCGAGCCCGAGACCGCTCAGGGTCCCGACCAGGCCGATCAGTGCGCCGTTGATCAGGAACACCCGCATGATCGTGCCGGGGGTCGCCCCCATGGTGCGCAGGATCGCGATATCGCTCGACTTGTCGCGCACCAGCAGGATCAGGCCCGAGACGATGTTGAGCGTGGCCACCACCACGATCAGGCTGAGGATCAGGAACATCACGTTGCGCTCCACCTCGAGCGCCCCGAAGAAGGTGCGGTTGCGCTGGCGCCAGTCGGTCAGCAGGATCGGGCGCTCGGCCGCCATCTCGAGGGGCTCGCGCATGTCGCCGACCTGATCGGGGTTGTCGACGTAGATCTCGATCATGCTGACGTCGCTCTCCCGGTTGAAGAACGCCTGCGCCTCGGTCAGCGGCATGAACACGAAGGTCTGATCGAACTCGGTCATGCCGACCTCGAACACCGCCTTGACCGCGTAGCTCTTGGTCCTGGGCGCCGTACCGAAGGGCGTGGACGACCCCTTGGGCGTGACCAGCGTGATGTTGTCCCCTGCTTGAAGCCCCAGGGAATCCGCGAGCCGCCGGCCGATCAGGACGCCGGTGCCGTCATCGAACCCCTCCAGCGTGCCGCCGCGGATCGCGCTGGAGACCGCGGCCAGCGCGTCGAGGTCGGCGGCGCGCACGCCGCGCACGATCACGCCGGAGCCGCCGAACTGCGACGAGGCGAAGGCCTGGCCTTCCACGAGCGGCACTGCGGCGCGCACGCCCGCCACCTTCGACAGGCGCTCCGACAGGTCGACCCAGTCGTTGAACGGGCGGTCGATCGGCGTGGCGAACAGGTGACCGTTGATGCCGACGATCTTGGAGAGCAGCTCGGCGCGAAACCCGTTCATCACCGAGAGCACGATGATCAGGGTGGCGACGCCCAGCGCGATGCCGAGGACGGAGAAGAACGCCACCACCGACACGCCGCCACCCCGGCGACGCGCCCGCAGGTAGCGGCCGGCGATGATCCACTCGAACGGCGCGAAGGGGGCCGTCCCCTCGCGCAAGGAGGCCGCGAAGCCCCTCACCCGGTCGATCGCCGCTGCTCCAGTCATCGGCCTAGCCCTAAGCACCATTGGCTGCGTTGTCGCCGCTCAAGTGGCGAAAATGATGCCTAAACACGGATTGAAGCAGAATTGCCGCCGGCAATTTGGCCGGCCGCCGCGCTGGCGCCCTTTGCCGGCTCAGACGCGGCGGATGCGGGCCAGAAGGTCGACGGTCGCGAGGCTCTCTCGCTCGCCGCCGGCGCGCCGCTTCAGCTCGACCTTGCCCTCGGCCAGGCCCTTCGGCCCGACGATCACCTGCCAGGGCAGGCCGATCAGGTCCGCGGTGGCGAATTTCGCGCCCGGCCGCTCGTCGCGGTCGTCGTACAGCACCGACAGGCCGGCCGCCTCGAGGTCCGCCTGGATCTGCGCGCAGGCGGCGTCGGTGCCGGAATCGCCGACCTTGAGGTTGATCAGGGCCACATCGAAGGGGGCGACCGAGTCCGGCCAGATGATGCCGGCCTCGTCGTGGCTGGCCTCGATGATCGCAGCCACCAGCCGGCTCGGCCCGATGCCGTAGGAGCCCATGTGGACCGGCCGCTCGATCCCGTCGGGCCCGGTGACCTTGGCACCCATCGGCTCGGAATACTTGGTGCCGAAATAGAAGATGTGCCCGACCTCGATGCCCCGGGCGGCGAGGCGGTCGGCCTCCGGCACCTCCGCGAAGGCCTCCGGCTCGTGGATCTCGTCCGTGGCGGCGTAATGGGAGGTCCAGGCGTCGACGATGCCCTGCAGGCTCGCGACGTCGTCGAAGTCCACGGTCTCGGGCGGGGTCTCGAAATCGAGGTAGGCCCGGTCGCAGAACACCTCGCTCTCGCCGGTCTTGGCCAGGATGATGAACTCGTGGGACAGGTCGCCGCCGATCGGGCCGGTATCGGCGCGCATCGGGATCGCCCGGAGGCCGAGCCCCGCGAAGGTGCGCAGGTAGGCCACGAACATGCGATTGTAGGCGTGGCGCGCCCCGGCCTGGTCGAAGTCGAACGAGTAGGCGTCCTTCATCAGGAACTCGCGGGAGCGCATCGTGCCGAAGCGCGGCCGCACCTCGTCGCGGAACTTCCACGAGATCTGGTAGAGGTTCTTGGGCAGGTCCTTGTAGGAGCGCACGCTGGCCCGGAAGATCTCCGTGACCATCTCCTCGGCGGTCGGGCCGTAGAGCATCTCGCGGTCGTGCCGGTCCTTCAGGCGCAGCATCTCCTTGCCGTAGGCGTCGTAGCGCCCGGATTCCCGCCACAGCTCGGCCGATTGCACGGTCGGCATCAGGATCTCGATGGCGCCGGAGCGATCCTGTTCCCGGCGGATCACCGCGCAGACGCGCTCCAGCACCCGCAGGCCGAGCGGCAGCCACGCGTAGATGCCGGCCGATTCCTGGCGCACCAAACCGGCGCGCAGCATCAGACGGTGGGAGACGATCTCGGCTTCCTTGGGCGTCTCGCGCAAGGTCGGCATGAAGTAGCGAGACAGACGCATGTTTTCGGAGGCTTGTCTTCGGGGAGTTCGGCCTGGATCCGGCCGGGAGGCACCGAGGCGCCCGAGCACACAACACGCCGGGGACGCAAATTACAAGCACCGTCGGCCGACAGAGCGCGTAATCCGGCCGCGCCGCCGGAGGGCAGGCCGACCGGGCGCGGTGCCGCAATAGGAATCGAACTGCCCATTTGCCGGCAAGAAAGCGCAGATTTTTCTCGCACACCCGGTGACAACACGAATTGTTGTTCCTATAAGCGGCGCGTGATGTTTGCGACGCCCGCAAGAGGTGGCGCAGGGTCCGAGTCTCGGGAGGAAAACCGACCGCCACGCAGGCAATGCGTAGGATAATCAAAGGTCGAGCCACTGCAGCTTGAAAAGCAAGGCCTCAGGCCTTGCTTTTTTTGTTGTTCGGCATCCTTCGCCGCGCCCGTCCCGATCTTCCAGCACGCTGCCGGGCGTGGAAGTTGCCATCGTCGGCCCTCCCTCCAGGTCACGTCGCAGGCCTGATGCAGACGCCACGCTGTGAAGAGCGGTGAAAGCGCGGACAAGTCGATGGTTTGTCGACTATTCGACTTTGGCGGCGCAACCCATTAACCCGCAAGGCCTTTTCGCGGCGCATGGTGGTCCAGACCTTACGGGGTGGATTCGCCATGCACTTCCAGATCCGCCAGGCCGAGCATCTGTGGTCCTGGGTCCTGCTTAACGAGGCCGACGAGACCGTCGCCGAGTCGTCCCGGACGTTTCCTTCGGCCGCGCAGGCCTCGGCGGCTGCCCTGGCCTTCGCCCACTTGGTGTCCCGGGCCGGGAAGTCGCTGACGGTGCGGTCCTCCTCCGGGATGCTGCTGTAGAACCTGATCCGGTTTCGTCCCGAACTCAGGTTCATCGGGACGGTTCGCACGCGACCGCCTGACAGGCCTCATCGTCCCCGCGCGCCTGGTGCGCCGGGGGCATGGCCCAAGAAGTCTCCTCACGCTGGACGCGGGACGCCGCGGGAACCCAGGTGTCGGCCAAGTTACGCGCGGGATCCGATCCCCGCGGCGACCCGCGGCATTGGCCGGGCATGGTCCCCGGCCGGTGCCGTCTGTCTCGTCGCGATGTCTGTGCGACGCCCCGATCCCCGCGACTCCGTGTTAGCGGTCACTGCCCATGGCGCCCAAGCCGCAATCGCAGCCGAGACGCCCCCGGAACCCGCATCACCGCCGTGGCCTTCCACCCGACATCCGCCTCGTAGTGGGCGGGTCCGCAGGTTTCTGAGGGTCACGCCCAGATCCGGGTCGCCGCGGGGGCATTTCCGCACCCCGCCGGGCAGACTACCGCCCGATCTTCACGCCCGCATCCGAGACACGCCCTGCATCGGCACGCCGCCCGGGGCGATAGCGGCTGAGAGCCACCGACGCGGGCATCGCCCCATCCCCCGAGCCCGCCGGTCAGCCACCGGACGAACCCCCGAGGAGCGCCGTGGAGTCACCCCCACACCGCCGAAGGACAGGTGACGGCTAATGAGCACAAAATAGGAACATTGTCAAGGGCGGAGTGCCGCTCTGCCGGCTCCGTTGCGGCGAGCCCAGCCAAGCGGCCCGGGTTTGCCCCATTCTGAGCGCGCGTGCCGCACGGGGTTTGGTTCGCTCCGCTTGCGATGACGGAGGGGGCCGCGCAGGGCCCGTCACGTGGAAGCCTCATGTGGCTCCACGGCGCGCAGCAAAAAGGCCGCGGTGGCGCCCTGCCCCCGCGGCCTTCTCGATGGATCGGTTGATCAGGTCTGCTGCTGCGTCCGGCGGGGGCGCACGGTCCAGCGCTCGAACACGCCTGCCGACTCGTCGGCCTTCGCGTCCTTGGGCTCGGCGGTCGGCTCGGGATGCTGATGGATCGCGGCGCCGAGCGCCTGCGACAGGCTCTCGATCACGTCGTCGATGCGCGCGTCGCTGTGGATGCCGTCGTGGGCGGCGGCCGGGGCCGGGGTGGTTTCGTGGGCGGTCGGCGCCGGGGGCGCGACGGGCTCCGGGGCCGGCTCGGGTTGATGCTCGGGCTCCGGCGGCGGAGCCTCGGCGACGGGCAGGGGTGCGGGCGGCGGCTCGACGGCTTCGGGGGCCGGCGCCGGTGCAGGCGCGGGCGGTGCCGCCGGTGCGGCGGCCGCAGGCGTCACGATGCGGCGCATGGCGCTCATCGCGCCGTCGTCCGACGTCTCGCTGCCGCGCGCGTTGCTGCTGTAGCGGCCGAAGCCGAAACGCGGCTCGATCAGATCGAGCACGGCGTCGAGCGCCGCGTTGCTCAGCGGCACCTCCTCGCCGGCCGGCACGCCCTGGATGGCCAGAGCCTGGCGCTCGTAGGCCGGCTCGCTGCTGACCTCGCGTCCGAACCAGTTCGGGGTCTGGAAGGCACCCGCGTCGCCGTCATTGTCGAAGGCGACGCTGATCAGGTCGAGATTGCCCGGCGTGACGTACCGGTCGATCGTGACCTCGCGCCCGCCGAGCGTCAGCACGGTGCGGTCGTAGGCGGCCTTGCCGGGGCAGACATCCAGCAGCGCGTCGCCGTGGGCGCGCGGCACGTCGGTCCGCTCCTCGGCCGGGATGCCGTCGGCGCCCTTGTTCACCAGCACCAGCTGGCAGATCTGGCCATCGACGCGCACGTAGGAGCTGCGGCCGCCCTGGGCGACGAAGTGGCCCTCGGTGATCCGGGCGCCGCCCCGTTCCTTGCGGATCAGGCGGACCAGGGATGGCGCGACCAGGAATCGGCGAATGGTGCTCATGAACTCAAAACCCCTCCCGCTTCGTCGGCGGTGCGCCGATCCGGCGGACTGCCCTCAGGGCCGCCGGCCCGGATGGATCTGGTAAGTCGAGCCGGCCGGCACGGCGTAAAAGCTCAGCCGCAACGCCGTATTGGCTCTCCCTCAACCGCATCCATCGCCAATACCGGACGGCGACAACATGAGACGGTTAAGCGCTAAGCAAAAACACGACGAAATCAAGTCCGGAATGGGGTTGCGATTCCCCCAATTCCGGGCCTGTCCCCGATATCCCGTCTTTCGGTATGGATTTTCCAACCCAGGTTAATCCCGGGCCGGCCCGGCTCAGGCCGCCGGCTCGAAGGTCATGGCGGCGCCGTTCATGCAGTAGCGCAGGCCCGTGGGGGCGGGGCCGTCGTCGAAGACGTGGCCGAGATGGCCCTTGCAGCGGGCGCAATGAACCTCGGTCCGGACCATCCAGTGGCTGCGGTCCACGGTGGTTTCGACGGCGCCCTCCAGCGGCTCGAAGAAGCTCGGCCAGCCGCTGCCGGACTCGAACTTGGTGCCCTGCTCGAACAGCGGCTGTCCGCACCCGACGCAAGTGAACGTGCCGGGCCGCTTCTCGGCCAGCAGGCAGCTCGTGCCGGCGCGCTCGGTGCCGTGCTCGCGCAGCACCCGGTACTGCTCGGGCGTGAGCGTCGCCCGCCACTCGGCCTCGCTGCGGGCCTCCGGGCTGGTCGTCGCGGTATCGGCCATGAAGATCTCCCTGTTCGACGGGCGATATAGGCATCGTGCCCGGGGCCCGGCAGTCCTGCCACCCCGAAAACGCCTGCACCGGCGGCAACCTGTCGCTCACGGTCCCGCTTTACGGTCGCGTCCTACGCCGCCGCCCCCACGGTGTCGGCCATCCGGGCCCGGCGGTGTCCGAGCGGCAGGGGCGCCCCCGTGGTGGTGTCGCGGCCGGTCTGGTGCTCGAGCTCGGCGTTGATCTCGCCGCCGAGCAGCACGATGGTCGACGAGATCCAGATCCAGGTCATGAAGCCGATCACCGCCCCTAGCGAGCCGTAGGTCTCGTTGTAGGTGCCGAAGCTGGCGACGTACCAGGAGAACAGCAGGGACGCGATCAGCCAGAGCAGTCCCGCCACCACGCTGCCGACGCCGACCCAGCGCCAGCGGGCGTGTTCGCGGCTCGGGCCGAAGCGGTAGAGCACCGAGAGCCCGGCGAGCAGCACCAGCAGCACCGCCGGCCAGCGCAGGGCCGCGAGCAGCCAGGCGCCCGAGCCGAGGCCGAGGAAGTTCAGCACGATCGGAACCACCACGATCGCGTTGAGCGCGATGATGATGAACAGCAGCGCGCCCACCGTGAAGGTCAGCGAGCGGATGTTGAGCCACAGGAAGTTGCGCTTCTCCTCCTCCTCGTAGACCACGTTCAGGGCATCGAACATCGCCTTCATGGCGGCGTTGGCGCTCCAGAGCGACAGCAGCAGGCTGGTGAAGAACGTGACGCTGAGGGAGCTGCTGCCCTTGGCGGCGATGCGCTTGATCTGGTCGCCGATCAGCTCCACCGCGCCGGTCGGCAGTACGGCGTGCAGCTGCGCCAGGTGCTCGTTGATCGCGTTGACGTCCGCGAACAGGCCGTAGCAGGTGACCAGCGCCGCGATCGCCGGGAACAGCGACAGCAGGGTGTAGAAGGTCACCCCGGCGGCCACGGCCAGCACCCGGTCCTTGTTGAACTCCAGGTAGACCCGGACCGCGATGTCCTTCCAGCCGGCGCCCGTCATCTCGGCGGGGCTGTCGGCGGCGCGTCCGCGCTCGGGCTGGGTCGCCGCCGTGAGCTGCGCGGCGCGGCCCACGATCGAGCGTGCGCCGACATTGATCGCCGTGTTGCGCACAGGTGGGGCCGGGTCGACGTGCAGCGGTTCGGCCTGCGGCTCCGGGGTCTCGGACAGGGCCTGCGTGCGGCGCCGGGCCGGCGTCGCAGCGAGCGCCACCAGGGCCGAGCCCAGCATCAGGATCCAGAGGACCGAGCCGGTATCCGGCTCCGGACCCGGGCGGGGAGGCGACGCGCGCATGGCTGTACGAGACGGACGTTCCGCGCGGAACTGCCGCGCTCGAAGGCTCAAACGTCGGCGAAGCGCGGCCGTTCCGCACGCGTTTTCGGGCACGCGCGGCTGCGACGCGCGTTGTGCATCCTATGCGCGATCAGCCACGCCTCGGATTCTGCTGCAAGTTCGTCCTGGACGAGCCGCCCGGCACCCACGCCACCCTCAAGGCGGAGCGCGAGGCCACGCTCCACATGAACCTGACCAGCGTGACCATGGCGCATCTCACCAAGCTGGAGCCCGCCGCCCGGCGGGCGAAGCTCGCCGGGCTCGTCGCCCACAATCTGGACGCGCTGGCCCGCCAGATCGCCTGGGTCGGGGCCCGGCCGCCGATCGAGCGCCTGCTGCGGATGGCGAGCAACGTCCTGCCGGGCTACACCCACGCGATCGCCCGGGCGATCTACGCGGAGCCCGAGATGGAGGCCCTGGTCCAGCGGGGGCTGGCGGAGGCCGGGGCGCTGGCGCGCCGGCTCGGCGTGCGCCTGAGCTTCCACCCGGGCCCGTTCTGCCTGCTGGCGAGCCGCAACCCGGCGGCCATCGCCAACGGCCTGTCGGAACTCGACTATCACGCCGAGATCTTCGACCGCATGGGCTACGGGGGCGGCTGGCATCCCCACGGCGCCCACATCAACATCCATGTCGGGGCCGGCGACCCGGGCGTCGCGGGCTTCCGCGAGACCCTGCCCCGGGCCAGCCAGGTGGCGCGCGACCTCCTCACCGTCGAGAACGACGAGAACGTCTTCGGGGTCGAGGCGGTGCTGCAACTCGCCGACGTCGTGCCGGTGGTGCTCGACCTGCACCATCACTGGGTGCAGAGCGGCGGCGAATATCTCGAACCCGACGATCCCCGGATCGCCCGGGTGCGGGACTCCTGGCGCGGGGTGCGGCCGCTGGCGCATATCAGCGTCTCGCGCGAAGCGGTCTCGGCCGATTGCGACCCGGACGCCCTGCCCGATTTCCCGGCTTTGCGCGTGGCCGGCCACGCGGTCCGGGATCTCGCCGCCCATTCCGACATGATGTGGAACCGGGCCGTGAACGACCTCGTCGCCCGCCACCTCGTCTGGGCCGATTTCGAGATCGAGGCCAAGGCGAAGAACCACGCCTCCACGCAGATCGCCCGCCACATCACCGACCCGGCCCGGGCCGCCATCGCGGCGGAGTGACGGCGGATCTCGGCGGCGTCGCCGGACCGGGCTAGCGCCTTGTTCGGGCATGATGATCTCGGAGATCCGGATTTCACTTTCCCGCATCATGCGCTAGGCAGCCGGCATGAAGACGGCCGATTGCGACATCCTCATCGTCCCGGGGCTCGGAGGCTCCGACGAGGACCATTGGCAGGCCCGCTGGGCCGGCCGGCTCGCCACCGCCCGCGTGGTCGCCCAGGACGATTGGCACGCGCCGACCCCGGAGGCCTGGTGCGGACGGATCGCCGAGGCCGTCGCGGCCGCGACCCGTCCGGTGATCCTGATCGCCCACAGCCTCGGGGTCGTGGCCTGCGTCGAGGCGGCGCCGCGTTTCGCGCCGGGAATCGTGCGCGGCGCCCTGTTCGTGGCCTGCCCGGACGTCGAGGAGGCGCCCGACCTGCCCGATTCCGTGCGGGCCTTCGCGCCGATGCCCCGGGACCCCCTGCCCTTCCCGTCGCTCCTGGTCGCGAGCCGCACCGACCCGTATTGCACCTACGCGCGCGCCGACGACTTCGCCCATGCCTGGGGTTCCCTCACGGTCGATGCCGGCGAATCGGGGCACATCAACGTCGCGAGCGGCCACGGGCCGTGGCCCGAGGGGCTGATGCGGCTCGCCGGGTTCATGAAAGGGCTGTAGGCGCTGCGCCGCGCGTTAACGCGCCGTTTACCCTTGCGGCCTCCAGTGTCGGCTTGGGCGGACCTTCGCCCCGAAGGCGCCCCTGGAGAGCACCGTGACGCGTAAAGAGCTTCTGGAACGACTCGACGTGGTCCAGGCCGCCCTCGGGCAGCGGGCCCACATCAACTTCAACAGCTCGCTGTTCAACGACGCCGCGCTCCTGAAGCGCATCGAGGCGTTCGAGGCGAAGGTCGGCGAAGTCGAGAAGCCGAAGGTGGCCGATTACACCGGCAACATGTTCACGCGCATCGCCAACCGCCGCGCCGCCACGGCCGCCGCGAAGTAGCCGCGTCGGCCTATTTCGATTCGGGCTCTGCCGAGCGCAGCAATTCGCCCGCTACGTCGGCCAGGCGCGGCGGCGCTTCGCGCACGAACGGCAGCGGCCGGCAGACGTTGAGGGCGGCCAGCCCGAACCGGGCGGTCATCAGCCCGTTCAGCACGCCCTCCCCCAGCTTGGCCGAGACCCGGGCCGCGATCCCGAGCCCCAGTACCTGCTGCATCACGCTCTCGCCCACCGCCATCCCGCCCGTGATGGTGAGATGCGCGACCGCCGCC
The DNA here is from genome assembly GCF_979253755.1 of Methylobacterium sp. AC315. NCBI lineage: Bacteria > Pseudomonadati > Pseudomonadota > Alphaproteobacteria > Hyphomicrobiales > Methylobacteriaceae > Methylobacterium > Methylobacterium sp. AC315. The sequence goes on from NZ_CEEDEA010000004.1 coordinate 47,896, forward strand.
CGCGTCAGTCGCAGGAAGCCCAGGAAACCCGGCCGGCCGCCGTAGATGGCGGCGATCCGGCGCAGCAGCCGCACGGCGGCGAAGACTACGAACGCCACGTCGACGATCGCCCGCGGGCTCAGCGCCGTGACCGCCGAGACCTGCTTGGCCGCCGCCGCGATGGCGTTACGCGCCTGCCGGTCGAGACCCGCCAGCAACTCGTGCTCGGCCAGCCCGATCCGGTCGTCCACGTCGAGGATCGCGTCGGCGGCGGCGTCGATCCGGGCGCGGCCGGGCGCCAGGGATTCGCGATCGGCGTAAAAGGTCGAGAGCGCCTGCACCACCGCCTGTGCGCCGGTATGGTCGCGGCTGCCGAGCGCGTCGATGGCCGATTGGCGCAGGCGCTCGATCTTCCGCTCGCGCCGCAGGCCGGCCAGCTCCCGGACGACGATCGCCAGGAGCGCCAGACCGGCCAGCCCGAGCAGGGCGAGCGCCACCCAGCCGAGCCAAGGCGCGGCCTGGAACAGGTCTGCGATCATCCGCTCGATCGACAGGCCGATCCCCAGCGAGACCAATCCCCCCGCCGCGGTCAGGAACAGCGCCCCCCAGGGCGAGCCCCGGCGCGGCGCAACCGGCACCGCGACGCCGTCGGCCGCGTCGACGATCTCGAACGGCTCCTCGACGATCCGGGCCTGTTCCGGCCGGGGCGCGAGCGGCATCGTGGCCACGCCCGGCCCCGGCGGCGGCTCGGGATTGATCCGGAAGGCTCGGGGTTTCTGGCCTGAGGACATGGCTTACGGCCTCCTGAGGGGGCGGATTGTTTTAGGGTTTGCCCCGTCGGCAAGGACGCTGTTCGCACATCGTTTGGTGCTGGCCGCGACGTGCCCCATCTCCCGCACGGGAGAGGGGACCTGCATCGTGCCCGACGCCGTATGAGCCCGGCGACATGCGCGCGAACGCGGACCCGCCCATCGGTCGCGCGCGCCGCCCAGGGCGATCGAAATACGCGCCGACCGGCTCACGACCGCGGCGCCATCCTGGGCACCCACCCGCCCCATCATCACCCGAGCCTGTCACCGATCAGAAACTGCATCGCCCGGTCCAGCCGGATCTGCGGCAGGTGGCCGGCGCGGCCGAGGCCGTCCGGGCGGATCAGCGGCGGGCGGAAGCGGGGGAAGCGGAGCGACCCGGGGGCGACGGCGCCCTCCAGCACCGCTTCCGCGCGGGCGGGGAGTTCGCCCGGGAACACGGCGGCCTCGCTGTTGCCGTCGAAGACCTCGTCGCCCACCGTCTCGCCGGCCTCGGGCGTGCCCGCGACCGCGCGGAGAACCTCGGAGCCGTCATGAACCGTGGTCTCGCGGGTGGCGCGCACGGAGGCGAGCGCCACGGTGCCGACCCGGGCGCCCGCGGCCTCGGTCCGCCGCATGGAGCGGGAGACCAGCAGGCGCAGCAGCGCGTCGAGCCGGTCGTGGCTGGTCTGGTGGAGGTGGTCGGCCTTGGTGGCGGCGAACAGAACACGGTCGGCCCGGGGCGCGAACAGCTTCGACAGCACCGTGTTGCGCCCGATGTTGAGGCTGAGCAGCACCGCGTCCAGCGCCTCCTCCAGCTCCGCCAGGGCGGTGGCCCCGGCATCGACGGCGGCGAGCACGTCCACCAGCACGATCTGCCGGTCGACCCGCTGAAAATGGTCGCGGAAGAACGGGGTGACGACCTTGGCCTTGTAGGCTTCGAAGCGCCGCTCCATCAGCCCGGCCAGGCTGTCCGGGGGGATGCTGCCGGTGAGATTATCGAGCGGCGCGAAGGTCAGCGCCGGCGAGCCCGCGAGGTCGCCGGGCATCAGGAAGCGCCCCGGCGGCGTCGTGGCGACCGATTCCGGGCCGGCGCGCAGGGCCGCCAGATAAGCCTTGAACGCGTCGCTGGCGCGCTCGGCCGCGACCTCGTCGAGGGGGCCGTGCGGATCGAAGCCCTTGAGCGCCTCGAGCCACGGCGCCGCCACCGCGGTCCGGCCCGGCCGGCGGGTGCCGTTGATCGTGGCCCGGGACCAGGCGGTGTAGCCGGTCTCGATCAGCGCGAGGTCGAGCAGCCATTCGCCGGGGTAATCGACCACGTCGAGCATCAGGGTCGCCGGCCCGCTGCGCCAGCCTGCGGCGCGCTCGTAGGCGATCTCCAGGCGGAACTGGCTGATCCTGTCGGTGGAGCGCGGCCAGCGCCGGGCCTCCGTGAGGGTGCCGAAATGCTCCTCGTAGGGGAAGCGCGGCACGTCGTCGTCGGGCTGCGGCACCAGCCGGGCGCGGCGGAGGCGGCCCTCCTGCGCGGGCGCGAACGCCGGGAGCGCGTGAGCCTCCACGAGGTGGTGGATCAGCGCCGTGGTGAACACGGTCTTGCCGGACCGCGCGAGCCCGGTGACCCCGAGCCGCAAGGTCGGCTGGATCAGCAGGTCGTGCGAGGCTTCGGCGAAGGCTTTGACGGCCGAGCCGGCGCGTGCGGCAAGGTCGGTCAGGGGCACGGGCGGGCTCGTGATCGAGGGAAACTGGCCGCGCACAGGTGGCGCGATTGCAGCCGAACCGCAAGGCTTGCGGTTACGGTGTCGTCGCGTTGGCGGCGGGCGTGACCGGCTTCAGACGGGCGATGGCCGCGTTGACCAGGTCGGGACCTGCCCGGAGCGTGCCGAGTTCCACGGCCGACATCGCCAGCATCACCGGCCCCAGATTCGGTCGCGGCTCGCCGTCCGGCCCGAACAGGTCGAGGTCGTCGGTCGGCTTCAGCCCGACGCTGCCGCTGATCTTCGCGGCATAGGCCTGGATCCGAACCTCGTCGCCCGTGCAGAGCGGAGCCGGCAGGCGCAGGTCGAGCAGGGGCAGCCCGGAGGCGATGGCGGGCAGGAGCGCCGATTCCGCGACCATCCGGTCCGGGCTCGGGACCTTGCGGTCGAGGAGCGCGGCCGGATCCGCGGCGCCGCGGGGGAGCGCCGGTACCGTCGGGGACGCGATGCCGGCGGCGATGTCGGGCACCGGCTGGAGCGTCGCGACCCGGGACACGCGGGGGGCGGGCAGCCGAGCGCCGGCCTTCCCCGCCATCCGGGCGAGCGGCGACCAGGGCTGCACCCGCAGGGCCTTGGCCCGGCCCCGGGCCACGCCGCCCGGCCGGTGGGAGGCCAGGAACCGGGCACGCAGGGTCCGGCCCAGTCCCCGGGGTGCCAGGGTCGCCGAGACCGCCGGCGTGGCGACCCCGGTCGCGACCCCCCTGCCCGTCCGACTCGGCATCGCGACCCGGCACTCGGAAGGCGCCCAGCGGCGCACGATGGCGAGGGCGTTGCGCCGGTTGTAATCGCGGACGTAGCGGCGCAGCAGGCTCGCGGCGGCGTCTGCCCCGTCCGCCATCGTGGCGAAGGCGGTGTGGCCCTCGGTATCGGCCCCGATCTCCCCCGACCAGCGGGCGGACTTGATGCACCAGCCGTTGTTGAGCCGGACGCAGCGGGCGATGTAGGGCGGGTTCTCTGCGAGCCGGGCCGTCAGCGCCAGGGACCGCGGCAGCAGGTTGTCGCCGGCCTGCGCGTGCCAGTTGGATACCGACCGGGTGGCGGGATCGAAGCGCGGCGGGGCGGCCTCGGCCGGTGCCGCGGCCATCGGCGGCGCGGCGGCCAGCAGCGCGGCCGCGCGATCCTCCACGGCCGGCACGAGCGCCGGCACGAGGGCCGCCAGCAGGACGAGCGCGTTCAACAGCACGCGGACCGGCTCCCACGGTCGCGGTCCTCCGCGGAACGGCGCTGCGTCACGGGTTCAGCACCCTCAGCGCGGCCTCGTGGAGGCGTGGGTCGGCCGCCGCCACGACGCGCCCGCCGCCTGCGGCCGAGCCGCCGTCCCAGGCTGTGACGCGTCCGCCCGCGCCCTCGACGATCGGGATCAGCGCGACGATGTCGTAGGGCTTCAGGCCGGCCTCGACCACGAGGTCGATCTGGCCGGCGGCGAGCATGCAGTAGGCGTAGCAATCGGTGCCGTAGCGGGACATCCGCACGCGGCCCTCCAGATCGCGGAAGCGGTCGGCCTCCTCGCCGCCCGCGAACAGGCGCGGGTCGGTGGTGGCCAGGATGGCCTGGCTGAGTTCTCCGCAGCGGCGGCCGCGCAGGGTGCGCTCGCCGGCGGGGCCGCGCAGGCGGGCGTTGCGGCCGTCGCCGGTGAAGCGCTCGCCGAGATAGGGCTGGTGCATCAGCCCGCGCACCGGCACGCCGTTGCGCGTGAGCCCGATCAGCGTGCCCCAGGTCGGCAGGCCGGCGATGAAGGCGCGGGTCCCGTCGATCGGGTCGAGCACCCAGACGCACTCGGCGTCGGTGCGCTCGGAGCCGAATTCTTCGCCCAGGATGCCGTGGCTCGGGAAGGTCTGGGCGATCATCCGGCGGAGCACGGTCTCGGCCGCGCGGTCGGCCTCGGTGACCGGATCGAACGGTGCGCCGCCCCGCGCCTTGTCGTCGAGGCCGAACGCGGCGCGGAAGAACGGCAGGATCGCCTGGCCGGACGCCTCCGCGAGATCGTCCATGAACCGTCCGAGTTCGACGACGCTCATCGGCCCTGCCCCCTGCTCTGCCCGAGGCCCGATAGGGGCCTGCCCGGCGCGAGACGAAACCGGGGCCGGGCCCCGGCCGTCAAGCCCCTTTGCCCCAAGCCCCTTCGCCCCAAGCTCCTTGGCCGCAAGCTCCTCCGCTTCAAGCCTCACGCCTCCGCGGGTTCCGGCAACCGCGCCTCGGCGCCGGCCGCGGGCGCTGCCGTGCCCGCGATATCCGCTTGCACGGCGGCCAGCACCGCCTCGAGCGCCTCGCGCAAGGACGCGACCTGTCCGGACGCCTCGGTGGAGCCGTCCGGCACGCGCGCCACCCGGTCCGACTGGCCGTTCTGGGCCAGCCACAAGCCGAGCAGGACCGGTACGCCGGGCATCCGCGCCTGCAGCCGCCCGACCAGCCGGCGCAGGTGCGTCGGCTCGCCGTTCAGCGCCAGCGAGACGACGCAGGCCATCCGGGCCGGGCCCGGCTCGAACCGTCCGATCCGCGCCGTGGCGGCGTCCGAGAACGGCACGGTGCGGACGCCGATCCCGCGCTTCTCCAGGATCTGGGCCAGGATCGCGGCCGCCGCGCCGTCGAGGAAGCCGCGTCCGGAGATGCAGAGCACCGCGCCCGCGCGGGTCCAGGCTTCCGGCAGCGCATCCGGGGCCGGGCCGACCGGCATCGGGCTGCAGGCGTGCTCGCCACCCTCCCCCGTGCTTTCGGCGGTGGCGTCGCCGCGCTCGGACAGGTCGGCGATCAGCTCGCCCAGGGCGGTGCGCATCGCGCCCTTCTGCTGGGCGGTCAGCACGCCCCGCGCCGCGTCGCGGGCGGCGAGTTCGAGCGCCTTGAGCACCACCTCGTCGTAGTAGGACGAGAGCGAGCATTGCTGCAGGATCAGCTCGGCATGGCCCAGCACCTCCTCGGAATCGCCGGCCAGGATGCGCTGGTAGAAATTCTGCACGGGCGTGAGCGCCGGCCGGTCGCCGAACAGCACGTCCAGGAATTCGAGATGTTCGACGTGCCGTCCCAGCACCACCAGGCAGACGGTGAGCGGCGTCGACAGCAGCAGGCCCACGGGCCCCCACAGCCAGGTCCAGAACAGGGCCGAGACCAGCACCGCGAGCGGCGAGAGCCCGGTGGACTGGCCGTAGACGATCGGCTCGAACACCTGGCCGGTCAGCGGCTCCAGGATGAGGAACAGGATCGTCACCGCGATCATCATGTTCCAGCCGGGATCGACCGCGGCGGCGAGCGTGATCGGCAGGATCGCCGACAGGAACGCGCCGATGTAGGGCACGAACCGCATCAGCGCCGCGAAGATCGCCCACAGCACCGGGTTCGGCACGCCGATGACGTAGAGGCCGATCCCGATCACGACCCCGAAGGCGGTGTTGAGGGCGAGCTGCACCACGAAGTAGCGGCTGAGGCGCCCGGCCGCGTCGTCGATCGCCCCGGTGGTGCGGTGCAGGTCGCTGGAGCCCGCGAGCCGGATCATGCGGTCGCGCAGGTCCTCGCGCTGCATCAGGACGAACAGCAGCACCACGAAGACGATGCCCACCGTGGCCAGCGGCTGCAGCACCGGCGACAGCAGGGTGCCGAGCGTCTCGAGCGGCCCCGGCTGGGTCGAGGCCACCTCGACCAGGACGGGCTTTTGGCCGGGCCCGGCCTGGTCCAGTGCCGATCCCTGCGCCGGCTCGGAGGCCGGCGGGGCGCGGCGCGCGGGCTCCGGACCGGCCGGCGCCTTCGCGGGCTCCTTGCCCGCCTCCGCCTCCTTGCCGCCGGCATGGAGCGCCCGGCCGATATTGGCGACGTAATCGGTGATATGGCCCACCGGCGAGGCGCGCAGGCCCTCGATCTTGCGCTCGATGGTGGTGCGGTAGCGCGGGATGTCGCCGGCGAGGTCGGCCGCCTGGATGCCGATCAGCGTCGCCAGGGCGGCCACGATGCCGAGCGTCAGAAACACGCTCACGCCCACCGCCACCAGCCGCGGCAGGCGCAGGCGCCGCAGGCGGTTCACCAGCGGCGTCAGCACGAAGGACAGGAGCAGCGCGATCGCGATCGGGATGAAGATCTCGCGGCCGAAATACAGCACCGCCACGATGGTGGCCCCGACCAGGATCGGCGAGGCCATCGCGGACCGCGGGGTCTCGGCCGCGGCGACGCGCGTGGGGCGCGGCGCAACCAGCGCGCGCTCAGGCTGCGCCCCGACCGGGCTTCTCGTTCCCATGCTGCGATCCACACCCCGAACGCGACAGGCGGGCGCCCGCCGGGGTCGCGGGGCCTCGCGGCATGGGAACGGCACGGGGTCCGAAAACGATCCCGCGCGGCTCGCGGATCCGTTACCCAGAGTTGCGCGTGCTCCGGTTACGCCCCCTGGACCCCGGCCCGGGCCACCTCGCCCACGTCCTTCAATTCGGGGAGCGACCAGCACATCTGCATCACCCGCTTGGCCTGGGCGTCCGGCAGGATCCCGGCGGCGAGGTCGGTGAACTTCGCCTCCAGCTGCGCGTCCGACATCGGCGTCTCGACGCTGCCGATCGCGTGCTCGATCCGGCGGTGGAAGCTGCGCCCGTCGTTCAGCGTCACGGTCATGTCGACCTGCGCGGCGTCGATGCCCGGGGTGATCACCGGCACCACCTTCTGGCGCAGAGCCACGACGCGCGGGTCGTTCACGGCCCTGTCGCTGAACTGCTTCTCGCCGCCCGCGCCCTCCACGAGGGCGATCGCGGCCGCGTGGTAGATGCTGAACTTGCCCTCCAGGCCGGTCTTCGGCGCGGTCTTGCCGGTCAGCTCGAGCACCAGCGGGTGGACCTTGAGGTCGACCCGGGCGATGTCCTCCGGCCGGACGTGGTCCTGATCGCGGATCTGCACGCCGGCATCGATCGTCGGGTGCATGACGATCCCGCAGGCGAACGGCTTGTAGGTGTTGAGCAGGGCCTCGTAGCGGGTGCCGAGGCCGTCGGTGATCTCGGACCAGTCCTGCTTGGTCGAGATGGTGTTGGCCCAGCCGCGCTTGGCCTCGATCATGCCGTCCGACGACGTGAAGCCCTTCGCGGCCAGGATCGCCGCGAACAGGCCGTTCGAGGCCGCCCGGCCCGGGTTGAAGCTCTTGTTCATCGAGCCGAACGATTCGCGCAGGCCCACCGGCTGCGAGGCGGCGAGCCCCAGCGCGTAGACCATCTGCTGCTCGGTCAGCCCCATCAGCTTGCCGACTGCCGCAGCGGCGCCGAACGGCCCGCAGGTGCCCGTGATGTGCCAGCCGGCATCGTAGTGGTTCGGGTAGACCGCGTTGCCGATCCGGCACTCGGTCTCGATTCCAACGACCAGCGCATCGAGGAAGTCCTTGCCCGAGACCGGCTTCATCTGGGCATAGGCCAGGATCGCCGACGCGACCGGCCCGGCCGGATGGATGATCGTCTTGAGGTGGGTGTCGTCAAAGTCGAAGATGTGGCTCGCCACGCCGCTCAGGAAGGCGGCGTTCATGATGTCGAACCGCTCCGACCGGCCGAACAGCCCGGCCTGCGGCGGCCCCGAGAACGGCTGCAGCGCCGAGACCGCCACGTCCACGGTCTCGTGGTGCGAGCCGCCGATCGCCACGCCGACCCAGTTGAGGAAGCTGCGCACGCCCTCACGGCGGACCGTTTCGGGCAGGGTGTCGTAGGACGAGGCCAGGATCCACTGCGCGAGGATTTTCGTAACGGGCGGCGGCGCCTTGGCGGCCGGCTTCTTCGCGGGGTCGACGGCCTCGGCGGCCTGCACCCCTTGCACGGCCGGCGCCGCCAGGGCGAGGCTTGCGGCGCCGATGAGCGCGCGGCGATTGAAGGTCATGGCGTTCTCCCTTGGGGGCGTCCGCAGACGGCGGCCCTGTTGGTCGACACGATACTGAATAAAGTTCGGGTCCGTCAGGGGGTAACGTTTCGTATCCGCGCAGGCCCCGCCTGTCCCTGCGCGCAAGGCGCATGAGCGGACTGTGACCCGGGACCCGGCGCACGACGACGCGCAGCGTCCGTGGGGGTTCAGCGACGGTGCCGCGGCACGGCGCTCTGCGTGCTGGGTCCCGGATCACCGTCCCCTGACAGGCCCGGCGTCCGGGAAAGGGTGCGGTTCATCGGCCGGGGTGGCGAAGCCGGGCGTCCCTCACACCAGCACCGGCAGCACGTCCTGCTCGCCGACCCCAAACACCCGGCGGTAGCGGGCGATCTCGTCCTCCGGTCCCTGCGCCTTGGTGGGGTTGTCGGACAGCTTGACGGTGGGGCGGCCGTTCGCCTCCACGACCTTGCAGACCACCGAGACCGGATCGAGTTTGCCGTCCGGCAGGAGGCCGCGGAAATCGTTGGTGAGCAGGGTGCCCCAGCCGTAGCCGATGCGCATGCGCCCGTGGAAATGGGCGTGGATGCGCTCGATCTCGTCGATGTCGAGGCCGTCGGAGAAGATCGCGAGTTTGTCCGCGGGATCGTAGCCGCGCTCTCGCCAGAACCGGATCACCTCCTCGCCGCCCGCGATCGGGTCCTTCGAGTCGATGCGGATCCCGGTCCAGTCGCTCACCCAGTCCGGGGCGTTCGCCAGGAAGCCGGTGGTGCCGTAGGTGTCGGGCAGGATGACCCGCAGGTTGCCGTCGTAATCCTCCTGCCAGTCGGCCAGCACCGCGTAGGGCGCGGCGGCCAGCGCCGCATCGTCCTCGGCGAGCGCCGCGTAGACCATCGGCAATTCGTGGGCGTTGGTGCCCACGGGCTCGACCTCCTGCCGCGCCGCGATCAGGCAGTTCGAGGTGCCCAGGAATGCGGGGCCAAGTCCCTCGGCCATCGCCTGAACGCACCAATCCTGCCACAGGAAGCCGTGGCGCCGCCGCGTGCCGAAATCCGCCACCGACAGGTCCGGCAACCGCTGCAGCCGCTGGATCTTCTCCCAGACCCGGGTCATGGCGCGCGCGTAGAGCACCTGCAGGTCGAGCTTGCCAAGGCCGCGCAGCACCGCGCGCGCGCGGAGTTCGTTGAGGATCGCGAGCGCCGGGACCTCCCACATCGTGGTCTCGATCCAGGGACCGTGGAAGGTCAGCTCGTACTGGCCGTCATGGACCGCGAGCTCGTAGTCCGGCAACTGGAAGCCCTCGAACCACGCGACGAATTCGGGGCCCAGGATCCGCCCCTGGCCGCGGAACACGTTGCCGCGCAGCCAGGTCACTTCGCCCTTGCTGAGCCGCATGCTGCGGGCGTGGTCGAGCTGCTCGCGCAGCAGCCCGGCATCGACCTCGTCGGCGATGCGGATGCGCTTGGTGCGGTTGGTGATCCCGAAGGTGGTGTCGATCTGCGGATGCCGGCGCAGGATCGTCTGCGCCATCAGCAGCTTGTAGAAATCGGTGTCGAGCAGGGACCGCACGATCGGGTCGATGCGGAAGCTGTGATCGTAGACCCGCTTCGCCAGATCAATCATGCCGTTCGGACTCTTTCACGCGCGCCACCGGCGCAGAGCGCATGCCGCAAGCCGTGACGTCAAGAAGAAGGGCGGCCCGCCGATCTGGCGCGCCGCCCCGTCATCCGCATCGCCAAGTCACACGAGATCAGGCGAGGTCGACCTTCTTGGTCTCGGTCTTGGGGCTTTCGCCGGTGAGCGAGGCCTTCACGTAGCCGTAGAGATGCAGCATCGTGCTGTTGGGGCTGTCCCAGTACTCGCCCTTCTCCGGGTGGACGCGGATCAGCGCGACCTCGGGATCGTTCTTGCCGTTGGGGAACCAGGTCTTCAGGCTCTCATTCCACTTCTCGTCGATCTTGGCCTGATCGCGCACGATCTCGGCCTTGCCGGCGACCGACACGTAGGTCTGGCTCGACGGGTCGGAGTAGGCCAGGTTGATCTGGTTGTCCTTGCTGATCTCGGCCGTCTTGGGCGAGTGCAGCTTGGTGAAAAACCACAGGTCGCCGTTCTCGTCGGCGTCGTTGTTCCACATCGGGCGGCTGTTGAGCGTTCCGTCGGCATCGACGGTGGTCATCATGGCGATCTTCACGTCCTTGACCAGCTCGAACAGCTTCTTCGCGCCCTCGTGGTCGCGGTGGTTGCCCTGATGCATGAAACTGATCTCCTTAACTGTCGCCGACGTGGCGTTCGAGTCGCGCGGGCAGCCCCCTCCAGGAAGGCCCCGCCCGCAAGTCGCCTCGACAACGGGCGAAGGCCCGCTTGGTTCAGGTGGTTTCGGGATGGGGGCAATCGGGCGGTGGACGGCCTGCTCAGGCTTGGCCGTGGTCGCCGCTCGGGTCTGGCCGGCCATCGCACCGGCCGGGGCCGAGATCGGGTCCGGCGCAGGCGTCCGGATGGGCCGCTCCGGTTCCCGGGCGTTGAAGATCAGGCTGCCCGAGTCGCGACCGAACGCGGAGGCCGGTCGCGCGGGGCCGCGGCGTGGAGGTTTGACGCCAGGGTCTGGTGTTCTCGCCTGGCTTAGTTACATGCAGCGGGAACAAGACCTGCTTTCCCCCGGTGGAGGACGATTTGGCGATCACCCGCGACGACGTGCTGCGCGCGCTCCAATCCGTCACCGTCGATGCCGCCGGCACCACCCTGCCCGGCTCCGGCCGGCTCTCCCAGGTCGTGGTCGATCCCAATAACCGCGTGATGTTCTCGATCCTGGTCGATCCGAGCGAGGCCGAACGGTTCGAGCCGGTGCGGCGACAGGCGGAGGGGCGCATCCTGCAGATGCCGGGCGTCTCGGGGGTGTTCGCGAGCCTGACCTCGGAGCGCGGTCCGGGCATGCCCGCACAGAGCGACGCCGCGCCCCGCCCGGTGACGCCGCCGCCGGTCGCGCCGCCGCGGCCCGGCGCGCCCCCGAACCAGGGTCCGCAAATCGCGGGCGTGCGCCACATCGTGGCGGTCGCCTCCGGCAAGGGCGGCGTCGGCAAGTCCACCACCGCCTGCAACCTCGCGCTGGCCCTGCAGGCCCAGGGATTGAAGGTCGGCCTGCTCGATGCCGACATCTACGGGCCGTCCGTACCGAAGCTGTTCGGCCTGTCGGGCAAGCCGACCGTCGTCGACAACAAGTCCATGGAGCCGATGGTCGGCTACGGGCTGAAGGTCATGTCGATCGGCTTCCTGATCGAGCCCGAGACGGCGATGATCTGGCGCGGGCCGATGGTGCAGTCGGCGATCACCCAGATGCTGCGCGACGTGCTGTGGGGCGAACTCGACGTGCTCATCGTCGACATGCCGCCCGGCACCGGCGACGCCCAGCTGACCATGGCCCAGGCGACCCCGCTCTCGGGCGCCGTGATCGTCTCGACGCCCCAGGACTTGGCGCTGATCGACGCCCGGCGGGGCGTGACCATGTTCAAGAAGGTCGCGGTCCCGATCCTCGGGGTGATCGAGAACATGGCGACCTTCGTCTGCCCGAATTGCGGCCACGCCTCGCACATCTTCGGGCATGGCGGCGCCCGCATCGAGGCGCAGCGCCTCGGCGTGCCGTTCCTCGGCGAGGTGCCGCTCGACATGACGATTCGCGAGACCTCGGATTCCGGCCGGCCCGTGGTGGCGACCGATCCGGACGGCCCCCACGCCAAGGTCTACCGCGACATCGCCGCGTCCCTGTGGGCGAACCTCTCGGGTGCCCCGGCCGGGCGCACCGCGCCGAGGATCGTCATCGAGTGAGCGTCTCCCGGTGGATCGCCCGCACGTCCTGGGTCTGATCCTCGCCGGCGGCCTCGGCCGCCGGATGGGCGGGGTCGACAAGCCGCTGATGCGGCTGGTTGGCCGGACGCTTCTCGACCGCGTCGTGGAGAGGCTCGCCCCGCAATGCGGCGCGGGTCTGGCCTTGAGCGCCAACGGCGACCCGGATCGGTTCGCCGGGTTTCCGGGGCCGATCCTGCCCGATCCCGTGCCGGGGCGCCCGGGTCCCTTGGCCGGCCTGCTGGCGGGTCTGGACTTCGCCGCCGTGCGGCACCCGGACGTCACCCATGTGCTGAGTGCCCCCGGGGACGCCCCGTTCCTGCCGGACGATCTCGCCATGCGGCTCGAACCGGCCCTGCGGGACGCGCCGATCGCCCTCGCCGCCTCGGGCGCGCGCGCGCATTACACGGTGGCGCTCTGGCCGGTCGGGCTGCGGGCGGATCTGCGCCGCGCTCTGGTGGAGCGGGACGAGCGGCGGGTCGGGGCGTTCATCGCGCGCCACGGCGCGGCGACCGTCTCCTGGCCGACGGAGCCCCTGGATCCGTTCTGCAATCTCAACGCGCCCGACGACATAGCGGCTGCCGAGGCCGCGATCCTGGCCGGCCTCGGGCGCGGCTGAGCCCGGCCTCAGGCCCGGCGCGCTTGCCAGCGTGGATAGAGGATGCCGAGGGCGAGGCCCCCGAGGACGAGACCGGCCGCGCCGAGCTTCCAGCCCGGCAGCGTCTCACCGAGCCAGACGGCGGATCCGGCCATCCCGAAGACCGGTACCAGCAGCGCGATCGGGACGATGCGCGCGGCGGGGTGGCGGGAGAGCAGCCATCCCCAGACGGCGTAGCCGAACAGGGTATTGCCCACGGTTTGCCAGATCACCGCCCCCCAGGTCGCCGCATCGGCATTCTGGAGGCCGGCGCGGATCGCATCCCAGCCTTCGAGCAGGAAGGACAGCGCGAAGAGCGGCGGCGCGGAGAACAGGCTGGCCCAGACCACGTAGGGCAGCATCGCGCGGACGCCGCTGCGCTTCGCCGCGACGTTGCCGCCGGCCCAGCTCGCCGCCGCGAGGACGATGAGGCCGAGGCCAAAGGGCGTCGTGGCCCCGTCGGCATGCAGCGCGATCACGCCGATGCCGGCCGCCGCCAGTGCCAGGGCGGCCCATTGGTAGCCAAGGACCCGCTCGCCGGTGAGCCGGATCGACAATCCGATCGTGAAGAACACTTGGACCTGGATCACCAGCGACGCGAGGCCGGGGGTGATGTGGCCGCGCATGGCGATGAACAAGAGCCCGAACTGCCCGGCCCCGATCAGCAGCCCGTAGGCGGCGAGATTGCGCCAGGCGACGTTGGGCCGGGGCATGAGGAACACGCCGGGGCACGCCGCCAGCGTGAAGCGCAGCGCCGCGAACAGCAGCGGCGGCAGGTGGTCGAGCCCGATCCGGATCACCACGAAGTTGGTACCCCAGACGGCGACCACCGCGACGGCGAGGCAGAGGTCCCGAAGCGGAAGCGTGGCGGTTTGCATGGCGCGGCAACCTCACAGGCCGCGCGCGTCCTGCCAAGGGACAATCGTCCCATCGGTACGCGGACGTGTCCGCCCGGGCGGGCGGACACGTCCGGTCGTTTCAGGCCGCTTCGCCGACCGTCGCCTTCACGATCTTGTCCGGGGAGCGCGGCGGCTCGCCCTTGTTGATCGTGTCGACCACGTCCATGCCGTCCACGACCTTGCCCCACACCGTGTACTGCTTGTCGAGGAAGCGCGCGTCGTCGAAGCAGATGAAGAACTGCGAGTTCGCCGAGTGCGGGAAGTTGGTGCGGGCCATCGAGCAGGTGCCGCGCACGTGCGGCTCGGCGTTGAACTCGGCCTTCAGGTCCGGCAGCTCGGAGCCGCCCGAGCCGGTGCCGGTCGGATCGCCGGTCTGGGCCATGAAGCCGTCGATGACCCGGTGGAACGGCACGCCGTCGTAGAAGCCCTGGGCGGCCAGCGTCTTGATCCGCTCGACATGGCCCGGGGCGAGGTCGGGGCGCAGCCCGATCACGACGCGGCCCTTGGTGGTCTCGAGGATGAGGTTTTCGGTGTCGGCCATGGTAGGTCCTTCCTGTTGGTGAGAATGTAGCGGCGCCCACCCGATCCGGCGAGCGCGGCGAAACGGTCAGGCCGGCGGGCGGTAGACGAACCGCAGGGCTACGGGCCGCCCCGCGATCGCCCGGCCGAGGCCCGGGGTGATCCGCGCCGGCATGCACCCGGTGAGCGCGTCCAGGGTCGCCCGCACCAGGCTGCGGCGCCGGCCGGTCTGGAAACCCGCGGCGTAGGTGATGCGCGGGCGGCCGATCAGGCTGCCGTCGCGCCGGAGCGACAGCCGCGCGGTGATCTCGATATCGGCTGCCCCGCCGTCGGGCCGCCCCAGCCCTGCCGGCGGCTGCCAGCAGGTCGCCAGCACCGGGTAGAGTTCGGCCAGGGTATCGGCCGCCCGGGCCGGCCGATGCGCGAGCGGTACCGCGACGGTGCCGCGCAGGGTCTGTGGCAGGCTCAGCGGATAACCGCCGCCGGGCGCGTACGCGTAGCCGCCATAGGCTGAGACGCCATCATAGGCGCGCGCCGTGGCCGGGGCGAGGGCGAGCGCGCCGAGGAGGGCCAGCCGGTGCCACATCGGCGAGGGGCTACTTGGCCTTCTCGGCCAAGGTCATGCGGACGATCTTGTCCGGATCCTGCACGGCGCCGCCCGGGGCGCCGGGGGCGGCCTTCTTGATCCTGTCGAGCACGTCGAGCCCGTCCGTGACGTTGCCCACGACGGTGTACTGCTTGTTCAGGAACGGCGCGTCGCCGAGGCAGATGAAGAACTGCGAGTTGGCCGAGTTCGGATCCGAAGAGCGGGCCATGCCCACCGTGCCGCGGCGGAACTCGGCCGTCTGCGAAAACTCGCCCGGGATGTTCGGCAGGCTGGAGCCGCCGGTGCCGTTGCCCTTCGGGTCGCCGGTCTGGGCCATGAAGCCGTCGATCACCCGGTGGAACTTCAGGCCGTCGTAGAAGCCCTGGCCGACCAGCGTCTTGATCTGCTTCACGTGCTTCGGGGCGAGGTCCGGCCGCAACGCGATGGTGATGCGCCCGTCCTTGGTGTCGAGAAAGACCGTGTTGGCGTCGGCGGCCCGGGCGGCCGGGACGGAGCCGAGCGTGAGGGCGAGCGCGAGGAGGGCGTGGCGGCGATTCATCGGGTTCCTTCCAGAAAGGTCAGAGGATCAGGCTGTGGTGGCGAAGCGCTGCCGGAGGCGGTCGGCGACGGCCGCCGGCACGAAGGGCGAGACATCCCCACCCATGCCGGCGATCTGGCGCACCAGCGTCGCGGTGATCGGGCGCGCCTGCGTCGAGGCGGGCAGGAACACGGTCTGCACCTCCGGCGCCATGGCGCCGTTCATGCCCGCGAGCTGCATCTCGTAGTCGAGATCCGTGCCATCGCGCAGGCCGCGTATGAAGATCGACGCCCCGCAGCGCCGGGCCGCCGACACCGCAAGGTCGGCGAACGTCGCGATCTCCAGCGTCGCGCCCTCGGCCTGGGCCACCGGCCCGCAGGTCTCGGCGAGCAGGGCGGCGCGCTCCTCCGCAGAGAACAGCGGCGCCTTGCCGGGATGGACGCCGATGGCGATCACGAGGCGGTCCACCAGCCGGCAGGCTTGGCGGACCACGTCGAGATGGCCGTTCGTGACCGGATCGAACGAGCCGGCATAGAGGGCGGTGCGCGTCATCGCGGCCCGACCTAGAGCATTTTTGCGCGCGACGGAACCTCGGGCTGTGCGGGCCGAAGCCTCACACCTCTTCGGTGCCGTCCTCGGTGCCGTCCTCCGGACCAGCCTCGATGCCGCTCTCCAGGCCGGCCTCGGCGCTGCCCTCGTCCTCGCCCACGATGTGCTCGACCGACACGACCTTCTCGTCCTTGGCGGTGTTGAACACGGTGACGCCCTGCGAGGCGCGGCCGACGATGCGGATGTCGTCCACCGGCACCCGGATGAGCTGTCCGCGGTCGGTGACCAGCATGATCTGGTCCGTCGCCTCCACCGGGAAGGAGCCCACGAGGCTGCCGTTGCGGTCGTTGACCCGCATGGCCGTGATGCCCTTACCGCCGCGGCCCGAGGTCCGGTACTCGAACGACGAGGACCGCTTGCCGTAGCCCCGTTCGGACAGGGTGAGCACGTATTGCTCTGCCCCGCCCATCTCGGCGTAGCGCTCCTGCGAGATCGCGGCGGCCTCCGCGCCGTCCTCGGCCTCGACCTCGGCGCCCTCCTCCACCTCGCCAGTGACGGCGCGGCGCATCTTCAGGTAGCCGGTCCGCTCCTCGGCGCTTGCGTCGAAGGCGTTCAGGATCGTCATCGAGATGACCCGGTCGTCCTTGGCCAGCAGGATGCCGCGCACGCCGGTCGAGTCGCGGCCCTTGAAGACGCGCACGTCCTCGACGGGGAAGCGGATGCACTGCCCCATCGCGGTCGTCAGCAGCACGTTCTGGTCCGGCCGGCAGATCTCGACATGGACGATGTGATCGCCCGGATCGAGCTTCATGGCGATCTTGCCGTTGCGGTTCACCTGGACGAAGTCCGACAGCTTGTTGCGCCGGACGTTGCCGCTCGCGGTGGCGAACATCACGTCGAGGGTTTCCCAGGACGCCTCGTCCTCGGGCAGCGGCATGATCGTGGTGATGCGCTCGGAGGTGTCCTGCAGCTGCAGGATGTTCACCAGCGCCTTGCCGCGGGCGTTCGGAGCGGCCATCGGCAGGCGCCAGACCTTCTCCTTGTAGGCCTGGCCCTGGCTGGAGAAGAACAGCACCGGCGTGTGGGTGTTGGCCACGAACAGGCGGGTGACGAAATCCTCGTCGCGGGTCGCCATGCCCGAGCGGCCCTTTCCGCCCCGGCGCTGGGCCCGGTAGGTCGAGAGCGGCACGCGCTTGACGTAGCCGGCATGGGACACGGTCACGACCATGTCCTCGCGGGCGATCAGGTCCTCGTCCTCGACGCTCGAATCGAAGTCGACGATCTTGGTCCGGCGCGGGGTGGCGAATTGCTGGCGGACCTCGATCAGCTCGTCCGTGACGATCGCCTGGATGCGGGCGCGTGAGCGCAGGATGTCCAGGTAGTCGGCGATCTCGTCGGCGAGCGACTTCAGCTCGTCCCCGACCTCGTCGCGGCCAAGCGCCGTGAGGCGCTGCAGGCGCAGGTCGAGGATGGCGCGGGCCTGGGTCTCGGACAGGCGATAGGTGCCGTCCTCGGCGACCCGGTGGCGCGGGTCGTCCACGAGCGCGATCAGCGGCGCGATGTCGTGGGCCGGCCAGTCGCGGGCCATCAGGGCCTCGCGGGCGGTGTTCGGGTCCGGCGAGGTGCGGATCAGGCGGATGACCTCGTCGATGTTGGCGACCGCGATGGCCAAGCCGCACAACACGTGGGCGCGCTCGCGGGCCTTGCCGAGCAGGAACTTGGTGCGCCGGGAGACGACCTCCTCGCGGAAGTCGACGAAGGCCTGGAGCAGGTCCTTCAGGTTCATCAGCTCCGGCCGGCCGCCGTTGAGGGCGACCATGTTGCAGCCGAAGGAAGATTGCAGCGGTGTGAACCGGTAGAGCTGGTTCAGCACCACCTCGGCCATGGCGTCGCGCTTGATCTCGACCACGATGCGCATGCCGCTGCGGTCGGATTCGTCGCGCAGGTCCGAGATGCCCTCGACCCGCTTCTCCTTCACCAGCTCGGCGATCTTCTCGACCAGCGTCGCCTTGTTCACCTGATACGGGATCTCGGTGAAGATCAGCGCCTCGCGCTCCTTGCGCAGCTCCTCGACATGCGACTTGGCGCGCATGATCACCGAGCCGCGGCCGGTGGCGTAGGCCTGCCGGGTGCCGGCGCGGCCGAGGATCATCCCGCCCGTCGGGAAGTCCGGCCCGGGAACGATCTCGGTCAGCTGCTCGATGGTCAGCCCGGGATCGCCGATCAGCGCCACGCAGGCGTCGATCAGCTCACCCAGATTGTGCGGCGGGATGTTGGTCGCCATGCCGACCGCGATGCCGCCGGCGCCGTTGGCCAGGAGGTTCGGGAACCGGGCCGGGAGGACCTTGGGCTCCTCGCGCGATTCGTCGTAGTTCGGCTGGAAGTCGACGGTGTTCTTGTCGATGTCGGAGAGCAGCGCGGTCGCGGGCTTGGCCAGGCGCGATTCGGTGTAGCGCATGGCCGCCGGCGGATCGCCGTCGACCGAGCCGAAATTGCCCTGCCCGTCGATGAGCATCAGGCGCATGGAGAAATCCTGCGCCATCCGCACCAAGGCGTCGTAGATCGATTGGTCGCCGTGCGGGTGGTACAGACCGATCACGTCGCCCACGATGCGGGCCGACTTGACGTATTTCCGCTCCGGCAGGTGCCCGGATTCGAAGGCGGAATAGAGGATGCGCCGGTGCACCGGCTTCAGGCCGTCGCGCGCGTCGGGAAGCGCGCGACTCACGATCACGCTCATGGCGTAATCGAGGTACGAGCGGCGCATCTCGTCGGTGATGGAGACGGGGCGAATGTCGCTGGCGGGCGGGGGAGCGCCAGTCGGATCGGTCTCGGCCAAGGAAGTATCCGTTATCGGGCCCGGAGGGGCGGTGCTGGCGACCGTCCGGATGGCGCGCGGGGCGCCCGGACGGCCTTGCGGAACAGCAGTGATATCAGGTGGTTAAATAAGCTTTTCCGGGCCCGGACACAAGGCCGCGCCCCGGCCCGATCCGGCCGGGGCGCGCGCTGCACGCGTCAGTAGAACGTCGGGTGCCGCGGGCCGAAATGCCGGCGGTACGCGACGGGGCGCCGGTGCCAGTGATGGCGGTGCCAATGGTGGCGGCGGTGCCAGTGATGGCGCCGGTGGTGCCAGTGCCGCCGCCAGTGATGGCGCCGGTGCCAGTGGCGCCGGTAATGCCACCGGGCGAGCTGCACCGTCGGGGCGGGGGCTGCCGCCTCGGCGGTCGCCGGGACCGGCAGGGGCGCCGCGCGCGCCGGGGCGTCGGCGAAGCCCCCGATCAGCGCAGCGAGCAGGACCAGGATAGGCCAGGGTCGCATCGTCTCTCTCCCGTTTGAGGACCCGGAGCGTCCAGCCGATCCGGGCCGGCGCGATCCGTGCGCCGTCGGCAGGAACCGCCAAGGTGGGCAAACGGTTCGATCCGGTCTGACTGCGCAGACGGTTGGGCCCTGCTGTCCCGGTTCCCTTGCGCCGGCCGCCGGAACGCCCACCTCGGGCGGAAGCACCTCCGCGTCCCGCCTTTCCCGAAGAGCCTCCATGCCGTTCGCCCTCCCCGACGCCCTCCGGGCTTTCCTGCCGCGCCGCTTCCGCGACCGCCGTCCGCGGGTCGCCGTGGTCCGGCTGTCCGGCACGATCGGGGCGGTCTCGCCGATCCGCCCGGGGCTCTCGATCGGCGGCGTCGCCGGCAGCCTGGAGCGGGCCTTCACGATGCCGGGGATCAAGGCGGTGGCGATCGTGATCAACTCGCCGGGCGGCGCCCCGGCGCAGTCGCACCTGATCCACCGCCGCATCCGGGCCCTGGCCGACGAGAAGAAGCTCCCGGTCGTGGCCTTCGTCGAGGATGTGGCGGCGTCGGGCGGCTACATGATCGCCTGCGCGGCCGACGAGATCGTCGCCGACCCGACCTCGATCGTCGGATCGATCGGGGTGGTCTCGGCCGGCTTCGGCTTCCAGGGTCTCCTGGAGAAGATCGGCATCGAGCGTCGGGTGCACACCCAGGGCGAAGCCAAGTCGATGCTCGACCCGTTCCGCCCGGAGGACCCCGCCGATGTCGCGCGTCTGAAGCGTCTCCAGGCCGACATCCAGGACCTGTTCACCGGCCTCGTCACGAGCCGGCGCCCGAACCTGTCGACGTCGGAAAACCTGTTCACCGGCGCGGTCTGGACCGGGCGTCAGGCGGTCGGCCTCGGGCTGGTCGACGCGCTGGGCGATATCCGCTCGACCATGCGGGCGCGCTTCGGCGACACGGTCGACCTGCGGCTCGTGGCCGAGGCCCGGGGCGGGTTCCTGTCCCGCCTGCTGCGCCGGGGCGGGGCCCCGGGCGGCATCGCCGAGGAGGCGGTGGCCGCGTTGGAGGAACGCGCGGCCTTCGCCCGCTTCGGGCTCTGACGCCGGGGGCGCCTCAGCCCCGTCCGGCGCGCCGGGCCGAGACCCGCGCCAGGGCGGCCAGGTCCTTCTCGCCGTCGCCGTAGCTGATCGCCTCGATCAACCCGTCGCGCAGGACGCTGGCGAACGGCATCGGCACGCCCGCGCCCTCCGCCGCCTGGAGCGCCAGCCGCACGTCCTTGGCGCCGAGCCTCAATCCGAAGCCCGGCGGCTCGTAGCGGTTCTGGGCGATCGAGGCGCCGTAGCCCTTGTAGACCGGCGAAGCGAACAGCGTATTGGTCATCAGGTCGAGGAAGTCGGCGCCCGCGACCCCGTGGCCTTCGGTCAGCGCGCAGGCCTCGCCCATGGCCTCGATCGCCGAGATCAGCATGAAGTTGCCCGCGAGCTTGACCGCGTTGGCCCGTGACGGTTCGTCGCCGAAGGGCCAGGTCTTGGCGCCCATGGCGTCGAGCAGCGGCGCGGCGCGCTCGAGCGCGGTCGCCGCGCCGGCCGCCACGATGTTGAGCTTGCCGGCCTCGGCCACGTCCGGCCGCCCGAAGACCGGTGCGGAGACGTAAGGAACGCCCGCCCGCTCGTGGATTGCGGCGAGCTGCCGGGCGAGCGCCACCGAGATCGTGCTCATGCCGATATGCACGCCGGGGCGCTCCGGCTGGTCGAGCAGGCCGCCGGCCACGATCACCGACTCGAGGGCTGCGTCGTCGGCCAGCATGGTGACGACGGCATCCCCGGCGAACGCCTCCGCGGCGCTCGCCACCGGGGTCACGCCCTCGATGCCGCGGGCGCCCTCGGGCGAGCGGTTCCAGGCCCGGACCCGGTGGCCCGCCCGCGCGAGGTTGGCGGCCATGCCGCGGCCCATCCGCCCCAATCCGATGAATCCGACGTCCATGCCGCGCTCCTCGTTGCCGCCGTGCCGACCCGGGCCGGGCCCCGACGGCGCAGGCGGGGATTTGTCCCGATCGCCGGGCATGGCAAGCTCGCGCCATGCTGCGCAACCGCATCACAGACATTCCGGGCCTGCGGGTCGGCCACGCCGGCGACCCGACGGTCGCCAGCGGGGTCACCGCGATCCTGTTCGACGCGCCCGTCATCGCCTCCGTGGACGTGCGCGGCGGCGGCCCCGGCACCCGCGAGACCGACCTGCTCGATCCCGAGCGCACGGTGGAGCGGATCGACGCCCTGGTCCTCTCGGGCGGCTCGGTCTTCGGGCTCGACGCGGGCGCGGGCGTGACCGCGTGGCTCGCCGAGGCCGAACGCGGCTTTCCGGTCGGCCCGCTGCGGGTGCCGATCGTGCCGGGGGCGGTCCTGTTCGACCTGCTCAACGGCGGCGACAAGGATTGGGGCCGCTACCCGCCCTATCGCGAGCTGGGTTTCCTGGCGGCCGCTGCCGCGTCGGACGACTTCGCCCTGGGCTCCGTGGGGGCCGGCACGGGCGCGCGCACCGGAAACCTGAAGGGCGGGATCGGCTCGGCCTCGGCGACGGTGCCGGGCACCGGTTTCACGGTCGGCGCGCTGGCGGCGGTCAACGCTTTCGGCCGCGCCACAATCGGCGGTGGGCCGCATTTCTGGGCCGCGCCGTTCGAGGTGGGCGACGAGTTCGGCGGCCTCGGCTCCCCCGCCCGGGTGCCGGCGGATTCCCTCGCCTTCCCGGCACGGATCCTGCCCGGCTCGGCCACGACGCTCGCGGTGGTCGCCACCGATGCCGCCCTGACCAAGGCCCAGTGCCGGCGCCTCGCGGTGGCCGCGCAGGACGGCCTCGCCCGTGCCCTGGTCCCGGTCCACACACCCCTCGACGGCGATCTCGTCTTCGCGGTGGCGACCGGCACCGTGCCGCTGGGCGATCCGGTGGCCGATCTCGCCCGCCTGGGCGACGCCGCCGCGCGGGTGCTGGCCCGGAGCGTGGCGCGGGGAGTCTATTGCGCGACAAGCCTGCCGGGCTACGTGGCGGCGCCGCCGCTGTCGTGGTCGGGCCTGCCGCCGGCTTGGTGCGACGTGTTCCGGGAGTCTTAGCTTTCGGGACAGGCCTTGAAGCACGTGATCGCGGGTGTCTTCAATTTGGCGCCAGGAAAAAATATTTGTCCTGCTCGAATCTTATAACCTTGTCCTCGAATTGATCGTAGAATTCGGGTGTCGTAAAAAACACAACCTCATGCTCGGAAAGTATCTAAATGCCGTGTTCGATTTTGTGTCTTTCTGATATTTTTTGGAAGCTTGCGATGCTGCGAATCCATGATCTGCCATCGTTCATTATAGTCCTTCCCTAGCCGATCATGAGAACGCCGGTCTTATCGTCAAATTTGATATTCCAAAACTGCCGTATGCGGTCGATTTCCTCCCATGCCTCTGAGGGGATGGTGAAATTGATTGGGAGATACGGTTCTGTTTGCATGGCCCGCTGACCCTTGGAATTGTCGTTCAGCAGAATTCCATTATTGACGACGCATGTGTCGTTTCTACTACGTAAATATCTATCCCGACGAACGTTTGTTGAGATTGTAATAAATTTAAAATAATAACATCAATTAGTGCCGAGATGTTTGTGTGGTTTCGTGGACATGCGCTGGAACGGCGGCTATGATTTCGGTTCTGCGTCCCATGATGTCTTGTTTGACACAATCATGACTCTACGGAACTACGTTTCACAGGACAAGGCTCAACTCGGCAGCATCGCTCTTGCGGCCTTTGAGCAATTTAAGTCCGAGTATACGGACTGGCCAGCCATGGCTGCTGGCGTGTCTCGTATGGGGGATCTTGCCGAAGAGGGCGAAATCATCGTTGCGGAGAATGCAGGACGAATTGTCGGAGGCGTTGTTTATGTTGGACCCCACAAGCCCAAGGCATCGTACTTCGATCCATCTTGGCCGATCATAAGAATGCTTGTCGTGGCACCTGAAGCCCGAGGGTGGGGCCTCGGTCGGCAACTGACCCAGGCCTGCATCGATCGTGCCTCACGCGATCGTTCGCCGATCATCGCACTTCATACGTCGCCGATCATGGCTGTGGCGCTGCCGATGTATCTCCGCATGGGGTTCATCAAGCACAGCGACGCGCCCGATATCCATGGCGTGACCTACAATATCTACATCAGAGAGGTCGGATAAAAACTTTCTTCAGGCTGTAGAGGATAGGAACGCACGAAGCATAAAAAGTTGTTGGACTGGTCTTTCCCACCCACGCCCTCATCTTGAGGCGACGGAGCGAAGCGGAGGCCTCGAAGGAGCCCTCCAGGGATCGCGCGGCTGGCTGGAGGCCTCCTTCGAGGCTGCTGCGCAGCACCTCAGGATGAGGGGAACGATTGGGATATCCGTTGGTCGGAACCGTCACGCGGCTGTGATCGAGCAGTCAAACAGGCTGGAAGAGAAATATCCGATCTCGTTTCTTGCTGTGAGATGTTCCGTTGAATTGTTTTTTTGCTTGACTGCCGACGTGTCTATGCGTGCGTGTTTGTGCGCTACAATAGGTCGATCTATATTTCTTGCCGCGCATCCGCGATCAGCTGCGCCAGCCCGGCATCGACCTCCGCGCCGAGCATCTTGCGCTCGGCATCGGTGAGGTCTTTGGCCCAGGCGGTTCCGGCAAAGCCTTCCGCACAGCGCGCCCGCTCGGAGGCGATGTAGGCCTCGGTCTCGGCGGGCTGCGTTTTCATCGCGTGGACGAGGCCGAACCACGCCGCCCGCTCCACCACCGCCAGCCGCGCCCGCAGGCGGATCGCCGCCGCCTTGTCCGGATCGATCCCGTTGTCGCTCATTGTGTTTCTCCCACATCGTTCTCGGCGAGCCGCTCGATCAGGCCCTGGAGCCGGCCGGAGACGGGTTCGGCGGCGGAGCGCGCGTAGAGCACCCGCAGCTGCCGGCCGATCTCGGCGAGGCTCATGGAGCCCTTGGCGATCACCCGGTCGGCCTGGGCGCCGAGGCTCGCCTTCTCGGCGCTGGTGATCTCCTTGGCGGTGAGCACCACCACCGGCACGTCGCCGTCCGGCCGGGCGCGCAGCGCCCGCAGGAAGCCGAACCCGTCCATCTCCGGCATCATCAGGTCGAGCAGGATCAGGCTCGGGCGCGTCTGGCTGACCCGCTCCAGGGCGATCCGTCCGTTCTCGGCCTCGTCCACGGTCCAACCCTCGCGGCCGAGCGACCGGCGCAGGCGCTCCCGGGCATCCGGGTCGTCGTCGACCACGAGGACGCGCGCCTCCCCCGGGCCCTCCGGGCGGTAGCGCTCCATCATGCTCTTCAGCCGGTCCCAGTCGATCGGCTTGACGAAGTAGTCGGTGGCGCCGAGCGCCTGACCGAGTCCCTGCTCGGCCACCACCGAGGTCATGATCACCGGCGTCCCGGCGAGATCGGGATCGCTGCGGACCGCGTGCAGCACCGCCCAGCCGTCCATGCGCGGCATCTCGACATCGAGCAGGATCGCCCGCGGCTTGAGCGCCCGGGCGAGCGTCAGGCCGGCCCGGCCGTCATTGGCGGTGCGGACGTGGAACCCCTCGCGCTCGAGGAAGCGCTGGAGCAGCTCCCGGGCGGCGGGGTCGTCGTCCACCAGCAGGACCGTCTCGTGCTGCTCGTGCGACTCGACCGCCGTCGCCTCGGCCTCGGCGGTGACCTCCTGCGGCTCGTCCTCCGGCTTGAGCACCGCCGGCAGGCGGATCGTGAAGGTCGCGCCCTGCCCTTCCGTGCTGGTCACCGCGATGTCGCCGCCCATGGTCTGGCAGAAGGCCCGGGTGATCGCGAGGCCGAGGCCGGTGCCGCCGAACTGGCGGGTGGTCGAGTCGTCGGCCTGCACGAAGCGCTCGAACAGGCGCGCGATCTGCGCCTCGGACAGGCCGATGCCGGTATCGGTGACCGCGAAGGACAGCCAGTCCGCCGCCTCCTCCCGGTGGTGCCGCACGGTGAGGCGGATCGTCCCCTTCTCGGTGAACTTGGCGGCGTTGCCGATCAGGTTGAGCAGGCACTGGCGGATCTTGGTCTGGTCCTGGTGCATCGACCCGAGGCCGGCCTCGCCTGCCTCATCGCCCACATCGAGGACGAAGCGGTTGCCCTTCTTCTCCACCAGCGAGCCGGTGGAATCGACCACGTCCCGCAGCAGGTCCGAGACGGAAAACGTCTCGGCCGAGGCGGTCATGCGCCCGGCCTCGATCTTCGAGATGTCGAGCACGTCGTTGATCAGCGACAGCAGATGCCGGGCGGCCGCCTCGATCTTGCGCAGGTCTGGCAGCAGGGCGGCCTGGCCGATATCCTCAAGCTCCTCGCCGAGCATCTCGGAATAGCCGATCACCGCCGAGAGCGGCGTGCGCAGCTCGTGGCTCATGTTGGCGATGAACTGGCTTTTCGCCCGGTTGGCCGCCTCCGCGGCCTGGCGCGCCCGCTCGACCTCCTCCTCGGCCTCCTTGCGCTCCGTGACGTCGACGCAGGTGCCGACCCATTCGCGCAAAGTGCCGTCCGCGGCGAGCACGGGCACGCCCCGCACCTCCATGGCCCGCCAGGCGCCGTCGTGGCGGCGCAGGCGGTACTCGACCTCGTAGGGCTTGCGCGCCTCCACGGAGGCGGCCCAGGCATCGGCCGCGTGCGCGCTGTCGTCGGGATGGACAGCGTCGACCCAGCCCCAGCCCTGGTAGGCCTCTTCGGTCTGGCCGGTATAGGTGCTCCACCGGACCTGCGGCGGCATCAGCTCGCCCACCGCGTTGGTGTTCCAGATCACCGCCGCGGAGGCGTCCACCAGCGCCCGGAAGCGCTGCTCGGAATCGCGCAGGCGCTCCTCGACGGCGCGGCGGCGGGAGATGTCGGTGTTGGTGCCGTACCAGCGCAGGATGGTCCCGGCCTCGTCCCGGTGCGGCAGCGCCTTAGACAGGAACCAGCGGTAGATCCCGTCGCGCCCGCGCAGCGGAAACGTGTCCTCCCAGGACTGGCCGAGCAGGATCGCCGCCCGGAAGCGCTCGGTGACGGCATCGACGTGGTCGGGGTGGTGGACGGCGCGCCAGCCCCAGCCGCGCATCTCGTCCAGGGTGCTGCCCGTGTAATCGTACCAGCGTTGGTTGTACCAGACGATGGTCCCGTCGGCCTCGGCGATCCAAGCCAGCTGCGGCAGCGTCTCGGCGAGATTCCTGTAATCGGCATCGGTGACGACGCCTTGGCCGCCCTCGGATTCTCTCATCGGCTCGCCGAAATCCCGTCGCTCGCCCCGCGGGGCGCAGGGTATTCCTTATACACGCATCGGGTCGGGATCCGACCGGACCTCAACCACAGGGTCCACCGGCCGCCGGCCGCGGAGGGCATCGATGCTGTAGAGGGCCAGCGCCAGCCAGATCAGGGCGAACATGGCCGCCCGGTGCGGCTCCACGTGCTCGCCATAGACCAGGACGCTCAGGCCGAGCAGGCAGGTCGGGGCGACGTATTGCAGCAGGCCCAGCGTGGTCAGCCGCAGGCGCACCGCGGCGGCGGCGAACCAGATCAGCGGGAGCGCCGTGGTGAGCCCGGTCAGCATCAGCAGCGTTAGGTTCCTGGGCTCGGCCGGCAGGAACGGCTCGGGCGAGAGCACGAGCCACAGGATCGCGAGCGGCAGGAGCAGCAGCGTCTCGGTCAGGAACCCGACCAGAGCATCGACTCCCACAAACTTCCGCACCAGCCCGTAGAGTGCGAAGCTGACCGCGAGCGACAGCGAGAGGGCCGGTAACTCCCCCGCCCACACTACGGCGACGGCCACGCCCGTCGCCGCGATCGTGACCGCCACGACCTGCAGGGGCCGCAGCCGCTCGCCGAACACCACGCGCCCGAACGCCACGCTCACCAGGGGATTGATGTAGTAGCCGAGGCTCGCGTCGAGCAGGTGTCCGCGGTCGATCGCGTAGAGGTAGAGCAGCCAGTTCACCCCGATCATCGCGGCTGAGACCGCCAGAAGGGCGTGGCGCGGGCGCAGGGGCAGCGGCAGGTTCAGGCGCCGTCGCGCCGCGAGCGCCAGGGCCAGGGCGCCCGCGAACAGGCTCGACCAGACGATCCGCTCGGCCAGGATGTGGTTGGGGCTGAACGCCCCGAGCATGCGGAAATGCACCGGGACCAGCAGGCCCCAGCTCAGATAGGCGGCGAGCGCGTAGACCAGGCCCACGGTGTCCTCCCGATCGACCCGAGCGGGCGGACGGTGCTGCGGCTTTACGCCCGGCGTCGCGCCCATGACAGGGGTACGCGACGCAGAGCTGCTATCCCGGCTGACATCTCGGCCGCCATCCCGGGTGGACGCGCGGCGCGCCCCCCGGCTCAGGCGGCCCGGATCGTCTCCAGGAACCGGTCGACCTCGCCGCTGAGATGCTCGGACTGGCGCGACAGCTCGGAGGCCGCGTCGAGGACTTGGCCGGCCGCCCGGCCGGTCTCCGCGGCGGCGCCGGCCACGCCGGCGATGTTGCTGGTCACCTCGCCGGTGCCCTGCGCCGCCTGCCCGACGTTGCGCACGATCTCCTGGGTGGCCGCCCCTTGCTCCTCCACCGCGGCCGCGATGGTGGTGGCGACCGCCTCGATCTCCTTAATCCGAGCGGTGATCGCCGCGATCACCGAGACGGCCGCGCCGGTGGATGTCTGGATCTGGCCGATCTGGCCGGCGACCTCCTCGGTGGCCCGGGCGGTCTGGTTTGCCAGCTCCTTCACCTCGGCCGCCACCACGGCGAAGCCGCGCCCGGCCTCGCCGGCGCGCGCGGCCTCGATCGTGGCGTTGAGGGCGAGCAGGTTGGTCTGGGCCGCGATGTCGGTGATCAGCCGGACCACGTCACCGACCTTGGCGGCGGCGGCGCTCAGCTCCTGCACCAGCGTCGCGGTCTGGTCTGCCTCGGACACGGCGCCCTGAGCGAGCTTGGCGGATCCGTCCACCTGCCGGCTGATCTCCTGGACCGACGAGCCCAGCTCCTCGGCCGCGCTCGCCACCGTGTTGACGTTGGAGGCGGCCTCCTCGGCGGCGGCCGCCACGGCGGTGGATTGGCTGGCGGTCTGGGTCGCGGTGGCGGTCATGGCCTGCGCGGTGGCCTGCAGCTCGGTGGCCGAGGACGAGACCTGGCCGATGATCCGGCCGACCGTGCCCTGGAAGCCGTCGGCCAGTTCCAGCATCGCCTGGCGGCGCGCCTCGGCGGCGGCCTCGTCCGCCATCCGCCGGATCTCGGCCTGCTCGGCGGCCTTCTGGGCGACGAGCGCCTTGATGCCCTCCACGGCGCGGCCGATCAGGCCGATCTCGTCGCCGCGCCGCGCCTCCGGGATCTCGGCCCCGATCTCGCCGTCCGCCATGCGCCGCAGCACATCCGTCAGCCGGCGGATCGGGCGCGTCACGCCGTAGATCACGACCAGGCCGCCCCCGACGATGCCCGTGGCGATACCGATGAGCGACACGGTCAGCAGCAGGGAGCGGGTCGCGTTGGTCTCGACGGTGAGGTCGTCCGACCGCTTCTGGACCGAGACATCCATGTCGTCCACGAGGGTGCGGGCGGCCTCGGTCAGGTCCGCCCGGATCGGTTCGGCCGTCCGGTGTGCGAGCACCAGGGCCTCGCTGCCCTGGCCCTTGTCGGCGAGGCTACGCATGTCCCCAACGGTCCGGGCGTAGAGGTCGAATTGCGTAGCGATCCGGTCGATCCGCTCCCGGAAGGCGGGTGCGTCGCGACGGGCGTCTTCGACCAACTTCGCGGCTTCGGCCACGAGGCCCTCGAGGCCCATGCCGACCCGGGTCCCGTCCGCCGTGCCGGCTTCTGCCGCGCTGCGGAAGGCCACGTAGCTCAGCTGCGCGACGACGCGGTTCAAACGCGCCACCCGGACGACCGCCTTCGATTCCTTGTCGAGCAGGATCGTGTAGGCGACGTCGATTCCGGCGACGTTCTGTGATGTGTACCAAGCTGATCCGAAGAAGAGTATACTCATCAACGCAATGACAGAAAAGAGCTTCGTGGGAATATTGATCTTGGCTATCAGTTCCATGGAAGCCTCTGCTTGGCGCGATGGCGAACGTGCCCGAGAGATCTGTGTCGATTAATGTGAATGGCGGAAAGATGGATTGTTGCCGATCGATGTCTACGCTGCCCGTTCCGAGAGAACAGAAACGGCATTGTCTCGATCAAGCGACGCTATGAAAGCTTATTATTTGGCGAGGCTGGCGTTTGAATGAAGAAAGAACGTTATTTTAATGCTGTTTGCGCGATCCGAATGCCGTCATTCCGCGGTGTGAGGCTTACGGGGCGATCCAGCTGCCGGTCCAGTCACCCTGGCCCCGGGTCCAGGCGGCCCGGCGATGGCCGCGGCGGTCAAGGTAGAGGAAGTCGAGGCGCGCGGCCCGTACCCTGACGACGGCGAAATGCGGCCGGCCGAGGGTCGCCGCCGCCGTCTCGTCGGGCAGCGTGTAGGCGTCCCCCGTGGGCAGCGCCGTGCCCGGAGCGGGGG
Source organism: Methylobacterium sp. AC315 (assembly GCF_979253755.1). Lineage (NCBI taxonomy): Bacteria > Pseudomonadati > Pseudomonadota > Alphaproteobacteria > Hyphomicrobiales > Methylobacteriaceae > Methylobacterium > Methylobacterium sp. AC315. The sequence continues at coordinate 77,554 of NZ_CEEDEA010000004.1, forward strand.
CGGCGCCGTAGCAGACCCGGCTCATCGCCCGGGAGCCGGCCCAGGCTTCCTCCGCCACGGCATCGTCCGTGTGGAGCGTCGCCCGGCCCTCGATCCGGATCTGGATCTTGGCCGCCGCGTCGTAGGCGGAGAGTGCGCAGGCCGGGTGCGCCAGGATCTCGGCGGCCTTGTCGGAGCGGCGGTCGCAATGGAACCGCAGGATGCCGGATCTCGCGTCGGCGGCGCGCAGCACCACCGTGCGCAGGCGGGGGCCTTCGGGTCCGAGCGTCGCCAGGGCCGGCAGGTGGAAGCCGCTCCGGCCCTGCGCGGCGCCCTCGTCCAAGAGCCGCCACAGCTCGGCGAAGCTGGCGTCGAGGTCGTCGTAGAAGGCCGGCACGGGAGCGCGGGTCATGCCGGGTCGCTCCGACGTCGCCGCTGCTCGCGAAAAATCAGCGCCAGGTTGCGCAGGTAGATGCCGGTGGACAGGCCCTGGCCGATGATGATCACCGGTTCCCGGCGCACGAATCCGTAGACCAGGGTCATCAGCCCGCCCAGGATCGACAGGAACCAGAACGAGAGCGGCATCACGCTCCGGCCGGCGCGCTCGCTGGCGATCCATTGCAGGATGAAGCGGGAGCCGAACACCAGCTGAGCGATGATGCCGAACACCACCCAGAAGTCGAGCCGGGTGACGAACACGTCGTAGAAATAGTCCGGCAGATCGCGCGCGAGCTGGATCAGCATCCGACATCCTGGTCTGCGGGCATGGCGGTATCGGAGGCGATCTCGGCGGGCTGCGGGTCGGCGCGCTTGCGTCGGATCAGCCACCAGACCCCGGCGAGGTCGAGGAGCCCGACCCAGAGCCGGTCGAACAGGCCGTAATTCGAGACGCCGGTGAGCCGCGGCCGGTCGATCACGTCGTGGTGGACCACCGAAAACCCTTCGCGCACCATCAGGGCCGGCATGAACCGGTGCAGGGCGTCGAAATAGGGCAGCCGGAGGTACACGGCCCGGCGGAAGACCTTCAGGCCGCAGCCGGTATCCCGGGTGGCGTCCTTGAGGATGCGCCCGCGCACGCCGTTGGCGATGCGCGATTGCAGCATCTTGAAGCGCCCATCCTTGCGTCCGCGCCGCTCGCCCTGGGCGAGCCCGGCCTGCGCGCCGCCCGCCTCCAGGGCGGCCAGCAGGGCCGGGATGAAGGCCGGGTCGTTCTGGCCGTCGCCGTCGAGGGTCGCGACGACCGGCGCCCGCGCGGCCAGGACGCCGCTGCGCACCGCCGCGGACTGGCCGCCACCGCGCGCATGCCGCACCACCCGCATCCACGGCCGGCCGGCGCGGGCCGCCGCCAGGGCCGCCGGCGTGCCGTCGGTGGAGCCGTCGTCGACGTAGATCAGCTCGAAGCCGAGCGGCGTGCAGGCGGCCTCGATCTCGGCCACCAGGGGGGCGATGTTGCCGGCCTCGTTCTTGACCGGCACGACCACGCTGAGGTTCGGCGCGCCGGTCACGGGGCCACCCCGTAGGCGGTCACGAAGACCCGCCGGCCGGTGTTGAGGTTGAAGCCCTCGACCTCGGCGAGCGGCGCGGGCGCGCCCCGCGCCACCGGCCAGGCGGCGTTGAAGTCGTCCCGCTCCCGGGCTTCCACGAACAGCAGCCGGCAGTCGCCGGCCTCGAGGAACTGCCTGGCGGCGGCGCCGTCCGGCGGCAGGGCGAGATCGGTGCCGGCCAGGAACACCAGGCTCGGCTCCCGGTAGCCGAGGCTCGCGACCTGCGGGTTCGCGCAGCCCACGCGGTCGCGCAGGGCGGCGAGCCGCGGCGAGACCTTCAGGGCCGGCAGCGCGCGTTGCGCCACGCCGAGTACCGCCGGCCCGAGCAGGCAGGACGCGAGGATCCCGAGCACGAGGGCGCGCTCGGGCCTGCCGCCCGCGAAGGCCATCCAGGCCTGGACTGCCACCGCGCAGGCGGCGGCGAGCAGCGGCAGCGCGGCCCAGGGGAGCGTGTGGCTGTCCAGGCGCCAGCCGGCCAGGCACAGACCGAGCGTCAGACCCACAGGAATCGCCGGCACGAGCAGGGCGGTCGCCCGCGCCCCGCGCAGACGCGGGTCGAGCGCACCGCGGGACAGGGCCAGGGCGGTGAGGATGGCGAGCCACGGCATCAGCGGCAGGACGTAGTGGGGCAGCTTGGTCGGCACCGCCTCGAAGATCAGCCAGGCCGGCAGCACGGAAGCGATCAGGAACGCGAAGGCCGGCTCGCGCCGGGCGCGCCAAGCCAGCGGCAGGCTCATCGCCGCGAAGGCCGCGCCGGGCCAGAAGGTCGCGAAGAACGCCAGCGCGTAGGCCCCGGGCGGGGCCCAGTGCCGCTCGGCCCCGCCGCCGACCTTGGCCAGCATGTCGTGCCCTACCGCCTCAGCATAGAAGGCGCCGCCGCTCTTCCAGGCGATCGCCGCGAACCAGGGGGCCACCAGCAGCAGCGTGAGCGCCAGCCCCGCCCACGGCTTCAGCGCCAGGAGCCAGCGACCCGAGCGCGCCACCACCGACAGGATCAGGGCCGGCAGCACCACGAACAGCGGCACCATCGGGCCCTTGATCAGGATGCCGAGCGCCATCCCGAGCCAGAAGGCGGGGAAGACGGCGCGACCCAAGGGTCCGCCGGCCCGGGACGCCAGCCATACCCGGGCTAGCGCCCCCAGGCTCGCGGTGGCGCAGGCGGCGAGCAGCGCGTCGGTCTTGGCCAGATGCGCCTCGGCCGAGAGCATCAGCCCGGCGCCGTACAGGGCGGCCGCCAGCAGCGCGAGGCGGCGGGGCAGGAAGGCGAGCGCGGCCCAGTAGGCGAGCAGCACCGAGGCGGTCGCGCCGATCAGCGACGGGATGCGATAGAGGGCGATCTGCCGGCGCGCGTCGGGCACGCCGAGCGCCTCGCCCGCCGCCACCGCGGCGGCCTGCGCCCAATAGATTCCGACCGGCTTCTTGTGCCGGGCCTCGCCCTGGAAGCGGATGTCGACGAAGTCGCCGCTCTCCAGCATCTGCTTCGAGGCCTGGGCGAAGCGCGGCTCGTCCCGGTCCATCGGCTGCAGGGAGATCTGCCCGGGCAGGAACAGCAGCAGGCAGAGCGCCAGCAGGGCGGCCGCGGCGCGGGCATGGGTCAGGCTCAGCGCGTCGAGCCCGCGGCCGATCCGATCGACAGGTGCGCGGCGCGGAATGCCGTCGGCGGAGAGGCTCGTGGTCATGCCCGGCCGGTCAATCAGGATCGGACGGGAAGGTCAAATGCCCCGTCAGTCCGCCGTCATCGCGCGCGGTGACGGCGCACCGTCAGGACGCGGCTCGCAGGCGCGCGAAGCCGGCGTCGAGATCGGCCTGGAGGTCGGAGATGTCCTCCAGCCCGATATGGAAGCGCAGGGCCGGGCCGCCGGGCGCCCACTGGGTCGCCGTCCGGTAGCCGGCGCAGTCGAACGGGATCACCAGGCTCTCGAAGCCGCCCCACGAGAAGCCCATCCCGAACAGCTCCAGCCCGTCCAGCATCCCGGCGACCGCCGCCTCGGGCACGGGCTTGAGGATCACCCCGAACAGCCCGGAAGCGCCGGAGAAGTCGCGCTTCCAGATCGCGTGGCCGGGATCCTCCGGCAGCCCCGGATGCAGCACCCGCAGCACCTCCGGCCGCGCCTGGAACCACCGGGCCATCTCGAGCCCGGCCCGGCCGTGCTCGCGCAGGCGCAGCGCCATGGTGCGCATACCCCGGAGCGCCAGGAAGATGTCCTCGGCGCCGGCGCAGGGGGCGAGGTGATCGAAGGTGCGCCGTACCGCCGGGTAATACGCGGCGTTGGCGGAGGTCAGGCCGATCAGCAGGTCCGAGCCACCGCTGAGATACTTGGTGCCGGCCTCGACCGCGATGTCGACCCCGCGTTCATGGGGCGGGAACAGCAGCGGCGTCGCCCAGGTGTTGTCCATGATCACGCAGGCGCCTCGCGCATGTGCGACCTCGGCGATGGCCGGAATGTCCTGCATCTCGAAGCTCTGGGAGCCCGGCGCCTCGACCAGCACCGCCTTGGTGTTCGGTTGCATCAGCTCCGCGATGCCGGCTCCCACGGTCGGATCGTAATAGGTGACCGCGACGCCGAACCGGGCCAGGACGCCGTCGCAGAACTGCCGGGTCGGCCGGTAGGCGGAATCGGTGACGAGGAGGTGGTCGCCGGCCGAGACCGCGGCCATCAACGCGATGGTGAGGGCCGACAATCCCGAGGGCGTCACCACGGTGCCGGCGGCGCCGGCAAGCTCCGTCCAGGCATCGGTGAGCGAATCCATCGTGGGCGTCGCCGAGGTGCCGTAATTGTAGCGCCCGCGCCGGTTCTTGATCGCGTCGTAGGTCGGATAGAGCACGGTCGAGCCGCGATAGATCGGCGTGTTGACGAAGCCGTGCTGCGCGCCCGGATCGCGGCCCGCATGGACGAGGCGCGTCGCAGCCCCGTACTTGTCCTTGGATTCGGGCTTGGGCGTCAGGGACATTGTGGCTCTGGGATCGCGTTGCGCTGCGACACACGAAGCCCGCGGGCTTGGGCGAGGTCAAGCGTGGCGCCGCTAGAGGGGCGGACGCACGACCTCCAGATTGACCCCATGAGCCTAGGGCGATATCAGCTCGTGATATCTCGTGCGCCGAGATCGGGCGCGAAATGAACAGCCGGCATGCGCGTAATTTGCGCGCCATCTACAAGGATCCGGTGCCGGCCTCGATCGAATGGCACGCCATCGAGAGCTTGCTGCTGGCAGTCGGATGTCGGCTTATTGAAGGGACCGGGTCACGGGTGCGTTTCGCGTACAGAGGCGTCGTGGCTGCTTTCCATCGGCCGCATCCGGCCAACGAGGCCGCGCGCTATCAGGTGCGCGCCACACGCGAGTTTCTCGTCAAAATCGGTGTCACACCGGGAGAGTCGCCGTGAACACGATGACCTATCAGGGCTTTCGTGCCCGCGTCGCGTTTGACGAGGAGGATGAGCTTTTCGTCGGCCAAATCGCTGGCATCAACGATGTGATCAGCTTTCACGCGGACACCGTGCCCGAGCTGAAGGCCGCGTTTCATGAGGCGGTGGACGACTACACCGCGGCGTGCCGAGCGATCGGAAAGGAGCCGGAAAAGGCTTATTCCGGCAAGCTGATGCTCCGGATTGACCCGAAAATCCATGCCCAGGCAGCCCGCGCGGCGGAACTCGCCGGAACGAGCCTCAATCAATGGGCCGAAGATGTCCTGCGTCGGGCGGGCTCAAACCTCATGCGGTCCGTGACCGAGGAGGCCTGAACCGCCTAACGCCGACCCGGCCCCATCGCTCACGGCGTCTCGGGCGGATCGGAGACCACCGCCTCCTCGTAAGCTTGCATCCAGGCGGCATGCTCTTCCGAGCCGTCCGGATAGGGACATTCGCTTGCCGGCTTGCCGTACAGGCGGGCGTTGCGCCCCTGAATGAACGCGCTGTCGCTGGCGGTGGCCTGGACGTTGGTCAATATCGCCTCCCGAACATTGGCACCCATCCCGACGATTTGGGGTGGGCTTCGTTAACGGGCCGGCGGGTAATCTGTTGCCGTCTCCAGTCGCGTTCCGGGTCGTCTGCGTGCGTATCCTGCGTTCCCTTTTCGGCGGCGTCCTCGTGCTGGTCTCGACGGCGATCGTCGCCTTCGTCAGCGCCGACCGGCTCGCCCACCTGGCGCCGCCGGCCGTGGTGCGCGCCGCCCAAGCCGAGCCCTCGGCCACCGGGTCGCTTCCAGCGCCGGTCAAGGCCGTGCCGACGCCCAAGGCGGCCGTGCCCAGCATCCCGAACGGGTTCGATACCGAGCGGCTCAACGCCCTGATGCGCGGCGACCCGATCCTGCCGCGCCGCTGAGCGGACGGGGCCCGTCACGGGGTCCCGCCAGGCGGCTCGTACGCCGGCCCCCTACCGGGCGGTGCGGAAAACCTGCAGGTCGAGGTCGCGGACCTTCTTGCGCAGGGTGTTGCGGTTGACCCCCAGCAGTTCCGCCGCGCGGATCTGGTTGCCCCGCGTGGCAGCGAGCGCCGCGCCGATCAGCGGGCCTTCGATCTCCCGCAGGATCCTGTGATAGAGCCCGGGCGGCGGCAGCGTGTCCCGGTAGCCGGAGAAGTAGTCCGACAGGTGGCGCTCCACCGCGCTGGACAGGGTCTCTGATTCGCCGTTGGCCTTGCGGGCGCTGCCGTTCGCCGAGGCCGGGGCGGCGAGCGGCAGGGTATCGAGCTCGGCCTCGATCACCGGGCCGGTGATCGTCTCCTGCGGGTACAGGGCGGCGAGCCGGCGGACCAGATTCTCCAACTCGCGGACGTTGCCGGGCCAGCGGTACCGCTTGAGCCGCTCCATGGCGTCGCCGTCGAGCGACTTGCGGGTCAGGCCCTCGCGCTCGACCAGCACGAAGAAGTGCCGGATCAGGTCCGGCACGTCCTCGGACCGCTCGCGCAGGGCCGGCAGCCGCAGGGGCACGACGTTCAGCCGGAAGAACAGGTCTTCGCGGAAGATCCCCTGCTGGATCGAGATCCGCAGGTCCTTGTTGGTCGCCGCGATGATCCGGACGTTGGTCTTGATCGGAACGCGGCCGCCGACCGTGGTGTACTCGCCCTGCTGCAGCACGCGCAGGAGCCGGGTCTGGGCCTCCATCGGCATGTCGCCGATCTCGTCGAGGAACAGGGTGCCGCCCTCGGCCTGTTCGAACCGGCCGGCGGAGCGCTGGAGCGCGCCCGTGAAGGCGCCCTTCTCGTGGCCGAACAGCTCGGATTCGATCAGGTCGCGCGGGATCGCGGCCATGTTGACCGGCACGAACGGGCCGGTGCGGCGGCGGCCGTAATCGTGCAGCGCCCGGGCGACCAGCTCCTTGCCGGTACCGGACTCTCCGGTGATCATCACGGTGAGGTCGGTGGGCATCAGCCGGGCGAGCGCCCGGTAGATCTCCTGCATGGCGGGCGAGCGCCCGACCAGCGGGATATCCTCGTTGTCGGGCGGCGCGCCGGCCGCGGGCGCCCCGCGGGGACGCGACAACGCGCGGCCCACGATGGCGATAAGCTCCTTCAGGTCGAAGGGTTTCGGCAGGTACTCGTAGGCCCCGCGCTCGGAGGCGCGGATCGCCGTCATGAAGGTGTTCTGCGCGCTCATGACGATGATCGGCAGTTCCGGCCGCACCCGCTTGATGCGGGGCAGCAGGTCGAACACGTTCTCGTCGGGCATCACCACGTCGGTGATGACGAGGTCGCCCTCGCCCTGCGCGACCCAGCGCCAGAGGGTTGCGCAATTGCCCGTCGAGCGGACTTCGTAGCCCGCCCGGGATAGTGCCTGGTTCAGCACCGTGCGGATGGCGGCGTCGTCGTCGGCGACGATGATGTGGCCGTTCGGCATGACTCTCTACTCAGACGTCCGGCCGGGCGGCCGAAACACAAGACGATTTCAAGGGTCGACCGACGATTCACGCCCGTCGCGGGCGCTCGACATCGGCAGAAGAATGCGGAACGTCGTGCGGCGGGGGGCGGGATCGCACTCGACGATGCCGCCGTGGTCGCCCACGATCTTGGCGACCAATGCAAGTCCGAGGCCGGAGCCCTGTGACTTGGTGGTCACGAAGGGGTCGAACAGGTCCGGCAGCAGGTCGGCCGAGATGCCCGGGCCGTTGTCGCGGATCGCGACCTCGATCGGCAGGCTGACCCGCTCGCGCGAGCCCGGCACCTGCAGGCGCAGGCCGGTGCGGAACGCGGTGGACAGGGTGATCTCGCCCTCGACCGCATCCGGGCCGATCGCCTCGGCGGCGTTCTTCACGAGGTTCAGGATCACCTGGATCAACTGGTCGCGGCTTCCGAGCACCGGCGGCAGCGACGGATCGTAGGTCTCGACGAAGCGGATATGGCGCGCGAACCCGCTCTGGGCCGAGCGCTTCACCTGGTCGAGCACCCCGTGGACGTTGACCGCGCCGCGATCGGCCGGGCGCTCGTCACCGAACAGCTCCATCCGCTCTACGATCCGCACGATCCGGTCGGATTCGTCGCAGATCAACCGGGTGAGCATCCGGTCCTCCTCGGCGCCGGTGCCCTCCAGGAGCTGCGCGGCGCCGCGGATGCCGGCGAGCGGGTTCTTGATCTCGTGGGCCAGCATCGCACCGAGCGCCACCATCGAGCGGGCGGCGCCGCGATGGGTGAGCTGGCGGTTCATCTTGTCCGCGATGGTGCGCTCCTGAAGCATCATCACCACGGCGTCGTCGTCGTCGGCGAGCGGCGTGGCGAACACGTCGACGCTACGCTCCAGACCGAGGCGGGGCTGGGTCAGCTCGACCCGGTATTCGCTGACGCTGGCCCGGCGGCGCCGGACGTCGGCCACGAGCGCGATGATCGGCGACGCGAACGGGATGATGTCGCGCAGGCGACGCCGCTGCATCAGGCGCGCGGAATAGTCGAAGAACGCCTCCGCGGCGTGGTTGCAGTGGAGGATCCGCTCGTCGCCCCCGATGGTCAGGACCGGCAGCGGCAGGGCGTTGAGCACGGCCTCCCCGGACGTGGCGCGCCGGCCGCCGGGCTCCTGCGGAAAGGCGTCCTCGGTCACGCGGCCTCCCGGATGGTCTCGGACGCCCCGAAGGCGCGCGCCAGAAGGGCCAGCGCCACCTCGGGATCGGTGGTGGTGAGGAGGGCGGCGCGCTCGGCCGGCTCCAGCGCCCCGCCGGTCTCGGCATAGGCGGCGAGGTGCTTGCGGGCGTGGCGCACGCCCATATGGCGGCCGTAGAGCGACAGCAGCCCGGCGTAATGCGCGGCCGCCATCCCGGCCTGCTCGGCCCGAGACGGCGGATCCGTCGGCCGGCCGGCCAGCGCCGCCGCGACCTGCCCGACCAGCCAGGGCCGCCCTGTGGCCGCGCGCCCGATCATCACCCCGGCGGCGCCGGAGGCGGCCAGGCACGCCCGGGCGCTGGCGAGGTCGACCACGTCGCCGTTAGCGATCACCGGGATCGACACCGCCTCGACCACGGGGCGGATCGCGGCCCAGTCGGCCACGCCTTTGTAGAATTGCTGCCGGGTCCGCCCGTGGACCGTGACGGCGTTGAGCCCGAGCCGCTCGGCCCGGGTCGCCAGATCGACGGCGTTGCGGGTCGCGTCGTCCCAGCCGAGCCGCATCTTAACGGTGACCGGCACCGACACCGCGCCGCGCACGGCCGCGAGCAGCCGTTCGGCATGGTCGAGATCGCGCATCAGGGCCGAGCCCGACGCGATTCCGGTGACGATCTTGGCCGGGCAACCCATGTTGACGTCGATCACGTCGGCGCCACCGGCCTCCGCGAGGCGTGCGGCCTCGGCCATGGGCTCTGCCTCGCAGCCGGCCAACTGGACCACGTGCAGGTCGACCCCGGAGCCGTCGGCCCGCAGGGTCGCCTCGCCGGCGCCGCGGGTGAACTCCCGTGCCGCCACCATTTCGGACACCACCGCGTCGGCGCCGCAGCGCCGGGCGATCCGACGCATGTGCAGGTCGGTGACCCCGGACAGGGGCGCGAGCAGGCAGAGCGGGGCGGGGGATTTCTCCCCGCCACCCGGACGTCCACGGCGCAGCGCGCTTAAATAATGATCAATCGCCATTCTGCACAACAATGAGGCAAGGGCGATCCGCTGGCAAGCGGATACCGCGCGTTGATTTCGAGCCCTCCCCCGCTTAAACGACGGGCACCCTCACCGGCAGAGGTTCGGCAGCACGGCTGGCCCGCGAGCCCGCCCCCGTTTCCCGCGCCAGGATCCCACGAGTTTCCCGCCCATGCCCGCCATCGGCACGCCTGCCACCGGACCCGCGGATACGGAGTCCGGCGTCGCCGCGGTGGTCGTGGCGGCCGGTCGCGGCATCCGCATCGGCGGCGGCACGCCCAAGCAGTACCGCAGGGTCGGCGGCCAGGCCGTTCTGACCCGTACGCTGGCGGCGCTGGCCGCCCAGGACACGATCGACCGGATCCAGCCGGTGATCGCCGCCGACGCGGCAGACTTCTTCCTCAGTTGCTTGGACGAACTCGCCCCCGGTCTCCGGGAAAAGATCGGCGCCCCCGTCGAGGGCGGGGCCACGCGCCAGCTCTCGGTGCGTGCCGGCCTCGAGGCGCTGGCGGCGGGTGCTGCGCCGGAGATCGTACTGGTCCACGACGCCGCCCGCCCCTACGTCGATGCGGCCTTGATCGCCCGGGCGATCGCGGCTGGCCGCGACCACGGCGCGGCGGTACCCGGCGTGCCGGTGACCGACACGGTCAAGCGCGTCGCCGAGATCGCCCCCGGTATCGGCCGCGTGATCGAGACCCCGCCCCGGGAGCACCTGCGCGCGGTCCAGACCCCCCAAGCCTTCGCCTTCGCCCCCCTGCTCGCCGCGCATCGCGACGCCGCCGGCCAGGGCCTCGACGGCTTCACCGACGACGGCGCGCTCGCCGAATGGGCGGGCTTGCCGGTGGTGGTGTTCCTGGGCGACATCGCCAACCGCAAGATCACCCAGCCCGCCGACCTGATCGAGGCGGATCGGGCCTTCGCGTCCGATTCAACCGAAACGCCAGCGCCCGGAGCCCGCGCCATGACCGCCTACGTCACCCGCCTCGGCACCGGCTTCGACGTCCACGCCTTCACGTCCGGCGACCACGTCTGGCTGGGCGGCATCAAGATCCCGGCCGATCGCGGCGTGCTGGCTCATTCCGACGGCGACGTGGCGCTGCATGCGCTCACCGATGCGCTGCTCGGCGCCATCGCGGACGGCGATATCGGCACGCATTTCCCGCCCTCCGACGAGCGTTGGCGGGGCGCTTCCTCGGACCAGTTCCTGGCCCACGCCTGTGCCCTCGTCCGCGCCCGCGGCGGTCGGATCGACCATCTCGACATCACCGTCCTGGCCGAGGCGCCGCGGATCGGCCAGCATCGGGAGGCGATCCGCGCCCGCATCGCCGAGATCGCCGGCGTGCCGCTCACTGCCGTTTCGATCAAGGCGACGACCACGGAGAAGCTCGGTTTCGTCGGCCGTGCCGAAGGCCTTGCAGCCCAGGCCGCCGCCACGATCCGCCTCCCCGAAGAGGACGGCCCGGTGCTCGACGCCGAGGCCGAGACCGCGATGCGGCAGGGGTAAACGGCTGGTTCGCATTGGCGGACCGAAGCTTATTCTGGCCGCCGCGTTCTACGTCTTGCTGCGCCCAGCCGCGATGTTCACGTCTCTGCTTTTACGGCGCGGCTTCCCCTCTCCCCGCGAGCGGGACGAGGGGATCCGTTCGGCCCGTCGCGCGAAGCCGTTAGCGCTGCGAGAGGAAGAGGCCGAAGGGTTTCCGACCGACCCCCGCCCTCATCCGCGTTGAACGCCGAAGGCACCCTCTCCAAAAAAGGAAATCACGCCGTCCGGAGCAGGAGCGCGATCGCCGCGATGGCGATCGTGGCCATCGTCAGCAGGATCCCGCCGCCCCGGCATGCGAACTGGCGTGGGGTGTTCGGCGCGGCGAACATGCCGATCGGGTGGAGGATACGGCCGACCAGCAGGGCGATCAGCAGGCCCTGGACCAGACCGTGGCCGCCGCCGCCAGCCTCCAGCAGGGCGATCAGGATCAGCGCCAGCGGGACGTATTCCGAAAAGTTGGCGTGGGTGCGGACCCGCTTGAGCAGGGATGCGTCGCCGCCGTCGCCCAACAGGACGTTGTCGGAGACGCGGGATCCCATCACCCACCCGGACAAGCCGAGATACACGAGGGCGAGCAGCGCGGCGTAGAAGGCCGTGGTCGCGGGGAAGATCATCGGTGTTGGGTTTCCTGTCTGGGCAGCTGGTCCTTGAGCCAGGGCCGGCCTTGCGTCACAACACGAGATAGGGCGCTCCGGCCCAGGGCGAACCGCGTGCGATGATCGACGACACGGAGCTTCTGGACCGCGCCGAGGCGCTGGTCGCGGCCTACGCCAAGGCCGGGCGCACGATCGTCACGGCCGAATCGTGCACCGGGGGGCTGGTGGCGGGGCTGCTCACCGCGGTGCCGGGTTCCTCGGCGGTGGTCGAGCGCGGCTACGTCACCTACTCGAACGAGGCCAAGGCGGAGGCGATCGGGGTGCCGATCGACCTGATCCGCCGGCACGGCGCCGTCAGCGAGGATGTGGCCCGGGCGATGGCCTGCGGGGCGCTGTCGGCCTCGCGTGCCACGGTCGCGGTGGCGATCACGGGCATCGCAGGCCCCGGCGGCGGCAGCGCCGAGAAGCCGGTCGGGTTGGTGCATTTCGGGTTGGCCCTGCGCGACGGCGGACGCCGGCACCTGGAGCGGCGCTACGGCGACCTCGGACGCGGCGCGATCCGCCGCGCGGCGGTCGCGGACGCGCTCGGCCTGCTCGAGGGAGCGCTGGCGGACTGATCCAGCGGCGGGAGGGGTCGATGGCCAGCCTGAAGACCCAGCTCTGCATCGTCGGCGGCGGCCCGGCCGGGATGATGGCCGGACTGCTCTTCGCCCGGGCCGGGATCGCCGTGACGGTGCTGGAGAAGCACGCGGATTTCCTGCGCGACTTCCGCGGCGACACGATCCACCCCTCCACCCTCGACCTGATGGACGAGCTCGGCCTCGGCGAGCGCTTTCGCGCCCTGCCCCAGCGGCGGGTCGAGTCCTTCTCGGGAGTCGTGAACGGCCGGAGCTACCGGGTCGCCGATTTCAGCCGGCTGCCGACCCGCAACCGATTCCTGTCTTTCATGCCGCAATGGGATTTCTTGGACTTTCTCGCCGGCGAGGCGGGCCGCTATCCGGGGTTCCGGCTGATCCGCCGGACCGAGGCACGCGACCTCGTCGAAGCGGAGGGCCGGGTCGCGGGCGTGCGGGCCGAAGGGCCGGACGGGCCGGTGGAGATCCGGGCCGACCTCGTGCTCTGCGCGGATGGCCGGCATTCGCGGATGCGCCAACGCGCCGGCTTGGTGCCCCGGGCCTTCGGGGCGCCGATCGACGTGCTGTGGTTCCGCCTGCCCCGCCGGGACGGCGACCCCGAGGCGGCGGCCGGGCGCTTCGCACCGGGGCGTCTCCTGATCACCCTCGACCGGGGCGACATCTGGCAATGCGCCTACCTGGTCCCGAAGGGCGGGGACACGACGCTTCGCGCCAGGGGGCTGCCGGCCTTCCGGGCGGCGGTGGCCGAGATGGCACCGTTCCTGGCCGACCGCACCGAGTCCATTCCCGACTGGGACGCGGTCAAGCTCCTCACCGTGACCGTCGACCGGCTGGAGCGCTGGCACCGCCCCGGCCTGCTCTGCATCGGCGATGCCGCGCACGCGATGTCACCGGTGGGTGGGGTCGGCATCAATCTCGCGATCCAGGACGCGGTGGCGGCGGCCAACATCCTGGCCGGGCCACTGCGGTCCGGGCCGGTCGCCGAGGCAGACCTCGCGCGGGTCCAGGCCCGGCGGTTGTTCCCGGTCCGGGCGACGCAGGCGCTACAGCGGTTCATCCAGGCCCGGGTGATCGCCACCACGCTCAAGGCCGATGCGCCGTTCCGGGCTCCGCTCGCCCTGCGGATCCTCGACAGGCTGCCGATCCTTCAGGTCCTGCCCGCCCGGATGATCGGGATGGGCGTGCGGCCGGAGCACGTGTCCGCGCCGGCCCGGACCTGACGCGTTCAGGCGGTGCCGTACATCCGGTCTGCCCGGCCCTCGAAGGCGTCGGTGAACTTGCGGAAGGCGCGGTCGAACATCGTGCCCATCAGGAGGCCGAGGGTCCGGCTCTTGAACTCGTAGGTGATGAAGAAATCCACGGCGCAGCCACCATTCGGCGCTTCCTTGAACAACCAGCGGTTCTCAAGGTGCCGGAACGGGCCGTCGATGTACTCGGCCACGATCTTGTGGTTGGCCGGATCGAGGCTGACCCGGGTGGTGAAGCGCTCGCGGATCGCCTTGTAGCCCACGCCCATCTCGGCGATCAGCACCTCACCGCCCTCCGGCATGTCCTGGTGCTGGACCTGCTGACGGCGGATCACCCGCAGGGATTCGCACAGCGGCAGGAACTCGGGATAGCGCTCCACGTCCGCCACGAGATCGTACATCTGCTGCGGCGAATGCCGCACCGTGCGGGTAACCCGGAAGGACGGCATTTCTGTTCCGACGTGCTCAGGCCGAGAGGGCGGGGGCGTGCGAGGAGGCATGCTTGGCGAGCCGGGCCGCCTGAAGCTTGGCGAAATCCTCGCCCGCATGGTGCGACGAGCGGGTCAGCGGCGTGGCCGAGACCAGCAGGAAGCCCTTGGCGTAGGCGGTGGTCTCGTAGGTCTTGAACTCGTCGGGCGGTACGAAGCGCACGACCTCGTGATGCTTCTTGGACGGCTGCAGGTACTGGCCGACGGTCAGGAAGTCGACCTCGGCCGAGCGCAGGTCGTCCATCAGCTGGAGCACTTCGTTGCGCTCCTCGCCCAGGCCGACCATGATGCCGGACTTGGTGAAGATCGTCGGGTCGAGCTCCTTCACCCGCTGCAGCAGGCGCACCGAGTGGAAGTAGCGGGCGCCCGGCCGCACCGTCAGGTACTTTGCCGGGACTGTCTCCAAGTTGTGGTTGAAGACGTCGGGCTTGGCCGCGACCACGACCTCCAGGGCCCCGTCCTTGCGCAGGAAGTCCGGGGTGAGGATCTCCACCGTGGTACCGGGGCTCGCACGACGGATCGCCGCGATGGTCCGGGCGAAATGCTGCGCGCCGCCGTCCTTCAGGTCGTCCCGGTCCACCGAGGTGATCACGACGTGGTGCAGGCCGAGCTTGGCCACCGAGTCGGCGATTTTCTCGGGCTCGTGCTGATCCAGCGCGTCTGGCAGGCCGGTGCGGACGTTGCAGAAGGCGCAGGCCCGCGTGCAGGTGTCGCCCATGATCATGAAGGTGGCGTGCCGCTTCTCCCAGCACTCGCCGATATTCGGGCAGCCGGCCTCCTCGCAGACCGTGACGAGGCCGTGCTCGCGCACGATCTTCTGGGTCTCGGTCCAGGCCTTGGAGCCCGGCGCCTTGACCCGGATCCAGTCCGGCTTCTTCGCCTGGACAGGCTGGTCCGGCCGGTGCGCCTTCTCGGGATGGCGCAGGCGCGCGGCGCGCGGATCGTTCTTCAGGATGTCGAGGACGATGGCCATGCCACACCGCGGGGAAGCGCCCGGGGGCGCGGTCGGTCAGTAGAGACTGACTTAAGGCGCCCGGCCCCGCGCCGCAAACCACCGCGACGCCGGGACGCCATGCGGTGGTTGAGGATGCCGCGTTTCCGTCAGATCCCGAGCACCCGCACGAGCAGGCCGGCCAGTGCCGCCCCGATCACCGGGCCGCCCACCGGAACCAGCGCGTAGCCCCAGTCGGACGCGCCCTTTCCGGCGATCGGCAGGATTGCGTGGGCGATGCGCGGCCCGAGGTCGCGAGCGGGGTTGATGGCGTAGCCGGTGGTGCCGCCGAGCGAGAGGCCGACGCCCCAGACCAGCATGCCGACCATGTAGGGCGCGACCCCGCGCGGGATCGCCCCGGAGGCGCCCAGCGTGTTGGTCACCAGCGCCGAGATGGTCAGGATCAGGAAGAAGGTCGCGATGATCTCCGACGTCCAGTTGGCCTTGGCGTCCCGGATCGCCGGCCCGGTGCAGAAGCAGGCGAGCTTCAGGTCCTGCTCGGGGGTTGCCGCCCAGTGCGGCAGGTAGTGCAGCCAGACGATCGCCGCCCCCGCGAAGGCGCCGAGCATCTGGGCCGGGATGTAGACGGCGAGCTTCGAGACATCCCCGGAGCTGACGGCGCCCGCCACGGTCACGGCCGGGTTGAGGTGCGCGTCCGGGCTGCCGGTGGCGGTGGCGACGAAGATCCCGGCGAGCACCGCGAAGGCCCAGCCGGCGGTGATCGCGATCCAGCCCGCGTTCTCGGCCTTGGATCCCTTGAGCAGGGCGCCGGCGACGACGCCGTCTCCGAGCACGATCAGGGTCATCGTGCCGAGGAATTCACCCAGGAATGGCGACGTCATGGTCTGGTCTCCCCCAAAGATCGTCTTGTTCCGAAAGTCTTTTTTTGAGGTTCTTCCGTCGCCGACCTCGGGCGTCGGCTGGAGGTCGGAACTTGCGGGTCTCAAAGGGCCCGGGCCTTTTCGCGTGCGCGGGGTTACGCCCGGCCATCCTGGGGGGCTCCGCCCCCGAACCCCTGCCGGAGGTCCCGCGCTCTCTCGAGCCGCGGGACCGGCCCGCTCAATCCTCGTCGAGCTTCCAGTCGAAGGAGCGCTTGACCGCGCGGCCCCAGGCGGCGGCGATCTTCTCGCGCTGGCCGGCATCCATCTTCGGGGTCCAGCGCTTGTCGACGCCCCAGTTGCGCTTGAGGTCGTCGAGGCCCTTCCAGTAGCCGACCGCGAGGCCGGCCGCGTAGGCGGCGCCGAGCGCCGTGGTCTCGGAGACCTTCGGGCGCACCACCGGCACGTCGAGCATGTCGGCCTGGAACTGCATCAGCGTGTTGTTGGCGACCATCCCGCCATCGGCCCGCAATTCCTTGACCGGAATGCCGGAATCCCGCGCCATGGCGTCCAGCACCTCGTGGGTCTGGAAGGCGGTCGCCTCCAGCACCGAGCGGGCGATGTGGCCGCGGTTGACGTAGCGGGTGAGGCCGATGATCAGCCCGCGCGCGCCCTCGTTCCAGTGCGGCGCGTAGAGGCCCGAGAAGGCCGGCACGAAGTAGACGCCGCCGTTGTCCTCGACGGTGGTTGCGAGCGTCTCGACCTCGGCCGAGTCCTTGATCATGTGGAGGTTGTCGCGCAGCCACTGCACCAGGGCGCCGGTGATCGCGATGGAGCCTTCGAGCGCGTAGGCGGGCTTCTGGCCGTCGAGGCGGTAGGCCAGGGTCGTGACCAGGCCGGCCTTGGATGGGACGGGCTCGGTGCCGGTGTTCATCAGCGCAAAGCAGCCGGTGCCGTAGGTGTTCTTGGCCTCGCCGGGTGCGAAGCAGGTCTGCCCGAACAGGGCCGCCTGCTGGTCGCCCAGGATGCCGGCGATCGGCACGCCCGCGAACGGCGCCGTGGTCTCGCCGTAGACCTCGCTCGACGAGACGATCCTCGGCAGCATCGCCTTCGGGATGCCGAAGACGCTCAGCATGCCGTCGTCCCATTCCAGGGTCTTCAGCGACATCAGCTGCGTGCGGCTGGCGTTGGTCACGTCGGTGACGTGCAGCCCGCCCTCGGTGCCGCCGGTGAGGTTCCAGACCAGCCAGGTGTCGATGTTGCCGAACAGCACGTCGCCGGCCTCGGCCCGCTCGCGGGCGCCCGCGACATGATCGAGCAGCCAGCGCAGCTTGAGGCCCGAGAAATAGCTCGCCAGGGGCAGGCCGGTGAGGTCGCGGAACCGGTCGCGGCCGCCGTCGCGGGCGAATTCGGAGACCAGCCGGTCGTTGCGGGTGTCCTGCCAGACCAGGGCGTTGTGCAGCGGCTTGCCGGTGCGCCGGTCCCAGATCAGCGTGGTCTCGCGCTGGTTGGTAATGCCGACGGCCGCGAGGTCGGTGGGCTGGAGGCCGGCCTTGTCCAGGGCCTCGCGCATCACACCCTGCGTCTTGGTCCAGATCTCGGCGGCGTCGTGCTCGACATGGCCAGGAGCCGGATAGATCTGCGCGTGCTCGGCCTGGGCCAGCGCGATCACGCTGCCCTCGCGATCGAACACCATGAAGCGGCTGCTCGTGGTGCCCTGGTCGATGGCCCCGACGTAACGGCTCATCGTTCCCTCCCTGTGTTATGCCCGACCGGTCTCGCGCCGGATCGGGTTCGGCAAGATCATGCGGCCTCGGCCCTGCGGTCGAGGTAGGCGGCGAGGCGTGCGGCGCTTTCCGGGCCGGTGCGCAGGCCGAGCTTCGAGCGGCGCCAGAGGATGTCCTCGGCGGTGACCGCCCATTCCGCGACCCGCAGGTAATCGACCTCGGCCGCCGTGAGGCCGCCATCGAAGACTTCGCCGAGATCGGCCATGGATTGCGCGGTCCCCACGATCTCGCGCGCCTTGGTTCCGTAGGCGCGAGCGAGGCGCCGCGCGGTCTCGGCGGGCAGGAACGGTTTTTCCGCCTGGAGCTTGGCGAGGAACGTGTCGAAATCCGCGTCTGGCATGGCGCCGCCGGGCAGCACCGCATCGCCGGTCCAGGCCAGCTTGAGGCCGGGTAAGAACGGCTTGAGCTTCTCGATCGCGTGCTCGGCCAAGCGCCGGTAGGTGGTGATCTTGCCGCCGAACACCGACAGCACGGCCGCCTTGCCGCCCTGGTCCTCCACGTCGAGGACGTAGTCGCGGGTCACCGCGGAGGCGTTCTCGGCGGCGTCGTCGTAGAGCGGGCGCACGCCCGAATAGCTCCAGACCACGTCGGCCGGGGTGATGCGCGTGTCGAACGAGCGGTTGACGCAGCCGCAGAGGTAATCGGTCTCGTCCCGGGAGATCGAGACCGGCCCGGGCTCGCCGTCATACGGCACGTCGGTGGTGCCGATCAGCGTGAAGTCGCGCTCGTAGGGGATCGCGAAGATGATGCGCTTGTCGGGCTGCTGCAGGATGTAGGCCTGGTCGCCCGGGAACAGGCGCTTCACCACGATGTGGCTGCCCTTGATCAGACGGACCGCCGCGCGGCTGTTGATGCCGAGCGTGCCGCCCAGGGTCGCGCTGACCCAAGGGCCTGCGGCGTTGACCACGGCCTTGGCCCGCACGGTCCGCTCGCCGCCGCCACGCTCGTCCCGCAACGTCGCGACCCAGCCGTCGCCATCGCGCCGGGCCGAGACGACGCTGGTGCGGGTCAGCACCGTGGCGCCGCGCTCGCGGGCATCCATGGCGTTGAGCACGACCAGGCGGCTGTCCTCCACCCAGCAGTCGGAATAGACGAAGCCGCGGGTCAGGCGCTTCTGCAGCGGCGCGCCGTAGGGCGAGCTGCGCAGGTCCACGGACTTGGAGCCCGGCAGGGTCCGCAGCCGCGCGAGATGGTCGTACAGGAACAGGCCGAGGCGCAGCATCCAGGCCGGGCGCAGGCCCTCGTCGTGGGGCAGCACGAAGCGCAGCGGCCAGATTACGTGGGGCGCCTGCCGCAGCAGCCGCTCGCGCTCGGCCAAGGCCTCCCGCACCAGACGAAACTCGTAATATTCGAGGTAGCGCAGGCCGCCGTGGATCAGCTTCGTCGAGGACGAGGAGGTGAAGCCGGCCAGATCCCCGCGCTCGGCCAGCAGGACCGACAGGCCGCGGCCCGCCGCGTCGCGTGCGATCCCGGTGCCGTTGATGCCGCCGCCGATGACCAGGAGATCGTAGGCGTCGGACGGCTCGCGCTGGCGCTGTGCAGCCGGCATTGTTCCTCCTCTCCTGCCCTCGATAGCAGGTTCAGGACATATTGAGCCGCCCGAACATTTTCGCAAGCGAAAAAAACGAAGTTCGTTACGGTTCGTCCGCGCTGTCCGCCACCGCCAGGGTCACGCCCTGCCGCTCGATCATCGCGACGATTTCCGGGGGCGGCATCCGGTCGGTGAAGAACGTGTCGACCTGATCCAGGCGACCGACCTGCACCATCGGCCTCCGGGTGAACTTGGTATGGTCCGCCACCAGGAAGGTCTTGCGGGCATGGGCCAGGATGGTCTGCGTCGCCCGCACCTCCTCGTAATCGTAGTCGAGCAGCGCGCCGTCGGCATCGATCCCGCTGATGCCGATCACCGCCACGTCGACTCGGAACTGGCTGAGCGTGTCGCAGGTGAGCTGGCCCAGCACCGCGCCGTCGCGGTTGCGCACGGTGCCGCCGGCCACGACGATGTGGAATTCCGTGGCCTCGGCCAGCGACAGCGCGACGTTGAGGTTGTTGGTGATGACGCTGAGGTCGTCGTGCCGGGTCAATTCCCGGGCCACGGCCTCGGGGGTCGTGCCGATGTTGACGAAGACCGAGCAGTGGGACGGGATCCGGCTGGCGGCCAACCGGCCGATCCGGGTCTTCTCGGGGAGCAGGGTCACCCGGCGGTCGGCGTAGTCGATGTTCTCGACGCTCGACGGCAGCCCGCCCCCGCCCCGGTAGCGCTCCAGCCGCCCTTCCGCGCTCAGCTCGTTGAGGTCGCGCCGGATCGTCTGGACGGTGACGCCGAATTGCGCGGCGAGGGCCTCGATGGTGACGAAGCCCCGCTGACGCACGGATGCCACGATGGCGCTGCGCCGCCCCTCGACGCCGGACACCTCGACCCTGTCCTCGGATCTCCGGTCGAGCGGTCGTGACATCGAGACTCCTGGTGTTCCCCGATCCGCTCGAAGACGCGGATGTTCGTTTGCGAACATTGTGTGCGTGCAGCGGCTTTCGCAGGAGAGTGAACCGGCGGGCGTGGCCGGGCAACCGCTTCGGTGCTGTGAACCGATGGACTCACAGACCTGCCGGAGGCTACGCCTGCCCCGTGGGAGGTTCGCGCTGTGCGCGGCTCCGCTCGTATTCGCCGTACCGATCCCGCGGGCCTGCGGCCAAAAGCCCGCAAAAAAGGCCTGTCGCGGGTGCGACAGGCCTGATCGTCCGGGTGACGCCGCCGTGCGGCGTCCCGGCAGATCACATCTGGTGGTGACGCATCCGGCGGTGATGCTTCATCATGCGCTTGTGCTTCATGCGCTTGCGCATCATCGGACGCTCGACCGGGGCTGCACCGCGCTCCATGGCGGCGGCTTCGCCAGCGCGCTCCATGCCGCCGCGGGGACCGCCCGCCTGGGCGCCGGAGGAGTTGTAGGGCGAGTTGCCCTGGGCGTAGGCGGAGCCCGCGAGCAGCGTCAGCGACGCGGCGGCCAACAGAAGTTTCCTCATGATCAATCCCTGGGCGTAGACTGTCGCAGGCGAGGCGCCGTCCGTCGTCTGGGTGGTGCCGCTGCGTCGGAAAATAAGCGGCCCAGAGGAGACTTGGTTCCCCGATCCCGCGTTTCGGAGACGAATGATTGCTTGGCGGGGTCCGAGGGCCTATTTCGCGACCTATCCCAGCGCGACCGCGCCCGGGATGCGTTCGGGAGGGGGCAGCTTTGGCCAGCAGCGGTTCGGCCTATCTGCTCCTGGATGTCGCCGGCACGCCCTGCGCCCTGCCGCGCGCGGCGGTGTCCGAGATCCTGCCCCTGCCGGCCCTGCACAATCCCCCCGCCACGGGCGGCTGGCTCGCCGGCTTCCTCAACCTCGGCGGCGCGCCGATTCCAGTGATCGATCTGGCCCCGCTGCTCGGCCTGCGCCAGGCCGCGACGGCTCCGAGCCTCTACGCGCATCTCGTACTGACCCGCGACGACGCGGTCGCGTACCTCGTCGATCGCGCCGCCGACCTCGTGGTCGTCCCGGATTCCGCGATCCGGCCGGCCGAGGAGGCCGGGACGCTCAACGGCTGCGTGGCCGCCGAACTCGTGATCGGCGACAGCCTGGTGCACGCCCTGGCGCCCGAGGGGTTGCTGACCGCGCAGGAACGGGCCCGGATCGCGGCGCTGACCCGGGCCGCCGCCGAGCGTCTCGCCGCTTTGCCGCCGTCCGCGTGATCCCACGATGGCGCGCCAAGTTCCGCCCCGCCCCCATCCGGGCGACGACCCCGCCTATGCTGCCCTGAAGGCACGCATCATCGCCCGCACGGGTCACCATTATTATATCGACAAGGACGAACTCCTGATCGAGCGCCTGCGCCGGCGCTTCCGGGCCACCGCCGTCGCCGACTGCGCCGCCTACAGCGTCTTGCTGGCCGACCGGTCCCGGGGCGAGGCGGAATGGGCCTGCCTGGAGGCCGAGATCACCGTCGGCGAGACCTTCTTCTTCCGGTACGCGGAGCAGTTCCAGGCCCTGCGCCAGACGATCCTGCCCGCGCTGATCGCGGCCCACAGCCTCGACCGCACCCTCCGGATCTGGAGCGCCGGCTGCTCGACCGGCGCCGAGCCCTATTCCCTGGCGATCCTGGTCCGCGAGGCCCTGGGCGACGCCCTGCCCGACTGGCGGATCGCGATCCTCGGCACCGATATCAGCGTCGAGGCGCTGGCCACCGCCCGGGCCGCCGAGTACGGGCGCTGGGCGCTTCGCACCATGCCGCCGGAGGACCGGCTGCGCTACTTCACGCGCCTGCCCCCCGCCCCCGGGATCCGCCGCGAGGGCGGTTACGCCCTGCGGCCGGAATTCCGCGCGCTGGTGCGGTTCGAGCGGGGCAACCTGTTAAGCCTCATCGAGCCCAAGACCCCGCCGGGCGAAGGGTACGACCTGATCCTGTGCCGCAACGTGCTGATCTATTTCGAGGCCGAGACGGTGGCCGCGGTGGTGCGCGGCCTCGAGCGCAGACTCCGGCCGGACGGCTGGCTGCTGCTGGGCCATGCCGAGCCGAACCCGACCTTCTCGGGGTTCCTCGATCCCGTAAGCCTGCCCGGGACCGTGGCTTACCGCCGCCTGGCCGACGCGGTGCCGCCCGCGCCCCGGCCGGTCCCGCCGCCGGCCGAGCCGGAGCCCCGCCCACGGCCTGTCGAGGAACCGCGCGCTGCGCTCGAGACCGTCGTGGCGACCCTAGCGCAGCCGCGCCCGCCCGCAATGGAGGTGGCCGAGCGGTCCTCTGTCGAGATCGTGGCCGCCGACCCGGACGCGCCGGCCGGCGACCTCGCCCGCATCCGTGCGCTCGCCGATGCCGGCGAAACCGGCGTCGCCTGGCGGGTCCTGCGCGGCGCCCTTGCGCACGACCCGACCGATCCGGCCCTGCGCTTCTACGAGGGCCTGCTCGCCCGTACCCTCGGCCGGGACGACGAAGCCGAGCGCGCGCTGCGGGCAGCGCTCTACCTCGACCGGGGCTTCGTGATGGCCCACTACCATCTCGGGCTGCTGCTGATCGGGCTCGACCGTCCCGTCGAGGCGGCCCGCGCCCTCGACAACGCCATCGCGTTGAGCCAAGCCCTCGGACCGAACACGCTCCTGCTCGAGGGCGACGGCGCCGCGGCCTGCGAGATCGCCGCCGGTGCCACCGCCGCCCGCGCCGGGCTCGGGCCGGAGCGTGGCCCTGACAGCGGCATCGGGAGCCCCTGATGGAAGCGCAGCCCAGCGCGCCGGATCGCGGCGGGCGCCCCAAGTCCGACCAGGCGCTCGAGTCCGACCGGGCGTTCAAGTCCGACCGGGCGTTCAAGTCCGACCGGGACCTGGTGGCCGAGCGCACCGCAGCGCTGGCCCAGCGCAGGGTCGTCTCGGCCGGGCCCGAGACCGGCATCGACCACCTCGTTTGCGCCTGCGGGGCCGAGCGCTACGGGCTGCCGCTCGCCGCGGTAGCGCACGTTCTGCCGATGCGCCCGTGCACGCCGATGCCGGAAGCGGTGCCGGCGCTGCTCGGCCTGATCGCGCTGTCGGGCCGGATCGTCGGCGTCCTGGGCCTTGCCCGGGCGCTGGGCCGCCCTGAATCGCCCCCCGAAGGCGAGCGCGGGGGCGGGCATCTCGTCGTGCTGCGCGGCGGCCAGGCTCAACCCGTCGCTCTGGCGGTCGACCGGGTGCTGGGCATCGCCACCGCCTCTGTCGACTCGACCGCGGAGGACGCCGATCCGGCCGGATTGGGCAATGCCGCCGCTTCGGGTTATGCCCCCGCCTCGGCCGGCGACGGCCGACCGGATTTCGTCGTCGTCGACCTTCCCCGCCTCTTGCGTCGCGTGCTGCCCTAAAATCCCGTCCGCGCGCCCCTCCACCGGAGCCAGCCCCGACCGTGACGTTCTCGATCGGAAGACGCATCCTCCTCGGCTTCGTGGCCGTCACCGTGGTGATCGTGGCGCTCGGCTTCTACGCGCTGGAGCAGATCGGGGCGGTGCGCGACACCACCGACGCCATCGTCCGGCGCGACATGTCGGTGCTGCGCCAGCTCGACGACCTCGGCAACCAGGCCCGGGATCTCGGGCTCCTGCGGCGCAGCGCCGTGATCGCGATGCTGTCGCAGGCGCAAGGGCGGCCGGCGCGCGCCGACGATACCCTGACGACCTGGCGCCGGACCGCCGCCCAGATCGAGAGCGGCCTCGCCGCCACGATGCAACTCGCCGGCGAGTACCGGACCCAGTCGATCTCCACCGAGCGCAACGCCGTCTGGGACCGCATCGCCACGGCCGCGGCGGACGTGCAGCGCTCGTTCCGGGAGGTGCGGAGCGTCGGCGAGGCGCAGTTCGCCGCCATCGCCCGACAGGACGTCGCCGGGGTCGAGGCGCGCAACGACGAGATCAGCCGGCTGCAGGCGCCGTTCCTGGGGGGCATCACGAACCTGCGCACCCTGCTCGACGGCGGTATGGCCCTGGGGCAGCGCGCCGCCCACGAGGTCTACGAGCGCTCGCGCCTGTCGATCTACCTGACGCTGACTGCAGCCGTGCTGCTGGCGATCATCGTCACCTGGATGATCCGGCAGGCCGTGGTGCGCCCGCTGGAGACCGTGATGGGCTTCGTGGAGCGGGTCGGCGACGGGGATCTCTCGGGCCGGCTCGACATGCGCGGCGGCGACGAGATCGCGCGCCTGGGGCGGACCCTGAACGCGATGGTGGACAACCTGTCGGACCTCGCCCGCACGAGCCGGGCGGCCACCGCCGACCTGAACGCCGCCGCGGCCGAGATCCGCGCCTCGGCGCAGCAGCAGGCGGCGTCGGTCGAGGAGCAGTTCGCGGCCGTGCAGGAGACTGCGGCCACGGTGGACGAGATCACCCATTCCGGCGCCCAGATCGGCAAGCGCGCCACCGAGGTGATCGCCACCGCCCAGGCCACGGCCCAGACCTCCCGGCAGGGCCTGCGCGCGGTCTCCGACACCGCCAAGGCGATGGACGCGATCCGCGAGCAGGCCGAGGCGGTGGCCGGCAACATCGTCAGCCTGTCGGAGAAGACCCAGACGATCGGCGACATCATCGAGACGGTCAACGACATCTCGGAGCGCACGCACCTGCTGGCGCTGAACGCCGCGATCGAGGCGGCGGCGGCCGGCGAGAGCGGGCGCAGCTTCGCCGTGGTGGCCTCCGAGATGAAGCTGCTGGCCGACCAGGCCAAGGCGGCCACCGGTCAGGTCCGGGGGATCCTGGGCGAGATCCAGCGGGGCATCAACACGTCGGTGATGCTCACCGAGGAGGCGGTCAAGCGCGCGGCGGCCGGCAAGACGCGCTCGGACACGACCCAGCGGACGATCGAGGAGATCACGGCGCGGGTGGAGGAGAACGTGCAGACGTTCCAGCAGATCGTGGCCTCGACCAACCAGCAGCAGCTCGGGATCGAGCAGGTGATGGGCGCGCTGCAGAACATCCGCCAGGCCAGCCAGCAGACGGCGGCCGGCACCCGCGAGGTCGAGGCGGCCTCGGCCAACCTCACCGAACTCGCCCAGGCCCTCATGGCCCTGGCCGAACGCTACCGGCACTGAGGGCGGTACCGCCTTGCCCGCCGATATCCGCCAGCTCCTGCTCGCGGCCTTCGAGGTCGAGCACCGCGAGCACGTCACGGCGATCCGGGCCGCGCTCGGGAGCGCGACCCCGGACTGGAACGACGTGTTCCGCCGCGCCCACAGCCTCAAGGGTGCCGCCCGCGCCGTCGATCTCCCGGCCGTGGAGGCGGTCGCCCACCGCCTGGAGACCCTGTTCGAGCGGGTCCGCACCAACGCGCAACCGGTCGACCGCGAGGCGGCCAACGCCGTCCACTTGGCCCTCGACCGGATCGAGAGCTACGTTGCCGGCCTCCAGGACGGGGCCGGGCCGGACATGCCGGCCGACGCCCTATCGGCCCTCGGGCAATGCCTCGGCCTCCCCGGGGAGGCCGCGGAGGAAGCCCCGCCGCCGGCTGCGCCACCGCCACCGGTCGCGCGGGCTGCCGAACCCCCCGCCCCGCCGGCGCCGGTTCAGGTCGCCCCGGCGCCGTCTCCCGAGCCCGCCGAGTCCGGCGCCGCGATCCTGCGCGTGCCCGGGGAGGCCGTGGAGGCCCTGGCTCGGGCAAGCCACGACCTGACCAGTACCCTTGCGGCGCAGGCCCCCGCCGCCGAGGGCCTGGCGCGCCTCGCCCGGCTCGCCCGCGACATGCGGGCCGGCGCCGAGGCGCTGGCGGCCAAATCCGTTGCGGACGAGCCGGAGCTGCGCGCGCTGGCGGCCCATCTCGGCGGCTTCGCCCGGGAGGCCGCGGAGCTGTCCCGCCGTCAGGCCGCGGCGACCAGCGCGGTCGAGGGCGCGGCGTTCCGGGTCCGCGCCGAGGCCGAGCGCCTCGCCCTGGTGCCGGCCGAGACCGTGCTCGGCCCCCTCGCCCGCTCGATCCGCGAGACCGCACGGGAGCAGGACCGCGACGTCGATCTCGACCTGCGCGGCCTCGACCTGCCTGTGGAGCGCGGCCTGCTCCAGGCCCTGAAGGATCCGCTGCTCCACGCCCTGCGCAACGCCCTGAGCCACGGCTGGCAGAGTCCGGAGATCCGCCGTGCCGCCGGCAAACCCGAGGCCTTGGCGCTCGGGCTGGAGGTGGCCGTGCGCGGCTCGCGCCTGCAGGTCACCGTCACGGATGACGGGCCGGGGCCGGACCTGTCCCGGATCGCCGCCACAGCCCGCGCCCGCGGCCTGATCGCCCCCGGGGAGGAAGCTGACCCCGAGACCCTGCTGCGCCTCGTCTTCGAGCCCGGCTTCTCCACCGCGGAGGCGGTCGATACCCTGTCGGGGCGGGGCTACGGCCTGTCCGTGGCCGCGGATGCCGCCCGCCAGCTGCTCGGCAGCGTGCGCCTGGAGCCGCGCGAGCCCGCCGGTACCGCCCTGGTGTTCAGCCTGCCGCTCTCGGCGGCCCGGCGCAGCCTGCTGCTGGTCGAGGCGGCCGGGCGGACCTATGCCTTGCCGGGCGGCGCGGTGGAGCGGCTGCTGCGCATGGACCGCGCCGGCTTGCCCATCGCCCTGGGGCGGACGATCCTGCGGATCTGCGCGGATGATGCCGCGACGAACCATCCGGTCGCCGCCCTCACCGAGATCCTGGGCCAAGCGCCGACCGCCCCGGACGCGGCCGGTCAGGACCCGACGATCCTGACCGCGGTGCTGCTGCGGGCCGGCGGCGGCCGCCTGGCGCTCGGGGTCGACCGCCTGCACGACGTCCGCGCTTTACTGGTCCTGCCGGCGCCGGCCTTCGGGGCCGATCCCGGCCTGATCGCCGGGACGGCTGTCCTGCCCGGCGACGTGCCGGTGCTGGTCCTCGACCCCGACGGCCTCGCCGCCCGGGCCGCGTCGATGGCGTCGGGCCTTTCGCTCGGAACGATGGCGCAGGCTCCACGTTCGACGACCGCGCCCCGCGCCACCGCACGGGCGACCATCCTGGTCGTCGACGACTCGATCACCACACGCACCTTGGAGAAGGGCATCTTGGAAGCCGCCGGCTACCGCGTGGTCGTCTGCGTCGACGGTCAGGACGCCCTCGACCGGCTGCGCGCCGAGATCGAGCCCATCGATCTTGTGCTGGCCGACGTGGAGATGCCGCGCCTCGACGGCTTCGGCCTGCTCAAGGCCCTGCGCGCCGATACCCGCTTCGCCCGGCTCCCAACAATCCTGATGACCTCGCGCGGGGATGCGGCCGACGTCTCCCGCGGCCTCGACCTCGGCGCGGACGCCTACCTAACCAAGCAGAAATTCGACCAGCGCCAGCTGCTCGACACGATCGGACAGCTGCTATGACGCCCGTCCGGGTCATGCTCGTCGAGGACAGCCTCGTGGTGCGCGAGTTGCTGCGCTACATCGTGTCGCGCGATCCCCGGCTCGAACTCGTGGCCGCGGTGCCCTCCGGCGAGGAGGCCCTGGCCACCCTTCAGACGGTGCGGCCGGACGTGATCTCCATGGATATCCGCCTGCCCGGCATCGACGGTCTCGAGACCACCCGCCGGATCATGGCGGAGCAACCGACCCCGATCGTCGTGATCGCCGATGCGGTGGAAGATTCGTCGCTCCGCATCTCCATGAATGCGCTGCGCGCCGGCGCCCTGTCGGTGGTCGAGAAGCCCGTGGCGACGACCCATGCGGGCTACGAGGCGGTGGCCGGAGAGATCTGCACCCAGCTTCGAATCATGGCGCAAGTCCCGGTGATCCGGCGGCGACCGATCGGTGCCGAATGGGCCGGACGAACCAGCCTGGCCTCCTTCGCCGCCCCCACCGAAGCGGCGGCGCAGGCGCCGAGCCTGCTGGCGATCGGCGCGTCGACAGGCGGCCCGCCGGCGCTCGCCCGGGTGATCGGCGCCCTGCCCAAAACCTTTCCGCTGCCGGTGCTGGTAGTCCAGCATATGGGCCCGGCCTTCATGGAGGGTTTCGCCACCTGGCTCGACAGCGTCGTGGCCCTGCCGGTCTCGCTGGCGCAGGACGGGGAGCGCGCGGAGCCCGGCCGCGTCTACGTGGCGCCCGGTGACCGGCACCTGGAGATCGGCTCCGGCCGGGTGATGCGCGTGATCGCCACCGAACCCGTCTCCGGCCAGCGCCCGGCTGCCACGGTGCTGTTCCGCTCTCTGGCCCGTCAGGTCGGACCCTCGGGGATCGGCGTGCTGCTCACCGGCATGGGCGAGGATGGGGCGGTCGGCCTCGCCGACATGCACCGGGCCGGCGCCCAGACCGTGGCCGAGCACGAGAGCACCGCTGTGGTCTACGGCATGCCGGCGGCGGCGGTGCGGCTCGGCGCCGCCCGCGCGATCCTGCCCCTCGACCGGATCGGCGACCATGTCCTGCGGCTTGCCGATCCCGGGGCTCGGCCGTGAGCCGGAGCGAGGCCGGCGCCCAGGACGGGCCTGCCCGGATCCTGCTCGTGGAGGATTCGGAGACGCAGGCTCTGGAACTGCGCCTTCTCCTTGAGGCGAACGGTTTCTCGGTGGAACGCTGCCCCTCCGCAGAAGCCGCCCTCGACCATCTCAACCGCAGCCAGCCCGACCTCGTGGTGGCCGATTATCACCTGCCCGGCATGGATGGCGACGAGCTGATCCGCCAGATGCGCCTGTCCCTGCGCACCCGGGCCCTGCCGGTGCTGATGCTCACCGGCGGCGGTGGCGGCGAACGGAAGGGCCTGGAGAGCGGCGCCGACGCCTACCTGCCGAAATCCGCCGACCGCGACCTGATGATTCTGCGCATCCGCGCCCTTCTGCGCGAGCGCCGGCCCTCCGCCGAGGGCGAGGGGCCCGGTGCCGCCGCGTTCCGGCGCGGGCGGATCCTGGTGATCGACGGCAGCCTGACCTACCGGACCTTCCTGGCGGGCCTGCTCGGGCAGGAGGGGCACCACGTTGCCACCGCCGACGGGCCGGAGGCCGCGCTCGAATCGCTCAACGGAGTGGGCGAGGATGCGTTCGACTGCGTGACCGTCGACCTGCTCGGACACGCCTATGACGGCCTCACCCTGTGCCGGGCGATCAGCCAGCGCCGCTCTGGCCAGGCCGCCGGGGCCGGCTTCCACCTCGTGGGCATCGCCGGCAGCGATCCGGCCAAGGACTTTCTGGTCGAGGCCTTCGCGGCCGGCGCCGACGATGTTGTCTCCAAGACCGATGCCGAGGTGCTGGCCCTGCGGGTGCGCGGCTTCGTGCGCCGCCGCCTGCTGGAGGAGGACGACCGTCGCATCGCCGGCCAGTTCGGCGAGCGCGAGCGGGCGGTGGAGCGCGCCCGCGCCGAGGCCGAGGCCTCCGAGGCGCGCGCCCGCCTCGCCGACGCCCTGGAGCGGGCCAACCGCGACCTCGCCGACGCCAATCGGCAGATCACCGAGGCCCAGGCCAAGCTGGTCCAGGCTGCCAAGATGGCCTCGCTCGGCGAGCTGGTCGCCGGCATCGCCCACGAGATCAACAATCCCCTGGCCTTCATCCTGGCCCATCAGGGTACGGTCGAGCGCCTGCTCAACGAATTGCCGAACGCTGCCCCGGAGGCGGCCTCCCGCGCCGTCGACAAGGCCCGTCAACGGGTCGGGTCGATGCGGATGGGGCTGACCCGGATCCAGGATCTGGTGCTCAACCTGCGCAAGTTCTCGCGCCTCGACGAGGGCGAGCGGGCCCTGGTCAACGTGCCCGAGGCGATCGAGACCGTGCTGGCGCTAATCCAGCACAAGCTCGGCGGCCGGATCGCGGTGGAGCGCAGCTTCGCCGGCCGGCCCGAGATCCACTGCACCCCGGCGCTGCTCAACCAGGTGGTGATGAACATCCTGGGCAACGCCGCCGACGCCATGCCGGAGGGCGGCATGATCCGGATCGATACCCTGTCGAACCCGGAGGTCGACGAGATCCGCATCAGCGATACTGGTCCTGGTATCCCGGAAGACCTACGTGAAAAGATATTCGAGCCGTTCTTCACGACAAAGCCCGTGGGCTCAGGCACCGGCCTGGGTCTTGCGATTGCCTACAGCGTCGTTCAGGCGCATAGCGGCTCGCTCACCGTGGAGGCGGCGCCGGACGGGGGAGCCTGCTTCGTGATCGGGATTCCGCGGCAGGCGTCCAGCGCATGAGTGAAGGCACGGCAGGACGAGCATTCCCCGCTGCGATGGACACCGGTTCGGTGACGGATACGCATTCACTGCACGAGAACGGGGCCGGGTTCGATGGCCCCCGCGGGACCATCCTGGCCGTCGATGACGAGCCGGATATCCTGATCGCCCTGGAGGACCTGTTCGAGGATTCCTACCGGGTTCTGACGACCTCGAACCCGAACGAGGCGCTCGAGATCCTGCACGCCGAGCCCGACATCGCCGTGGTGCTGTCGGACCAGCGCATGCCCGGCCTCACCGGCGACGCGCTCTTGGCCGAGGCACGCGCCTTCCACGACGCGCAGGCGATCCTGCTCACCGGCTATGCCGACATCACCGCGGTGATCGCCGCGCTCAACCGCGGCGGCATCGTCGGCTACGTCACCAAGCCCTGGGACGCGAGCCTGCTGCGCTCCACGGTCCGGCAGGCCTTCGAACGCCATCGGCTCGGCCGCGACCTCGCCACCGAGCGGGCCCTGCTGCGCGGTCTGCTCGACCACGCTCAGGACGCGATCAGCTTCAAGGACGCGGACGGGCGCTTCGTGCGCCTCAACGCCCGCAAGGCGGCCCAGCTCGGCCGGGACGTCTCGGGCTGCCTCGGGCAGCGGGAGGGCGACCTGATCGGCGCGAAGGGCGGCACCGTGGCCGAGGCCGATGCCGCCGCGATCCGCTCCGGGGCGGTCGCCGAGAGCCTGACCAGCGACGGCCCGGTCGGTGCAGAACTCTGGAGCCACGTCACCCGGGTGCCGATCCGCGATGCGGGCGGCGCGATCAGTCATCTCGCGGTGATCGAGCGGGACGTGACCGAGCAGCGGACCCTGGAGGCCCGGCTGCGCCAATCCGACAAGATGCAGGCTCTCGGCACCCTGGCCGGCGGCATCGCGCACGATTTCAACAACCTGCTTACCGCGATCCTCGGCAGCCTGGAACTCGCCGCCCCCAAGGTCGCCGACCTGCCGCGGGTGCAGCGCCTGATCGAGAATGCACGCGGCGCGGCCGAGCGCGGCGCCTCCCTGACCAAGCGCCTGCTGAGCTTCAGCCGCGCGCACGACCTCCAGGCCCGCGCCACGGACGTCAACGCCCTGATCGGCGGGATGAGCGACCTGTTCGGCCGCAGCCTCGGCGGCTTGGTCAGCGTCCGCACCGACCTGACCGAGGGCCTGCCCGCCGTTCAGGTCGATCCGGACCAGCTCGAACTCGCCGTGCTCAACCTATGCATCAACGCCCGGGACGCGATGCCGGAGGGCGGCACCATCACGGTGGCGACCCAGCGCCTCGACATCGCGGGCGACCCCGAGATCGCCGACGGCTCCTATCTCGGTATCAGCGTCACCGACGAGGGCACCGGCATCCCGGACGAGATCCTGCGCAGGGTCTGCGAGCCGTTCTTCACCACCAAGGCGGTGGGTCAGGGCACGGGCCTCGGCCTCGCCATGGTGTTCGGCCTCACCCAGCAATCGAAGGGCCGGCTCGCCATCGAGAGCGAGGTCGGCCGGGGAACGCGGGTCGAGCTCGCCCTGCCCTTCGCGACCGAGGCACCCGAGCAGGTGGCCGGTGAGCAGGACGACGCCCCGATGGCAGCCCGTTCGGCGCGGATCCTGGTGGTCGACGACGACGCGCAGGTCCGGCACGTCACCGCCTCGTTCCTGGCGGGCTTCGGCCACGACGCCACGGAGGCCGGCGACGGCGAGGCCGCGCTCCGGTCCTTCGCGCCTGGCCGCTTCGACCTGATCGTAGCCGACCTCGCCATGCCGGGCATGAGCGGCATCGAGCTCGCCGCCGAGATCCGCGGCCGCGACCCGAGCCTGCCGGTGCTGATCCTCACCGGCCATGCGGAGGCGATGCAGATTCCGGACGATCTGCCGGTGCTGACCAAGCCGTTCCGCTCGGCCGACCTGGCGAACCGGGTCTCGGCGCTGCTGGACGGGTCTGATCCGGGGCGGGGATAAACCCGACGGGGGGGGTACCCTGCCGGCGTTGCCGACGCTCGAAAAGCTCGCACGGGCGGACTGATCGGTCCGGCAAGGGGCGCACAGGCCCCTGGGAACGCGACGCCCCTGCCCGCTCTCGAAACCGGGAACGCAGCTTCCCGGGCCCCGGAGCCGGAAATTCTCGGGAACCACCGTGTTACCGGCTCATTGATCCTCCACGGAGCCGTCACGCTCCGGGTTACGATCGTGGAGGTGAACCATGAGCAATCACGGTATCTTCCCAGGCAGTCGGCGCGATGCTGACACGGATCAGGACGATCCACCCAACAAGAATCGGCAGGGATAGAGGTTTCGAAGCTGCCGCGCGGTCGAGTTCCCGGTCAGGCCGACACTGACCGCCAGGGCGAGCTCCCGCGACGCTTCGAAACGTAGACCCTGCTTCAGGCCCGCCGGCGCAAGCCGGCGGGTTTTTTTGGGGCTCTGCACGAACACGAAAAAGCCGCCCCGGACGGTCCCGGGACGGCTTTCTTCAGCTGGATCGTTGGAGCTTCGCTCAGGCCGCCTCGGCGACCTCGACCTGACCGGAATCCTTGCCGCGGGCCTCGACGTCGCGATCCACGAACTCGATCACGGCCAGCGGGGCGTTGTCGCCCTTGCGGAAGCCCGCCTTCATGATGCGGAGATAGCCGCCCGGACGGCCCTGGTAGCGCGGGCCGATCACGGCGAAGAGCTTCTTGACCATGTCGCCGTCGCGCAGCTGCGCCATGGCGAGACGGCGGGTGTGCACGCTGTCGATGCGGCCCAGGGTGACGAGCTTCTCGACCACGGGACGCAAGTCCTTGGCCTTCGGCAGGGTGGTGACGATCTGCTCGTGCTTCAGCAGCGCGACCGACATGTTGGCGAACATCGCCTTGCGATGCTCGGCTGTGCGGTTGAAGCGGCGACCGCGATAACCGTGACGCATGATTTGGCTTCCTTCTCATCTCGGCCGCCGTGCCACGGTACGGCCGGGTGCCTCATCGAGGCTGTTGTTATCCGCGTAACCCCGCGGCGGGATTTTTTGGACTTCGCGTCAGGTCTGCGGAGGTCCGTATCTGGCCAGGCCCGACGGACGGCACCGTACAGCGCCGCCCAGTCCGGCCCGAAGCCGTTTCGCCTCAGTAATGCTCTTCGAAGCGCTTGGCGAGATCTTCGATGTTCTCCGGCGGCCAGCCGGGGATGTCCATGCCGAGGTGCAGGCCCATGCCGGCCAGCACTTCCTTGATCTCGTTGAGCGACTTGCGGCCGAAGTTCGGGGTCCGCAGCATCTCGCCCTCGGACTTCTGGATCAGGTCGCCGATGTAGACGATGTTGTCGTTCTTCAGGCAATTCGCCGACCGGACCGACAGCTCCAGCTCGTCGACCTTCTTGAGCAGAGCCGGGTTGAAGGGCAGCTGCGGGGCCAGCGGGGCAGCCTCTTCCTTGCGCGGATCCTCGAAGTTCACGAAGACCTGCAGCTGGTCCTGGATGATCCGCGCGGCATAGGCCAGCGCGTCTTCCGGGCCCACGGCACCGTTGGTCTCGATCGTCATCGTCAGCTTGTCCTTGTCGAGATCCTGGCCCTCGCGGGTGGTCTCGACGCGGTAGCTGACCTTGGTCACCGGGGAGAACAGCGCGTCCACCGGGATCAGGCCGATCGGCGCGTCCTCTGGACGGTTGCGCTCGGCCGGGACGTAACCCTTGCCCGTGGCGACCGTGAACTCCATGCGGATCTCGGCGCCGTCGTCCAGCGTGCAGATCACCAGCTCCGGGTTCAGGATCTGGATGTCGCCGACCGTGCCGATGTCACCCGCCGTGACGGTGCCCGGGCCGGTCTTGCGTAGGGTCATGCGCTTGGGCGCATCGGTCTGCGACCGGATCGCGATGGTCTTGATGTTCAGCACGATGTCGGTGACGTCCTCGCGGACGCCCGGGATCGAGGAGAACTCGTGCAGCACGCCGTCGATCTGCACCGAGGTCACGGCCGCGCCCTGGAGCGAGGACAGGAGCACCCGGCGCAGGGCGTTGCCCAGGGTGGTGCCGAAGCCGCGCTCGAGCGGCTCGGCCACGACGGTGGCGACCCGCTTCGGGTCGTCGCCGGTCGAGACCTGCAGCTTGTTCGGCTTGATCAGTTCCTGCCAGTTCTTCTGAATGACCACGATCCTACCTCTCGTCCATGCTCGGGATCCGCGACACCCGTTCCCGCGCTTCGGCCGCCCGGCGCCGCCCCCTGGCGCCCCGAACGGTCCCTGAATTCAAGTCTGTTATTCGCCACCGACCCAGAGGGCCGGCACGAAGCGGTACCCGGCCCCGTCCCGATCCACGTAGCCGAGGGCCGGGAATTCCAGGTGCGCACCTGCGATGAAGGTCCGCTCCTGCGCCACCTCGTCCATGATGGCCTTGCGCGTCGCACGCGCCTGGTCGCCATCGACGTCGAATCCGACACCCGCCTCCGGGTTCTTGAACTGGATCGCGGGCAGGTGCACCACGTCCGTCCACATCAGCAGCGACTGTCCACCGGAGACGATGCGGAAACCGCAATGCCCGGGGGTATGACCCGGCAGGTGGACCGCGCTGATCCCCGGCAGGACCTCACCGCCGCGATGCTCGCGCATCCGCTTGGTGTAGGGCGCGACCGCCTTTCGGGCGTTTTCGAAGTACGGCTTGGCCTCGTCCGGCGCCCGCGAGAGAGTGTCGTCCGGCAGCCAGTGCGCCGCCTCGTCGGCATGCACCACGATCTCGGCGTTGGGGAACCGGGCCGCCCCGTTCTTGACCAGCCCGCCGACATGGTCGGGATGCAGGTGCGTGACCAGGACGGTTTCGATCTCCTCGAGCTTGACGCCGGTGAGCGCCAAAGCCGTGCTGAGCCGCCCCAGGGTCTCCACCGGGGCAAAGTCGCCGTATCCCGTATCGATCAACACCGGCTTGCGGCCGGCACCGGTGATCAGGAAGGCGTTCAGCGTGATCTTGGGCTGCTCGGTGCGGAAGCCCGCAACCTGGAGCTTGCCGGCTTCGTCTTTCGGGATCCCCGTGACGAGATCGAGGCTGGCCTGAAACCAGCCGTCGTTGAGCGCGGTGACCGTGAGGTCGCCGAGGTTCCAACGCAGCACGCCCGGAAGCGGCTTCGATCCCGTCATGAGCTTCTCCGTCAGACCGACTGGTTCAGACCCGACGACGCTTGCGCGGACGGCAGCCGTTGTGCGGGATCGAGGTCACGTCGCGGATCGAGGTGACCGTGAAGCCGGCGGCCTGGAGCGCGCGCAGGGCCGACTCACGACCCGAACCCGGGCCGGACACCTCGACCTCGAGGGTGCGCATGCCGTGCTCGGACGCCTTGCGGGCGGCATCCTCGGCGGCAACCTGCGCGGCGTACGGCGTCGACTTGCGCGAGCCCTTGAAGCCCATCGCGCCGGCGGAGGACCACGAGATCGTGTTGCCCTGCGCGTCCGTGATGGTGATCATCGTGTTGTTGAACGAAGCGTTCACGTGGGCGACGCCCGACACGATGTTCTTGCGTTCGCGCCGACGGACGCGTTGCGGTTCCTTGGCCATTCGGGTCTCACTCTTCCTTCAAGCGCGCCCGTAATTCCAGGCGCTCGGGATTCTTTTGGGGACTCGGCCGGCGCGCCCGTGAAGGGCGGTCCGGCCCGATGCGGGATCCCTCGCGGGACACCAACACGACGGAAGGAAGGCCGAGCTCAGCACGGCCTTCCAAGTGGAGAATTACTTCTTCTTGCCGGCGATCGGCTTCGCCTTGCCCTTGCGGGTGCGGGCGTTGGTGTGGGTGCGCTGGCCGCGGACCGGCAGCTGCTTGCGGTGACGCAGACCGCGATAGGCGCCAAGATCCATCAGGCGCTTGATGTTCATCGAAACTTCGCGGCGCAGGTCGCCCTCGACGATGTAGTCGCGGTCGATCGTCTCGCGGATCTGCAGCACCTCGGCGTCGGTGAGCTGGTTCACGCGACGCTCGGCGGGGATGTTCACCTTCTGGGTGATTTCCTCGGCCTTCTTGGAGCCGATGCCGTGGATGTACTGGAGCGCGATGACGACGCGCTTGTTGGTCGGGATGTTGACGCCTGCGATACGGGCCATGATCACGCTCCATCTGAGGCCCGGCGATGCGGGCGTTGATCGCGCGCGTCCGGTGGAGGCCGGCCCCTGCGCGCGCCAAACGACAACGTGGCCCTGGGGCGGCCCTGGACAGGGCACCTCGGACCAGCGATCGATTGGACGAAGGAGGGCCTGCTAGCGTGCGCGGGCCCAGATGTCAACGACTGGTGAACGATCGGCCGCGCTTCCATGCGTCGCGCGCGGACCATGCCAGGGTCACCGAGGGAGCACAGATGTCGGTTCTGACCAGCGACGGCGCCACCCTGCGGGCTTTCGCAGACTCGGTCCTTCGGGCCGCCGAAGAGAATGCCGAGGAAGTCGTCCCGGTGATCCTTGCGGTCGTCGGTGGCATCCTCACCGAGGCCCAGCCCGGTACCATCGCACTCCAAACCGAGGATGACGGTCCCGGCCAGCTCTGGGCGACCTTCGCGGGCCGCCGGATGGTGTTCCGCTACAACAGCATGACCGCGATGGTTGAATTGCGCGACGACCGCACCGACGGCAATCCCACCCGTCTATTCGGACGCCGCGCGCTGCCGATGGACATCGTCAATTTCTTTGGAGCGTTGCGGGCGGAGGGGCCTGGGGATCGCTGACACCGCCGCGTCAACGGAATCGCTGGCTTCGGTACCGGCAATAACCGCCCATCGTCTGGTAGCCGGCCGGGCAGCGGCGGACGCACGCACCCGCCGCATACTTGAGAGGCGGCCGACACGTATGCCGGAAACGCTTCTCCCCGTAGACGAAGGATTGCGCGGGGCTCTGCGCCGCGACCGAGAGGGGCGCCAGCACCACGGCCAGAAGCAGAAGGCTTACGGGGATACGGAGGGCGGTCATCGGGACTCCCGATCGTGTTTCGCCATCAACCTCCGGCTGCGCCTATGGTTCACCGCACGCTCCGATCCCGGGCAATTCGTCGTTCGAGACGGCGTCCCACGACCGGGCGATCAGATCTCGCACATCCGGTCGAGCGACCAAGCGCATGCCGGGCTGTGTGATGGGACCGCGTTCGGTGCCGGCCCCATGGGACCGACGCATCGCGCCGCAGGGCCGGTCGGCCCGTCGATGCCACCCCGCGAGTGTCGCCTGCTGGTTTCTCGCCGCGCGCAGGATCGTGGCGCAAGATGGAACTGATGGATGTGTCCTCCGGTAGCGGCCGGCATCCGAATGCATGCGGCATGCTGGCGTTTGCGGCAGGAGGGGCCGCGCTCGGCCTGCGGTCTCAGCACCGCCAAGATTTCTATGATCACCGGTTTGAGTTTTTGCATGCTCTCTCCTCGCGGATCGCAAGATCAGAACTTGATTTTTGATCACATATCCCCCTTAAGCCGCAAATGTAAGAAATATTTCTTCTTTTAATACGATATACTAATCCGAGGTATGGATTGATGTCGATCAATTAGGCTCGCGCGGAATGCCTTCCAGCGGTGCCATGCTGCGTAAATACTGCTTGACCTTGTGAAGCATCAGAGTTTCACATAAAATATCTTTGGCGACGAGCGGCGCAATCCGCATGAGTCCATGTGCGCATCGCGCTACATTTCCTGCGATCCATCGATCTATGCGTCGGGCGGCTTTCCGGGTGATCTGGATATGCTGCATCGACTGCACGCAACGCCGGCCCCGGAGATCGTTTCGGTCGCGAATCTCTACGATCCGGCCTGCTACACCCGCACTCTCGATCCGGACGCGATCTTCGCCGATCCCGCCCTCCGGCCGGATCTGGATCGGGCTTTCGCCCTCGTTGGCGGCGTCCAAGCGGTCGCACCGGCCTGTGTTTTGGTTCGGATCGACAATGCGAGCATCTGCGACCGGAGCATCACGGTCTCCCGCGATGGGGAAACGCTGCTCCTGTTCGAGACTTTCCGTCCCTCCGATCTCGTCACGCTCCCGCAACCGGGAGCCAGCGGGCCGACCACGACCCTTCCGAAGACCTGCGCTTATCTCCTGCTGACATCCTCCGGGACCTTCAACTGGGGACATTGGCTGGCCGAAGACCTGCCGCGCCTCCTGGCAGTGGACTGCCTGTCCGGTCTCCGCAGACCCATCTGCCTGTTGCTGCACGGTTTCATCCCGGCGACCGACAGGATGCGGATCGAGCTTCTCCGGGGCTTGCTCGGACGCCGGGACGTCACGATTCGGTTGCTGCGACCGGATACGACTTACCGGGCGGCGGACCTCTACTTTGCCTCGCCGGTGGCTGGTCTGCCTGGCCCGAAGCATCCCCAGGCTCTCGCAGACCTTTCCGTTCGGGCCATCGCGATGATGCGTCGCCTGGACCGGCGATGGTGGCGATCGCCCCCGCGCCGTCCGACCCGTCTGTTCGTGACTCGCCGACGTGATCGCGGCCGGGTGCCGATCGGATGGGTGGACCTCTGCAGGACCCTGCAGGCCCGCGGCTACCAGCCGATCGATCCCGAGGGGATCTCAGCGCGGGAGCAGGCCGCGACCTTCGCGTGTGCAGAGCGCGTCGTCGGCTGCATGGGCGCCGCGATGGTGAACACACTGTTCTGCGCGCCAGGGACGCGCATTCTATACTTCGCCCCGGAAACGTTCACCGATCCGTATTATCTCGACCTCGCAGCGGCGCGCGGTCATCGCTACGGCGTCTGCTACGGCAAGGCCCTCGATCCGGGTCGGCCAGCGCAATCGGATTACGTCCTCGATCCAGACCACCTAGCCCGCGCTCTGGCATGGCTCGATGGGGGTCGTGAGGGATGCCGGCAAGCTGCTCGAAACGATTTACCTGCGGGCCGGATATACCCCCACGCCCCGCTTCGCGTCGGCGCCGATGGCAGCCAAGATTCTTCGCGGCTCGCTCCGAACACGGAGCCGCACACGATCCGTACCGTCGAAGAACTGTGATCTTCCTGGAAGGACGACGGCGCTGACGCCATCGCCGATCATCGCCGTTGCGCCAACCTAAGGTCTACGCAACCGAACGTTGATCGAACCACTCTCAGCCCGCTGCTTGAGCGTCGGCTTCGCGCGCTTCGAGTTCATCACAAGGCCGGCCGCCGAATGATGCGGCGTGCCGGCGGTCTTGGTCAGGACTCCACACGTTCCGCGTGCGGCTCCAGCACCGCCATGATCTCCGTGGTCACGGTATCGATCGGCTGCATGCCATCGACGGTGTGGAGCAAACCGGTCTTGGCGTAGTAGTCCGAAAGCGGCGCGGTCAGGGCCCGGTAGGCCTCCAGGCGCTGCTTGAACACCTCGGGGGTGTCGTCCTTGCGCACCGCCTGCCCGCGCGCGAGCGTCTCCGCCGCCCGCTTCTGGATGCGCCCGACCAGCGCGTCCTCGTCGACCTTGAGCTCGACGACCGCGGACAGGTTCATGTCCTTGCCGGACAGCATGGTTGCCAGCGCCTCGGCCTGGGCCACAGTGCGGGGGAAACCGTCCAGGATGAAGCCGCGCTTCGCGTCGGGTTCCTCGATCCGGTCGGCAACGATCCCGACCACGATCCGGTCGGAGACGAGGCCACCCGATTCCATCACGGCCTTGGCCTCGAGGCCCACCGGCGTGCCGGCGGCGACAGCGGCGCGCAGCATGTCCCCGGTGGAGAGCTGCGGGATGCCGAAGCGCTCGACGATCCGCTCGGATTGCGTTCCCTTCCCCGCGCCGGGGGGGCCGAGCAGAATGATGCGCATGGCGTTGTCCTCGTCCGGCCCGACTCTCTACGGGCACAAGCGGCGGTTGGCGAAGCCTCCCCGGCGTCGCCCGTCTCGGGTTTTTCTAGTCGGTCCCGGGCCCGGAGGCATCCAGACCTTTTGCTGAGAGGCGGGCGCGGCGGTGGCTTCGTCCCGACTCTGTAGCAGGCTCAGCGGCGGCGTTGCGTGGTCGAGGCGCCACGCAGCTTGGCCTTCTTCACGAGGCCCTCGTACTGATGCGCCATCAGATGCCCGTGGATCTGAGCGACCGTGTCCATGGTCACCGAGACCACGATCAGCAGCGAGGTCCCGCCGAAGCCAAGGCTTGCCGAGGCGTAGGACGACAGGATCTCGGGGCAGAGGCAGACGAGAGTCAGGTACAGGGCGCCGATCACCGTGATCCGGGTCAGCACCTTGTCGATGAAGGCCGCGGTGCGCTCGCCCGGACGGATGCCCGGGATGAAGCCGCCATGCTTCTTCAGGTTGTCGGCCGTCTCCTGCGGATTGAAGACCACCGCGGTGTAGAAGAACGTGAAGAAGATGATCAGCGCCGCATAGAGCGCCATGAACAGTGGTGTCCCGTGGCCCAGATAGGCCGTCACGGTGCCCAGCCAGCCGGTGCTGCCGCCATTGGCGGAGAAGCTCGCCGCGGTGGCCGGCAGGAGCAGGAGCGACGAGGCGAAGATCGGCGGGATCACACCCGACGTGTTGAGCTTCAACGGCAGGAACGAGGTCTGGCCCTCGTACATGCGGTTGCCGACCTGGCGCTTCGGGTAATTGATCAGCAGGCGGCGCTGGGCGCGCTCCATGAACACGATGAAGTAGACCAACACCACGGCCGCCACGGCGACGCCCAGGATGATGATCGGCGACAGCGCGCCGGTGCGGCCGAGCTCGAGAGCGCCCGCGATCGCGACCGGGAGGTGGGCGACGATGCCGGCGAAGATGATCAGCGACGAGCCGTTGCCGATGCCGCGCGAGGTGATCTGCTCGCCGACCCACATCAGGAACAGGGTGCCGCCGGTCAGCGTGATCACCGTCGAGGCCAGGAAGAACGGGCCGGGATCGATGGCCGCGGACGAGCTCTGGAGACCGATCGCGATGCCCCAGGACTGCACAAGCGCCAGCACCACCGTGAGGTAGCGGGTGTACTGGTTGATCACCTTACGGCCGGACTCACCCTCCTTCTTCAGCGCTTCCAGGCTCGGGATCACCGAGGTGAGCAGCTGAACGATGATCGAGGCCGAGATGTACGGCATGATGTTGAGGGCGAAGATCGCCATGCGCTCGACGGCACCGCCGGAGAACATGTTGAACAGCCCGAGCACGCCGCCGGCCTGCTGCTGGAAGTTCCGGGCGAACTGCTCCGGATCGATGCCGGGGATCGGGATGTAGGTGCCCAGCCGGAACACCACGAGGGCGCCGAGCGTGAACCAGATGCGCTTCTTCAGCTCATCGGCCTTCGCGATGGCACCGAAATTGAGGTTGGCGGCAAGCTGCTCGGCGGCTGAGGCCATAAGCGTCGCGTCCTGGGAGTGTCGCCGGGCGAACGGCGCCCGGATGAATTGAAAACGGCGGCCCGCGTGGTCGCAGGGCCGCCGCTCGAAGGATCGGCTTAAAGGGTGCGCGGGGACCGTGCAACGGGGCCCCGCGTCGCTCCCATGCCGGCCGTCAGGCCGTGGCCTCGGCCTTGGCGCCACCGCGGGTCGATACGCCGGTGGCGAATGCGACGCTGACCGAGCCGCCGGCCTTCTCGACCGCCTCGATGGCGGACTTGGAAGCGCGGGTGACCTCGAAGCTGAGCTTCGCGGTCAGCTCGCCGACGCCGAGCAGCTTCACGCCGTCACGGGCCCGGGCGATGATGCCGGCGGTGACGAGGCTGTCGACCGTGACGGTCGCGGCCTTGTCGAGCTTGCCGGCGTCCACCGCCTCCTGGATCCGGCCCAGGTTCACCTCGTTCAGATCCTGGGCGTAGAGGTTGTTGAAGCCACGCTTCGGCAGGCGCCGATGCAGCGGCATCTGACCGCCCTCGAAGCCCTTGATGGACACGCCGGTCCGGGCCTTCTGACCCTTCACGCCGCGGCCGGCGGTCTTGCCCTTGCCGGAGCCGATGCCCCGACCGACACGCATCCGATTCTTGGTTGCGCCGGGATTGTCGCTGATCTCGTTGAGCTTCATCGGTGCCTCCTCACGCCACGTCGCCGTGGACGCGCACGAGGTGCGCAACCTTGCGGATCATGCCGCGCACGGAGGGGGTATCCTCCAGCTCGGACACGCGGTGGAGCTTGTTGAGCTTGAGGCCGATCAGCGTCTGGCGCTGGCTGGCCTCCTGGCGGATCGGCGAGCCGATCTGCTCGATACGGACGGTCTTCTGTGCCATCGGACCCTCCCCTTACGCGACCGCAGCTTCGGACTGGTCGGCCGGATCGGCGTCGCGGCGACGGGCCTGGAGGCTCGAAACCTTGATGCCGCGGCGGGCCGCCACGGAGCGCGGGCTGTCCTCGTTCTTAAGCGCCTCGAAGGTGGCGCGCACGAGGTTGTAGGGGTTGGAGGAGCCGAGCGACTTCGCGACAACGTCCTGCATGCCGAGCGTCTCGAACACGGCGCGCATCGGGCCGCCGGCGATGATGCCGGTACCCTGCGGAGCCGCACGGAGGATCACCTTGCCGGCGCCGTGGCGGCCGTTCACGTCGTGGTGCAGGGTCCGACCCTCGCGCAGCGACACCCGGATCAGGCCGCGCTTGGCCGCCTCGGTCGCCTTGCGGATCGCCTCCGGCACCTCACGGGCCTTGCCGTGGCCGAAGCCGACGCGGCCCTTCTGGTCGCCGACGACGACGAGGGCTGCGAAGCCGAAGCGACGGCCACCCTTCACCACCTTGGCGACGCGGTTGATGTGGACGAGCTTGTCCACGAATTCGCTGTCGCGCTCCTCGCGCTCGTCGCGGCGGCCGCGGCCCCCGCCTTCCCGTTCACGTGCCATGTTGTCTAACCTATCTCACTAGCGCGGATCCTCGGACCCGCTCGCTCGATTCCCCTCGCCGGAAACGGGAGGGAATGGCCGCGCGGGTATCACGCCGCGCGGGGTGAGTTCCTCAGAACTCCAGGCCGCCTTCGCGGGCGGCCTCGGCCACGGCTGCGACGCGGCCGTGGTAGATGTAGCCGGAGCGGTCGAAGATCACCTTCGTGACGCCCGCGGCCTTGGCGCGCTCGGCCACCAGCTTGCCCACCGCCTTGGCGGCGGCGACATCGGCGCCGGTCTTGAGTTCACCCTTGAGTGCCTTGTCGATCGACGAGGCGGCGGCCAGCGTCTTGCCGGCGACGTCGTCGATGACCTGCACGTAGATCTGCTTCGACGAGCGGAACACCGAGAGCCGCGGACGGCCATTGGCGGCCGCCCGCAGCGCGCGACGGACGCGCGCCTTGCGGCGATCGAGGGCTTCGAGCTTGCGAGACATGATGCCCTCCTTACTTCTTCTTGCCTTCCTTGCGGAAGATGAACTCGCCCGCGTACTTCACGCCCTTGCCCTTGTAGGGCTCGGGTCCGCGGTAATCGCGGATCTCGGCGGCGACCTGACCGACCTGCTGGCGGTTGATCCCGGTGATCGTGATCTCGGTGGGCTTCGGGGTAACGATCGTGATCCCGGCGGGGATCGCGTATTCGATGTCGTGGCTGTAGCCGAGCGACAGCTTGAGGGCCTTACCGGCCATCGCCGCACGATAACCGACGCCCGTGATCTCAAGCTTCTTTTCGAAGCCCTTCGACACGCCCTCGGCGATGTTGGCGATCTGAGCCCGCGACGTGCCCCACAGGGAACGGGCCGGCTTGGACTGGTTGATCGGCTCGACCGAGATCGCGCCGTCCTTCATCTCCACGCTGACCAGCGTGGGGACGTCGAACTGCAGCTCGCCCTTAGAGCCCTTCATCTTCACCGTCTGACCGGTGACGGTGGCGGTGACGCCGGCCGGCACGGGAACGGGCTTCTTGCCTACGCGAGACATGGGATAACCTCCTCCGTCCCGATCAGAATACGGTGCAGAGCACTTCACCGCCGACGTTGCGCTCACGCGCCTCGTGGTCGGCCATGACGCCCTGCGGTGTGGAGACGATGGTGAC
The DNA here is from genome assembly GCF_979253755.1 of Methylobacterium sp. AC315. Lineage (NCBI taxonomy): Bacteria > Pseudomonadati > Pseudomonadota > Alphaproteobacteria > Hyphomicrobiales > Methylobacteriaceae > Methylobacterium > Methylobacterium sp. AC315. The sequence continues at coordinate 121,679 of NZ_CEEDEA010000004.1, forward strand.
GCCGAGGCCGTCGGCCACGTGCGGCAGATCACCGACCGACGAGTAGACCCGACGACCCGGCTTCGAAACGCGCTTGATTTCGCGGATCACCGGGCGGCCGTCGTAGTACTTGAGCTCGATGGCGAACTCGGTACGGCCGTTGCCGAGGTCGGTCGCCGCGTAGTCGCGGATGTAGCCCTCGGACTTCAGGACGTTCAGGACGTTGGCGCGCAGGCGCGAGCCGGGTGTCTGAACGACGTTGCGACGGCGAAGCTGGCCGTTGCGGATACGGGTGAGCATGTCACCCACGGGATCGTTGACCATGGGGACCTCCTTACCAGCTCGACTTGACCAGGCCGGGGATCAGGCCCCGGTTGCCAAGCTCCCGCAGCGCGATGCGCGAGATGCCCATCTTGCGATAGAACGCGCGGGGCCGGCCAGTCATGCCGCAGCGGTTGCGGATGCGGGTGGCCGACGAGTTGCGCGGCAGTTCCGCGAGCTTGAGGCGCGCCTCGAAGCGCTCCTCCATCTCGAGGGTGTCGTTGTTGGCGATGTCCAGCAGCGCCTTCCGCTTGGCCGCGAAACGCTTCACCAGCGTCTTGCGGGCCTCATTCTTCTCGACTGAGCTTTTCTTCGACATGTGGTCTATCTCCGGTGTCCGCGTATGAGGCGCGAGGGCCTCACTGCCGGAACGGGAACTGGAACGCGGCGAGCAGTGCCTTGGCCTCGGCATCGGTCTGGGCGGTGGTCGCCACGACGATGTCCATGCCCCACATCTGCTCGGCCTTGTCGTAGGAGATCTCCGGGAACACGAGGTGCTCCTTGAGACCCAGGGCGTAGTTGCCGCGGCCGTCGAACGAGCGCGGGTTCAGGCCGCGGAAATCGCGGACGCGCGGCAGCGCGATCGTGATCAGGCGATCCATGAACTCGTACATGCGCTGCTTGCGCAGCGTCACCTTGCAACCGATCGGCATGCCTTCACGGACCTTGAAGGTCGCGATGGCCTTGCGGGCCCGGGTGATCACTGGCTTCTGGCCGGCGATGAGCGCGAGGTCGCCAGCCGCCACGGTCGCCTTCTTGGAGTCCGCGGTGGACTCGCCGACGCCCATGTTGATGACGATCTTCTCGATCTGCGGGACCTGCATCGGGTTCTTGTACCCGAACTCCTCGATCAGCTTCTGGCGCACCACTTCGTCGTAGTGCTTGCGCAGGCGCGGGGTGTAGGCGTTCTTGTCGGCCTCAGCCATCGATCTGATCCCCCGTGCTCTTGGCGAATCGGACCTTGCGCCCGTCTTCGAGGATGCGGAAACCTACGCGGGTCGGCTTGCCGTTGGCATCGGCGACCGCGATGTTCGAGAGTTGGATGGCGGCCTCCTTGGAGATGATGCCGCCTTCCTGGTTCTGCGTCTGCTTCTGGTGCTTCTTGACCAGGTTGATGCCACGCACGAAAGCGCGGCCTTCCTTCGGCAGAACCTGGATGACTTCGCCCGAGCGACCGGAATCGCGGCCGGTGAGTACGACGACCTTGTCGCCCTTCTTGATCTTCGCGGCCATCACAGCACCTCCGGCGCCAGCGAGATGATCTTCATGTGGTTGCGCGCGCGCAGCTCGCGCGGCACCGGTCCGAAGATGCGGGTGCCGATCGGCTCTTTCTGATTGTTGATCAGGACCGCAGCGTTCTTGTCGAAGCGGATCACCGACCCGTCGACGCGCTTCACGGCCTTGGCCGTGCGAACGACGACCGCCTTCATGACGTCGCCCTTCTTGACGCGACCGCGCGGGATCGCCTCCTTGACCGACACGACGATGACATCGCCAACGCCGGCATACTTCCGCTTCGACCCGCCGAGAACCTTGATGCACATCACACGGCGTGCACCCGAGTTGTCGGCGACGTCCAGATTCGTCTGCATCTGGATCACGTGCGTGACTCCTTGTTTCAGGCGGGTTTCCGCACACGGGCGGTATTGCCCGGCGGACGACGCCTGATGGGGATCTGATGTCCCCGGCTCATGGTATAGACCGCGCTTGCGGCGTCCGAGACGCTGGCGCGGTCACCGCGTTCACAGGGTGCGAGCACCCATCGAAATGTCGCGAAGGCCGGGCGGATACTACGGGCTGCCCCGAAAGGCAAGCCGATCGCGACACATTCGCCGGTGGGATCGGGGGGGATCGGGCGCGGTCGGGGCGATTCGATGGCTGGCGCAGCGTGGTGTCCCGGCGCGGCCGACCACGGGCTTATCGATGTGCGTCCGGCGGGTCGAGGGCGGCTTCCGCCAGGATGTCTCCGCGGCGGCTGGGCGGCGAGACGGGGCGGCCGACAAATCGAAACGACACCACAGCCATGTCCGCCGCGCAGCCTCGCGCGGCGGCTGGGTTCTCTCGGGCGTTCAGGGCTTCAGAAGGGCTGGCCCGCTGATTCGAACAGGAAGTCGTCGAGGCTCGGGATCGTCACGGCGCTTCCGTAGGCCGGCTTCGACAGGCGCCACGGACGCTCGGACCGGGCCCGGATCGCCTCCGAGGGGCGCAGACGCCGCATGCCGCCCTCCTCGGTCACCTCCTCGATCGTCAGGAAGCCGTAGACCTGCAAGCGGGACGCGGTGAGCTTGATCTCACGGTCCTCGGCGGCGACGATCATGCTGCCGGTGGCGTAGACCGCGTCCATGAGCGAGCGCTGCTCGCTGCGGCGGCGGTTGCGGGCGTCCCGCTCGCCTGCCGCGGAGGCGGGGGCGATCCGCCGGAAGGGGACGACGTTGCTGACCGCGACGCAACCCATACGCAACATCCTCGACGCACACAGAGGCCGGCCCACGGGCCGTCCGACGATCGGGACATTTCGACGGTTCGCTTTAATCTTCCGTAGACCGTGTTGCGGGGCCCCTGCCCCGATCCGGCACGCCCCCGTTCCGGCGCCCACGTTGGATGCACCATCCCGGATGGCCTCGACGATGCCGAATCACGCGGTGCTCGAGGGCGGTGCGGTCGAGACCGGACCGGGTCCGGCGGTTCGTCTCGACCTGATGGCCCCCCGGCGCGGTGCTGGGAGCAGGCTGCCGCGAGCCGCGCCCGTTCACGGCGCGATCTGGCTCGATTCGAGGCTCTCCAGGAGCGTCGCGATGCCGAAAACCTGGAAGGCCAGGAAGGTCTCTGTCTCCACCTCCCGGGACGCATAGGACAGCTCGGCGAGGCCGATGGTCATGGTCAGCGACGTGTCCTTGATGGTGTTGAGATATTGGCCGACCACCGGCAGCCAGGCGAAGCGCAGGGCCAGCGGCAACGCGATCTGGCGGAAGATCTGGAGATCGATCAGGTCGTGGGCCAAAGCGGCCTCCCGCTGGGCAGGCCGTACGCCGTCGAGGCCAGCCCGACATTCCTCGGCGATGTCGGCGGCCGCGTAGAGCGTCAGCCCGAGGAAGCCGGCCAGGGTCTCAGAGGCCGGCCAGTGCAGGGTGGCCGGCATCAGGGCCAGGCCGTGTGGGCTATTCAGTCAGGCGGTGAGCCAGGACGGCATCAGCGCGACGGCGCCGAAGTACCAGAAGAGCAGCTGCACCAGCGACGGCGTGTTCCGGGTGAGGTTGATAAAGGCGGTACTCCGCGCCTTCACGAACCGGCCCCCCGCCTCCTTCGGGCAGCAGAAGGCAAGGCCGAGCGCCGTTCCGGCCACGCACACCGACGCAGACAGGACCAGGGTGACCCCGAAACCCTGCAGCAGCCAGACCAGGTAGCGCGGCGCGAGCAGATCGCCGAAGGGACTCACCGCCGTCGGCTAGCTGTGGTCGCCGATCCGGAACAGGCACGGCAGCGGCTACGTCGTGTTCGGGCCGAACCAGCGGTCGTAGAGCGCCGCAGCCTTCGCGCTGGCCTCCAGCTCCCGGAGCGTCTCGTCCACCACTGCGCGGAGGCGGGTCTCACCCTTCGGGATGCCGGCGCCGATGTAGTCGTTGGAAATCGAGAAGGCCGGAACCTCGTGATTCTCTTTGTCGGGAGCCGTGGCTAGCAGATTGACGAGCTTCGATCCGTCCTGCGTGTTCGCCTGAACGTTGCCGTTGCGCAGGGCCGCGAAGGCGAAGGGCGTATCGTCGAACACCACCACGGTCGCGTTCGAAAAGTCCCGGCGCAGGACGGTCTCGTTGGTTGTGCCCTGATCGGCTGTAGGAGTGCGCTCTGCCGACATTGCTTAAGCACTGACTGTGAAATGGAGGATTCTCTCGCCAAAATATGAATTCAATCATATTAATATTAAAAAGTAAAACTCTATTAGTATGACCGAGACTGTTCGAATGAAATGAGATGAGTTTATGGGCGTTAAAAGATATCAATCGATGAGATAACAGAAGGGCGAGCCAGATAATGTAACGTATCACCTTAGTAATATGATATCGATTAATATGGTATTGAAATTCAATATATACATTTGTGATCACCAAAAAGTCGACATCTCCTCTCGCGTTGACTGAACGGTTTCCCAGGCACATTGTCGTGATCTCTGCATCCCAATGATAACGGGAGCAAAAACGAGAGGTTCGACGAATGCGCGGATATATTCTGGCAGTACCCGAAGCAAATGCGCCGGGCGCAATCTCGGGCGATGACGGTCAGCGCTATCGTTTCTCAAGTGCAGATCTGAACAGTAATAGCACACGGGCTGGTCATGCGGTGGACTTCATAGTTGTCGATGGTGAGGCACGCGAAATATACCCTGTCCCCGGTCGAGCCCCGGTTTTCTCACCGGCCTTCAGTAAAGCTGTTCGCCAGCGAGATTGGGTTGCTTTCTATTTTAATCCAAATGGCCGCATCGGACGTCGTGACTATTGGACCTTTGGATTTTTGGTGCTGATGATTGTAAACATTGTTCTTGGCCTTATTCCAGGCGTGAACATAATCGTTTTTTTTTGTTACGGCGTGGTGCGGCCTCGCTCTCGGCATCAAGCGCTGCCATGATGTCAATCGATCCGGTTGGCTGAACGCCGTACCTTACGTCCTCACTCCGCTGTCCTTCCTTTGTGCATCGATCGGCTTTCTCTCATCTTACAGCCGCCATGCGATCGGGGTTCCTGCCTTGTTCATCACTCTCGCCTTGCTGACTGGCGTTGCCACCTTCGGATTTTGGATCTGGTTCATCGTACAGGTGCTGGCAAAAGCCGGCGATGCGGAGCCGAACCGGTTCGGCCTTCCACCCATCGCACCGAGCGCATAGGATGCGGGAGCACATGCGTTTGTCGGCCGGGCTGATCACTCGATCGGCGCGGTGCCCAGAATATCGCGATCGACGCATTGACCTGCGGGTTAACCGAGGCTAAAAGCGCGCCACTTCGGACGGCCATTGGCTGCCGACGGCCCTAGGGTTTGACCCTTGGGCGCCGCGATCGCCTCGAGCGATCCGAAGGCTCAAATCGCCTGACGCTCTAAGTCAGATCCGTAGGTACGAGCGCGTTCGTTATGAGCGTGCTCCTCTGCCCACACCGCGCCGAGGGTCTGTGACAGGACCTCCGGCGCATATTCGTTTTGCGGACTGCCCTAGGCGGTCCGGCCAAGGTGACCGAGGAAGAGGGCACAGGATGCCGACGATCAACCAGCTGATCGCCCAGCCGCGGAAGATCCAGCGGAGCCGCAACAAGGTTCCGGCGCTTGACGCTTGCCCGCAGAAGCGCGGCGTCTGCACCCGGGTCTACACGACGACCCCGAAGAAGCCGAACTCGGCCCTTCGTAAGGTCGCCAAGGTCCGTTTGACCAACGGCTTCGAGGTGATTGGTTATATTCCTGGCGAGGGCCACAACCTCCAGGAGCACTCGGTCGTCATGATCCGCGGCGGCCGCGTGAAGGATCTTCCGGGTGTGCGCTACCACATCCTGCGCGGCGTGCTCGACACGCAGGGCGTGAAGAACCGGAAGCAGCGCCGTTCCAAGTACGGCGCTAAGCGTCCGAAGTAAGACCGGCGACCGGAGTTTATCCGGTCGCAGAGATGCGTTTCCACGGCCTCGTAAGGATGTCGCCGGCTTCATCAAGAAAGCCCAGGCGGCCTGCGCGAGGTGCTTAAGTCAGACTCGTTTGAGAGTTTAAGAGATGTCCCGTCGTCACTCTGCCGAGAAGCGTGAGATCATCCCGGACCCGAAGTACGGGGATGTGGTGCTGACGAAGTTCATGAACTCGATCATGTACGAGGGCAAGAAGTCGACCGCCGAGCGGATCGTCTACGGTGCCTTCGACATCGTCGAGAACCGCGCCCGCGCCAACCCGATCGAGGTGTTCCGCGCTGCGCTCGACAATGTCGCCCCGATGATCGAAGTGCGCTCCCGGCGCGTCGGCGGCGCGACCTACCAGGTCCCCGTCGAGGTCCGGACCGAGCGCCGCCAGGCCCTCGCCATCCGTTGGCTGATCCAGGCCGCCCGGTCGCGCAACGACCGCACCATGATCGAGCGGCTCTCCGCCGAGCTGCTCGACGCCGCGAACAACCGCGGCAACGCCGTCAAGAAGCGGGAAGATACGCACCGGATGGCTGAAGCCAACCGCGCCTTCTCGCACTACCGCTGGTAAGCGGTTCCGCCGTCTCTCAGGAGCAATCCAATGCCCCGCACGCACGCGATCGAGGACTACCGCAACTTCGGCATCATGGCCCACATTGATGCCGGGAAGACCACGACCACGGAGCGGATCCTCTACTACACCGGAAAGTCGCATAAGATCGGCGAAGTCCATGACGGCGCCGCCACCATGGACTGGATGGAGCAGGAGCAGGAGCGCGGCATCACGATCACGTCCGCCGCGACGACGTGCTTCTGGCGCGAGAAGCGCCTGAACATCATCGACACCCCTGGGCACGTCGACTTCACCATCGAGGTCGAGCGTTCCTTGCGCGTGCTCGACGGCGCCGTCTGCGTGCTCGACGGCAACCAGGGCGTGGAGCCCCAGACTGAGACCGTCTGGCGCCAGGCCGACAAGTACGACGTCCCGCGCGTCGTGTTCGTCAACAAGATGGACAAGATCGGCGCCGACTTCTTCAAGTGCGTTGCCGACATCATCGATCGCGTCGCCGGCAAGCCGGTCTGCCTGCAGCTGCCGATCGGCGCCGAGTCCAGCTTCAAGGGCGTCATCGACCTGATCAAGATGAAGGCGATCGTCTGGTCCGGTGAGACCCTGGGCGCCGACTTCTCCGAGGTCGAGATCCCCGAGGAGCTCAAGGACCAGGCCGTCGAGTACCGCAGCAAGCTGGTCGAAGCCTGCGTCGAACTCGATGACGAAGCCATGGTGGCCTATCTCGACGGTACCGAGCCGGATGCCGCGACGATGCACAAGCTCGTGCGTCGCGCCGTGCAGCTGCGCGCCTTCCATCCGGTGCTGTGCGGCTCGGCCTTCAAGAACAAGGGCGTGCAGCCCCTGCTCGACGCCGTGGTGGATTACCTCCCCTCCCCGGCCGATCGTGGCGACGTCGACGGACTAGACTTCAAGACCGAGGAGCCGGTCGTCCGTCACCCGACGGATGCCGATCCCTTCTCCATGCTCGCCTTCAAGATCATGGACGATCCCCACGTCGGCACCATCACGTTCTGCCGCGTGTACTCGGGCAAGATCGAGTCGGGCGCCAACGTCATCAACTCGACGCGCGACAAGAAGGAGCGCGTCGGCCGCATGCTCCTGATGCACGCCAACAACCGTGAGGACGTCAAGGAAGCCTTCGCGGGCGATATCGTCGCCCTCGCCGGTCTCAAGGACACCCGCACCGGTGACACCCTGTGCGATCCGCAGAAGGCCGTGATCCTGGAGCGCATGGAGTTCCCGGAGCCGGTGATCGAGATCGCCGTCGAGCCCAAGTCGAAGGCCGATCAGGAGAAGCTCGGCATCGCGCTCGCCAAGCTCGCCGCCGAGGATCCGTCCTTCCGGGTCTCGACGGACCAGGAATCCGGCCAGACCATCCTCAAGGGGATGGGGGAGCTTCACCTGGACATCAAGGTCGATATCCTGCGCCGGACCTACAAGGTCGACGCGAATATCGGCCAGCCGCAGGTGGCCTACCGCGAGAAGCTGACCCGACGTCAGGAGATCGACTACACCCACAAGAAGCAGACCGGCGGTACGGGCCAGTTCGCCCGCGTCAAGTTCGTCGTGGAGCCGAACGAGCCGGGTGCTGGCTTCCAGTTCGAGTCGAAGATCGTCGGCGGCGCGGTGCCCAAGGAGTACATCCCGGGCGTCGAGAAGGGCCTCAACTCGGTCCTGGGCGCCGGCGTGCTGGCGGGCTTCCCTGTGGTCGACGTCAAGGTCGAGCTGATCGACGGTGCCTACCACGACGTCGATTCATCGGCGTTGGCCTTCGAGATCGCGTCCCGGGCCGCACTGCGCGAGGCGCTTCAGAAGGGCGGCTCGGTCCTGCTCGAGCCGGTGATGAAGGTCGAGGTCGTCTCGCCGGAAGAGTATACCGGCTCGGTCATCGGCGACCTGAACTCCCGCCGCGGCCAGATCCAGGGCCAGGACATGCGTGGCAACGCCAACGTCATCAACGCGATGGTGCCGCTGGCCAACATGTTCGGTTACGTGAACAACCTGCGCTCCATGTCGCAGGGCCGGGCGAACTTCACCATGCAGTTCGACCACTACGAAGAGGTGCCGCGCGGCGAGGCCGACAAGGTCATCGCCAAGTACGCCTGAGGCTACGCCGGTACCACCTCTTCATCCGCAACACGATTTCGAATCTAGGAGGCTCTGATGGGCAAGGAAAAGTTCGCTCGCACCAAGCCGCACTGCAACATCGGCACGATCGGTCACGTCGACCACGGCAAGACGTCGCTGACGGCGGCGATCACGAAGGTGCTGGCTGAGACGGGCGGTGCGACGTTCACGGCCTACGACCAGATCGACAAGGCCCCGGAGGAGAAGGCGCGCGGGATCACGATCTCGACCGCGCACGTGGAGTACGAGACGGCCAACCGGCACTACGCGCACGTCGACTGCCCCGGCCACGCCGACTACGTGAAGAACATGATCACGGGCGCCGCCCAGATGGACGGCGCGATCCTGGTGGTGTCGGCGGCCGACGGCCCGATGCCGCAGACCCGCGAGCACATCTTGCTCGCCCGCCAGGTCGGCGTGCCGGCGCTGGTGGTGTTCCTGAACAAGGTCGACATGGTCGACGACGAGGAGCTCCTGGAGCTGGTCGAGCTCGAGGTGCGCGAGCTTCTGTCGAAGTACGACTTCCCGGGCGACGACATCCCGATCACCAAGGGCTCGGCGCTGATGGCGCTGGAGGACAAGGAGCCCAAGATCGGCAAGGAGGCGGTGCTGGCGCTGATGGCGACGGTGGATGCCTACATCCCGCAGCCGGAGCGTCCGATCGACCTGCCGTTCCTGATGCCGATCGAGGACGTGTTCTCGATCTCGGGCCGCGGCACGGTGGTGACGGGTCGCGTCGAGCGCGGGATCGTCAAGGTCGGCGAGACGGTGGAGATCGTCGGTATCCGGGCGACCACGACCACGACGGTGACCGGCGTGGAGATGTTCCGCAAGCTGCTCGACCAGGGCCAGGCGGGCGACAACGTCGGCGTGCTGCTGCGCGGCACCAAGCGCGAGGACGTGGAGCGTGGCCAGGTCGTGTGCAAGCCGGGTTCGGTGAAGCCGCACACCAAGTTCAAGGCCGAGGCGTACATCCTGACCAAGGAGGAAGGCGGCCGCCACACGCCGTTCTTCACCAACTACCGGCCGCAATTCTACTTCCGGACCACGGACGTGACCGGGGTGTGCGAGCTGCCGGAGGGCACCGAGATGGTGATGCCGGGCGACAACGTGACCATGGACGTCACGCTGATCGTGCCGGTGGCCATGGAGGAGAAGCTGCGCTTCGCCATCCGCGAGGGCGGTCGCACCGTCGGTGCCGGCGTCGTCGCCGCCATCAACGACTAAGCCAGGATAGCATCCTTAGCAGGGCGCGGCGGGGACACGTCCTCGCACCCCCCGCCGTCCCTCTCAAGGTTTCAGGATTATGAACGGTCAGAACATCCGCATCCGCCTCAAGGCGTTCGATCACCGCATCCTCGATGCGTCGACCAAGGAGATCGTCTCCACGGCCAAGCGCACCGGCGCGACCATCCGGGGTCCGATCCCGCTTCCGACGCATATCGCGAAGTTCACCGTGAACCGCTCGCCGCACATCGACAAGAAGTCGCGCGAGCAGTTCGAGATGCGCACGCATAAGCGAGTGCTCGATATCGTCGATCCGACGCCGCAGACCGTGGACGCGCTGATGAAGCTCGACCTCGCCGCCGGCGTGGACGTGGAGATCAAGCTCTAAGTCCCGCCGGGATTTCGAGCTTACCGTTTCATCGCGCGAGGGAGAGACCTATGCGCTCAGGCGTCATCGCACAGAAGGTCGGCATGACCCGCGTCTTTACGGACGCGGGGGAGCATGTCCCCGTCACAGTGCTTAAGATCGATCAGTGCCAGGTGGTGGCCCACCGCACCGTCGAAAAGAACGGCTACGTCGCCCTCCAGGTCGGCGTGGGCAAGGCCAAGGTTAAGAACGTGTCGGCGGCCGAGCGCGGTCGCTTCGCGGTCGCCAAGGTCGAGCCGAAGAAGAAGCTCGCCGAGTTCCGCGTGTCCGAGGACGCGCTGATCCCGGTCGGCGCGGAGATCACCGCGGACCACTTCATTCCGGGTCAGTTCGTCGACGTGACGGGCACGACCACGGGTAAGGGCTTCGCCGGCGGTATCAAGCGCTGGAACTTCGGCGGCCTGCGCGCCACCCACGGCGTGTCCATCTCGCACCGTTCGATCGGTTCGACCGGCGGCCGTCAGGACCCGGGCAAGACCTTCAAGAACAAGAAGATGCCGGGTCACCTCGGTGTCGAGCGGGTCACCACCCAGAACCTGCGCGTCGTGCGCACCGATCCCGAGCGCGGCCTGATCCTGGTCGAGGGCGCGGTCCCCGGTGTCGCCGGTGGCTGGATCCAGATCCGCGACGCGGTGAAGCGCAAGCTCCCCGCCGACGTTCCGCTGCCGGGCAAGTTCCGTGAGAACGGCGCGTCCACCGAGTCCGCCCAGACCGCCCCCGAGGCCCCTGCGGCTGAGGAGACCGCCTGATGAAGCTCGATATCACCACTCTCGACGGCGCCGGCGCTGGCTCGGTCGATCTGAACGAGGAAATCTTCGGCCTTGAGCCGCGGGCCGACCTCCTTCAGCGCATGGTACGCTGGCAGCTCGCCAAGCGGCGCGCCGGAACCCACGCGGTGAAGAACCGTTCGGACGTGAACCGCACCCGTAAGAAGCTGTACAAGCAGAAGGGCACCGGCAACGCCCGTCACGGCGCTGCCTCGGCACCGCAGTTCCGCGGTGGCGGACGCGCCTTCGGGCCGGTCGTTCGCGACCACAGCCACGACCTTCCCAAGAAGGTCCGTGCCCTGGCACTGCGCCACGCTCTGTCGGCCAAGGCCAAGTCCTCGACCCTGATCGTCGTCGACGACATCAAGATCGAGGATCACAAGACCAAGGGTCTCATCGAGCGCTTCGGCAAGATGGGCCTCTCGAACGCGCTGATCATCGGCGGTGCCGAGGTCGACGTGAATTTCGGCCGCGCCGCGCGTGCCATCCCGCAGATCGACGTCCTTCCCGTGCAGGGGATCAACGTCTACGACATCCTGCGCCGTAACACGCTCGTCCTGACGAAGGCCGCTGTCGACGCGCTGGAGGAGCGTTTCAAATGAGTGCCGATCCGCGCCACTACGATATCATCGTCTCCCCGGTCATCACCGAGAAGGCGACGAACCTGACCGAACAGAACAAGGTCGTCTTCCGGGTCGGCCCGAAGGCGACCAAGCCTCAGATCAAGGAGGCGGTCGAGAAGCTGTTCGACGTCAAGGTCACGGCGGTGAACACCCTCGTGACCAAGGGCAAGAAGAAGATTTTCCGCGGTCTCCGCGGGCAGCGCTCCGACGTGAAAAAGGCGATCGTCACCCTGGCCGAGGGCCACACGATCGACGTCACGACCGGGCTCTGAGGACGGGTTTTAGGGATCCAAGCCGATGGCCTTGAAGACATTCAAACCGGTCACGCCGAGCCTGCGCCAGCTCGTGCTCGTCGACCGCCGTGAGCTCTACAAGGGCAAGCCGGTGAAGGCGCTGACGGAGGGCAAGAGCTCCTCCGGCGGCCGTAACAACCTCGGCCGCATCACCGTCCGCTTCCGCGGCGGTGGCCACAAGCGTGTGCTGCGCAACGTCGATTTCAAGCGTCGCGAGCAGCTCGGCGTGACGGCGACGGTCGAGCGGATCGAGTACGATCCGAACCGCACCGCGTTCATCGCCCTGATCAACTTCCCCGACGGGAAGCAGAGCTACATCCTGGCTCCGCAGCGCCTGCAGCCGGGCGACAAGGTGGTGACGGGCGAGAACGTCGACATCAAGCCGGGCAATGCCGGTCCGGTCGGCTCGATGCCGGTGGGTACGATCATCCACAACGTCGAGCTGAAGATCGGCAAGGGCGGCGCGATCGCCCGCTCGGCCGGGAACTACGCTCAGATCGTCGGACGCGACCAGGGCTACGTGACGCTGCGGCTGAACTCGGGCGAGCAGCGCCTCGTGCATGGCCAGTGCTTCGCGACCGTCGGTGCGGTCTCGAACCCGGACCACATGAACATCTCGCTCGGCAAGGCCGGGCGCAACCGGTGGCTCGGCAAGCGCCCGCATAACCGCGGCGTCTCCATGAACCCGGTGGATCACCCGCACGGCGGCGGCGAGGGCCGTACCTCGGGCGGCCGCAACCCGGTCACGCCGTGGGGCGTGCCGACCAAGGGGAAGAAGACCCGGTCCAACAAGCGGACCGACGTGTTCATCCTGTCCAGCCGCCACAACCGCAAGAAGTAATCGCTATGGCACGCTCTCTCTGGAAGGGGCCGTTCGTCGACGGCTACCTCTTCAAGAAGGCCGAAGCGGCGCGGGGCTCCTCGCGCTCAGAGGTCATCAAGATCTGGAGCCGCCGCTCCACGATTCTCCCGCAGTTCGTCGGGCTCACCTTCGGTGTGCACAACGGGCAGAAGCATATCCCGGTCTACGTCTCCGAGGAGATGGTGGGGCATAAGTTCGGCGAGTTCTCGCCGACCCGCACCTTCCACGGGCACGCGGCCGACAAGAAGGCGAAGAGGCGCTGAGATGGGCAAGCAAGCCACCCCCCGCGCGCTCCCCGAGAACGAGGCGAAGGCAGTTGCGCGCATGCTGCGTGTCAGCCCGCAGAAGCTGAACCTCGTGGCGCAGATGATCCGCGGCAAGAAGGTCGACACTGCGTTGGCCGAGCTGCAGTTCTCGCGCAAGCGCATCTCGACCGAGGTCAAGAAGTGCCTCGAGAGCGCGATCGCGAATGCCGAGAACAACCACGATCTGGATGTCGACGATCTCGTCGTCACCCAGGCCTTCGTGGGCAAGGCCCTCGTGCTCAAGCGCTTCCACGCTCGTGCCCGCGGCCGCGGTGCGCGTATCCTGAAGCCCTTCTCGAACCTCACCATCGTGGTTCGCGAAGTCCGCCAGGCCGAAGCGGCTTAAGGAGGATCTCATGGGCCAGAAAGTCAATCCGATCGGTCTCCGTCTCGGTATCAACCGGACCTGGGACTCCCGCTGGTTCGCCGGCAAGGGCGAGTACGCCAAGCTGATGCACGAGGACGTCGCCATTCGCGCCGCCCTGATGAAGCAGCTGAAGCAGGCCGCCGTCTCGAAGATCGTAATCGAGCGTCCGCACCGGAAGTGCCGCGTCACCATCCACTCGGGTCGTCCGGGCGTGGTGATCGGCAAGAAGGGCGCGGATATCGAGAAGCTGCGCAAGCTGGTCGGCACGATGACCAAGGCTGACGTGACGATCAACATCGTCGAGGTGCGCAAGCCCGAGATCGACGCTACCCTGGTGGCCGACTCGATTGCTCAGCAGCTCGAGCGCCGCGTTGCCTTCCGTCGCGCCATGAAGCGCGCCGTGCAGTCGGCGATGCGTCTCGGTGCGGAGGGCATCCGGATCAACTGCTCGGGCCGTCTCGGCGGCGCCGAGATCGCTCGCCAGGAATGGTACCGCGAGGGCCGGGTCCCGCTGCACACGCTGCGCGCGGACGTGGATTACGGCACCGCTACGGCGTTCACGACCTACGGCACTTGCGGCATCAAGGTCTGGGTGTTCAAGGGCGAGATCCTTGAGCACGACCCGATGGCCCAGGACAAGAAGGCCCAGGAAGAGGGTGGCCGCTCCGGCGGACGCCGTGAGCGCGATGGCGAGGGCGGCCGCGAGCGCGGACGCCGCGAGCACGCGTAAGGTAGGAAGCCATGCTGCAACCCAAAAAGACTCGCTTCCGTAAGCAGTTCAAGGGCCGCATCCACGGTGCGGCCAAGGGCGGCTTCGAGCTGAACTTCGGTCAGTTCGGCCTGAAGGCTGTCGAGCCCGAGCGCGTTACCGCACGGCAGATTGAGGCGGCCCGCCGCGCGATCACCCGTGAGATGAAGCGCCAGGGCCGCGTCTGGATCCGGGTATTCCCGGACGTCCCGGTCTCCTCGAAGCCGACCGAAGTCCGCATGGGCTCGGGCAAGGGCGCTCCGGATTACTGGGCCGCCCGTGTCCATCCGGGCCGGATCATGTTCGAGGTCGACGGTGTCGCCGAGGACATTGCCAAGGAGGCCCTGCGCCTCGGTGCCGCCAAGCTCCCGATCCGTACGCGGGTCGTCCAACGCATCGCCGACTGAACGGAGGATATCGTGAAGTCGACCCAGAGAGTGTCTGATCTGAAGGCGTTGTCGCCGGATCAGCTGAACGACGAGTTGCTGAACCTCAAGAAGGAGCAGTTCAACCTGCGCTTCCAGGGGGCTACCGGCCAGCTCGAGAACGTCGCCCGCGTCCGTGAGGTCCGCCGCGACATCGCCCGCGTCCGCACCCTGCAGCGTTCGAAGACGCTGCAGGCGTCCAAGAGCTGACAGGGGCTTAGGAGAACACCATGCCGAAGCGCGTCCTGCAGGGCACCGTCGTCAGCGACAAGGGCGAGAAGACCATCGTGGTGAAGGTGGAGCGTCGCTTCACTCACCCGGTGATGAAGAAGACCGTGCGCCGCTCGAAGAACTACCATGCCCACGACGAGGCGAATGTCGCCAAGGTCGGGCAGACGGTGTTCATCGAGGAGTGCCGCCCCTTCTCGAAGACCAAGACCTGGAAGCTGGTCGAGGACCAGGCCTCCGCGGTCGCCGAGGCCGGCGAAGCCGCCTGATCAAGGGAAGCGGCGGCTGCGGGTTTCCGCGTCCGCCTCGACGTAGCTGGAAGTTGGACGGTCGGGACGTTGCACCGGATACGGTGCTTTCTTCCCTACCCGGCGTTCAGTACGACAAACGCCCGGACGAAGCTCGACCCTCATAGGGCCGGATTCGCGCCGGGCGTTGTCGTTTCTGGGGCGTGGCCTGGATCGGGCGAGAGCGGTCGATCCAGGCCTGGGACGATCAAGGCTTTAGGGGGTCATCGACCTTTCTCGGGTGCAAGGCGGAGCCCTGCGAGGCTCGCGAGACTGGCTCGAACCCCGCTGAACCTGCCAAAGGGCTCCAGCCCTTTGGCATTCCGCTTGTCTGCCGTTCGTCAGGCCTCGCCTTCGTCGAGGTCGTCCTCGGTCGGCTTGGCATTTTCCAGGATCTTCTCGGCGACGAGGCCGGAATTCTGGCGGATCGAGGCTTCGATCTTGCCGGCGATCTCAGGGTTGTCGCGCAGGAACCCCTTCGAGTTCTCGCGGCCCTGGCCGAGGCGCTGGCTGTTGTACGAGAACCAGGCGCCGGACTTCTCGACGATGCCGGCCTTCACGCCAAGGTCGATCAGCTCGCCGACCTTCGACACGCCCTCGCCGAACATGATGTCGAACTCGACCTGCTTGAACGGCGGCGCGACCTTGTTCTTGACGACCTTGACGCGAACCTGGTTGCCGATCGCCTCGTCGCGGTCCTTGAGGGTCGAGATCCGGCGGATGTCGAGGCGCACCGAGGCGTAGAACTTCAGCGCGTTGCCGCCCGTGGTGGTCTCCGGGCTGCCGTACATCACGCCGATCTTCATCCGGATCTGGTTGATGAAGATCACCATGCAGTTCGAGCGCGAGATCGAACCGGTGAGCTTGCGCAGGGCCTGGCTCATCAGGCGGGCCTGGAGGCCGGGCTGGCTCTCGCCCATCTCGCCCTCGATCTCGGCCCGCGGGGTCAGCGCGGCGACTGAATCGACCACCAGCACGTCGATGGCGCCGGAGCGCACCAGCGTGTCGGTGATCTCGAGCGCCTGCTCCCCGGTGTCCGGCTGCGAGATCAGCAGGTCGTCGAGATTGACGCCGAGCTTACGGGCGTAGATCGGGTCGAGGGCATGCTCGGCGTCCACGAAGGCGCAGACGCCGCCCTTCTTCTGGGCCTCGGCGATGGTGTGCAAGGCCAGCGTCGTCTTGCCGGACGATTCGGGGCCGTAGATCTCCACGACCCGGCCGCGGGGCAGGCCTCCGACGCCGAGCGCGATGTCCAGGCCGATCGAACCGGTTGAGACGGTCTCGACCTCCTGCACCTTGTCGTTCTTGCCGAGGCGCATGATCGAGCCCTTGCCGAAGGCACGCTCGATCTGGGACAGGGCGGCGTCGATCGCCTTGGACTTGTCCTTGTCCACCGGGGGCATGTCGACCACTTTCAATGCAGGCTGGGCCATCTGGCGGGCTCCTTATGAAGGGGTTGCGCGCCATTCACAACGCGCGTCAACACGGCGTTTGTGTACCCTTTTTGTTCTCATTCTGCAAGGCCGCCGGACATGGGAACGCCGCCCGGATGGGGCGGCGCTCAGGTTCTCGGTCGGGCTCTTTTTGCCGGAGCGCCGTCAGTCGGCCGCCATGGTCTTCTTCACGGTCTCGACCAGCTGCTTGAGGCTGAACGGCTTGGGCAGGAAGTTGAAGGCTTCGCCCTCGGGCAGGTTCTTGCGGAACGCGTCCTCGGCGTAGCCCGAGACGAAGATCACCTTCAGGTCCGGCTGGCTCTTGCGCACCTCGCGCAGCAGGGTCGGGCCGTCCATCTCGGGCATCACCACGTCCGAGACGACGAGGTCGATGGGCTGGCTGCCCTCGCGCACGATCGCCAGGGCCTCCAGGCCGGAGGCGGCCTCCAGGACGGTGTAGCCCCGAGCCGACAGCGCCCGGCTGTTGACCGCCCGGACGGGATCCTCGTCCTCGACCAGCAGGATCGTCCCCTGCCCGGTATGGTCGGCAGCGGGCTTGCGCGGGGCCGGCTTCTCCGGTGCCTTCTGGGTGCCGGTGCGATCGACGGAGCCGGGCGGCTTGGCCGTCGCCGGCATGTCGGCCCGGGGCAGGGCCGGAACCGCGGGGGCGGCCTCCTCGGGCTCCGCGACGGGCACGTGCCGCGGCAGGTAAATCCGGAAGGCGGTCCCCTCTCCGATGGTCGATTGCACGTCGATGGTGCCGCCGGATTGCTTGACGATGCCGAACACCGTCGAGAGCCCGAGGCCGGTGCCCTTGCCGATCTCCTTGGTGGTGAAGAAGGGCTCGAAGATCTTTTCCATCAGCTCGGCCGGAATGCCCTGGCCGGTATCGCGCACCTCGATCAGGACGTGGTCGCCCGCGGGTGCGCCGCCGCGTCCCTCCACGGCCGCAATCGGCCCCGGATCGGTCACGTTCTCGGTGCGGATCATCAGCTTGCCGCCGTCCGGCATCGCATCGCGGGCATTGACCGCCAGGTTCACGATCACCTGCTCGAACTGGTTGACGTCGGCCTTCACCGGCCAGACGTCGCGGCCGTGCTTCAGCTCCAGGGCGACGCGCTCGCCGAGCAGCCGCTTGAGCAGCAGGGTCAGCTCCGAGAGCCCCTCCCCGACATTCATCACCTCCGGACGCAGGGTCTGTCGGCGCGAGAACGCCAGGAGCTGGCGGACGAGGCCCGCCGCCCGGTTGGCGTTCTGCTTGATCTGCATGATGTCCTGGAAGGCCGGGTCGGTCGGCCGGTGGCTCGCCAGGAGCAGGTCCGAGTAGCCGATGATCGCCTGGAGGACGTTGTTGAAGTCGTGTGCGATGCCGCCGGCGAGCTGGCCTACGGCGTTCATCTTCTGAGCCTGGGCGACCTGCTGCTCCAGCTGCCGCTGCGCCGTGGTGTCGAGGGCGTACAGGATCACGCGCTCGGCCTCGTCGGCCTTGTGGGTGGCGTCACTGCTGTCGGCCGGGCTGAGCCAGAGCCGGGCCGAGCGGCCCCCCGGGCCGCTGAGCTGGACCTCGATCGGCTCCGGGTCGGACAGGCCGCTGGCGGCCCGGGCGAGGCCGGCCTCCAGGGAGGCGCGGTCGACCACCGAATCGGCCACGTTGGGCTCGGCGCCCTGGGTGCCCTCCCCCTCCGGACCGCCCTCGTCGACCTGGCGCGGCACCGTGCCGAACAGACGCGTGAACGAGGTGTTGGCCCGGGCGATCCGGCCGGAGCGGTCCAGGGTCGCGATGGCGATCGGGGAGTTGTTGAGGAAGCGGGCGAGCCGGACTTCGGCGGCGCGCTGCGGCTCGTCGGTCTCGGCCCCGGCCGAGCGGTTGATCACGAAGGTCCGCGACGAGCCGGGCTTGCCATCCTTGCCGAAGGCGACGCGGTGGTACAGCCGCACCGGCAGGGTGTGGCCGTTGCGGCGGCGCAGGTCGAGGTCGAACCGGTCGGTGCGGACCTCCCCGGGCAGGCCGGCGGTGCGCACCAGCACGTCGGCCTCCGGGGCGATCTCGGTGAGGTGCGGGCCGCCCGGGCCGACGCTCGCCAGGTCGTAGCCGAGCCAAGCCGCGAGCGTCGCGTTCATGTAGACGATCGCGCCGGCCGGATCGATCGACAGGAATCCCGCCGGGGCGTGGTCGAGATAATCGATCGCGTGCTGAAGCTCCTGGAAGACGTTCTCCTGGCGCTCGCGCTCGGCGGTGATGTCCGCCACCGTCCAGAGCGAGGCGGCCCGGCGCGGGCGCGCCAGGGGCCGCACCGACACCCGGTACCAGCCGAAGCCGCGCTCGTTCGCCTGGGGGCCGAGCGGCGGCGACATCCGGATTTCCTCGGTATGGGCCCGGCCGTCCCGCGAAGCCTGCGACAGGCGGTAGACCGCCTCCGAGACCTCCGGCGAGCCGACCAGGATGCGCTCCACGGGCACGAGGTTCGAGAACGCGTCGCCGCCGGCGACCCGCAGGTAGGCCTCGTTGGCGTAGATCAGGCGGCCGCCATCCTCGACCACCAGCGCCCCGTCCGGGGAGGCGTCGACGATGCCCTTGGTGATGTCGTCCCGGGTCGCGGTACCGCTGAGCTGAAGCGCCCCGATCGCCAGCGCGAACAGGAAGAACACGCCGGCCATCGCCAGCAGGGCCAGCAGCCAGACGATCAGCGACTGCGCCTGCTCGTTAGCCACGAAGGACAGGCCGATGGCGGCCCCGACCAGCAGGCCGGCGAGCACGAGCAGCAGCCCGACCCGGCCCGGCTGCTCCGAGCGGTCGATCGAGCCGGTCCCCTGCGGGTTCGCGATCTGCGTGCCCGTCGCGGGCGCCGGAGGTCCAGTGACGTCGGCCATCGGCATCATTCCAGAACAATCACCCGGTTAGGCCCGCCGGCCATAGCAGGGCACGGGCGGTACGGCATCACCCGCGTCGCGCCGTTCGCGTCGCGCCAAGCCTTGCTGCAGCCTTGCAAAAAAAGGTGGAGGAAGCGTGGCTTTTCGGGCCCACGGGATGCGATCGTCGTGCCGACGCCCACATCCTGCCAATCGCTCCTACGCCGCCCGCCGGCGCAGGCGCAGGACGAAGCCGATGACTTCCGCCACCGCGCGGTAGTGTTCGGCCGAGATCTCGCGGTCGATCTCCACCGTGGCGTGCAGCGCCCGGGCGAGCGGCGGGTTCTCGATCACCGCGACGCCATGCTCCGCCGCCACCGTGCGGATGCGCAGGGCCAGGGCATCGACGCCCTTGGCGACACAGATCGGGGCGGCCATGCCGGCCTCGTAGCGCAGGGCCACCGCGTAGTGGGTCGGGTTGGTCACCACCACGGTGGCGGTCGGCACCGCCGTCATCATCCGCTTCCGCGCCCGCGCCATGCGGATCTGCTTCATGCGGCCCTTGATCTCCGGGTTGCCGTCCGACTCCTTCATCTCCTGCTTCATCTCCTCCTTCGACATGCGGTGGCGCTTGCGCCAGCGGAAGCGCGCGTAGAGCGCGTCGCCCAGCGTGATCGCCAGGTGCATGCACAGCATGCCGGCGAGCAGCCGCAGGCTGAGGGAGAGGATCGCGGGCAGGCTGCCGGCCGGATCCAGGCGGGCGAACACCTCCAGCCGGTCGCGGTCGTTCCAGAGCAGCACCGCGCCGACGATGCCGACCGCGCCGATCTTGGCGAGGCCCTTGCCGAACTGGAACAGGGCCTCGACCCCCATCAGCCGCTTGATCCCAGCCATCGGCGAGATCCGGTCGAATTTCGGCGCCAGGGTCTGGGCGGTGAGGACCAGCGGGTGCTGCAGCAGGCCGGCGGCGAGGCCGGCCGCAGCCGCCATCCCGACCGGCACCGCCACCGCCTCCAGCCACAGCCACAGGCCCCGGGTCGCCGCCTGCTTCATGGCGGTGGCGTCGTCCGGCAGGGTGTGAGCGTTGGCGAGGTAGGCCTTGAGGCCCTGGGTCAGGTTCTGGGCGATGGTCGGGGCCGCGATCACCAGGGCAAGCGTGAACGCCCCGAGGATCGCGAAGGTGTTGATTTCCGCGCTTGTTGCGACGTCGCCGCGCTCGATCGCCTGATCGAGCCGCCGCTGGGTCGGCTCCTCGGTCTTGTCTTCCTGCTCCGCGCCCTCGGCCATCGTCCCTGCTCGACCTCAGTGCGCGTGGACGCTCAGCGCCCGACGAATTCGCCGAGATACCGGCCGAGATCGTCCAGAAAGACGCCCATCATGACGCCGAGCGAGCCCATCAGGATCAGCATGCCGACGAGCACCGAGGCCGGGACCGCCAGGAAGAACACCTGCAATTGCGGCATCAGCCGCGACAGCACCCCGAGCCCGAGGTTGAACAGCAGCCCGAAGGCGATGAACGGCCCGGAGATCTGCACCGCCAGGGTGAAGCCCCGGGTGAGCGCCTTCACCGCCAGCATCAGCGCGTCGGAGAAGGCCGGGACCCCGTCCGGAGGCAGCACCACGTAGCTCTGCGCCAGGCCCTCGATGGCGAGGTGGTGCAGGTCGGCGGCGAAGATCAGCGTGACGCCGAGCAGGGACAGGAAGTTGCCGAGCGCCGCCTGCTGGCCGCCGTAGCTCGGGTCCACCGTCATGGCGTAGGCCAGGCCGAGCTGCTGCGAGATGATCAGCCCGGCGGTCTGCAGCGCGGCCAGCACCATCCGGACCGACAGGCCGAGGACCAGGCCGACGATCGTCTCGGCGAACAGGAGCCCGATCAGCCGGGGCCCCGCCAGCCCGTCGGTGCCGCCGAGCAGCGGGCGCACGGTCGGGAACAGCACCAGCGTGGTCAGCAGCGCGAAGGCCAGCCGGATCCGCGGCGACACCATCTGCTCGCCGACCCCGGGCATCAGCATGATCAGCGTGCCGACCCGGGCGAAGGCGATCAGGTAGGCCGAGGCGATGCCGGGCAGGAGCAGGTTCATCGCCGCCCCTATGGCACGTGCGCGCCGCCCCTGTCCCGCCGGAGGGCGCCATCAGCCGCCGGCCGCGATGCGGGCGGCGATGCGGATCATGTAGCCCGCCATGGCGTCGCCGATGAACGGCAGCATCAGCAGGAGCGCGGCGAACACCGCGACGATCTTGGGCACGTAGATCAGGGTCTGCTCCTGGACCTGCGTCAGCGCCTGGAGCAGCGAGACGATCAGCCCGACCGCCAGCGCGACCAGCATCAGGGGGCCGGCCACCTTGAGGAAGACGAAGATACCGTCGCGGGCGACGTCGAGGATGGCCAGGCCGGTCATGGGGCGTCGTGCTCAAAAAGAAGGCAGCGGAAATCCGCTGGTCCGGGATGTCTGCTCAAATCTGCATCCGCATGATCTCTTCGTAGGCGGAGATCATGCGGTCGCGCACCGCAACCATGGTCTGCAGGGCGGTCTCGCTCTCGGCTACCGCGGTCACCACGTCGACCACGTTGGCCTTGCCGGACGCCGCCGAGATCGCCTGGCCGTCGGCCCGCCGTCCGGCATCCCCGACGTTGTCCAGGGCGCTGCCCAGCATCTGCATGAAGTTGCCGCCGGCCTCATTGGCCGACTGGATTTTCGGGGCGGGGCGGCCGTTCGCCATGCCCTGGACGGCGGCGTAGGCGCCGGCCGCGAAATTGCTCGTCGCCATCGGCTAGACTTCCTTCGGGATCACGTCAGGCGGGCTCACTTCAGGATCGACAGCGTCTGCGAGAGCATCTTGCGCGTGGACGTCACCATGTTGAGGTTCGCCTCGTAGGAGCGCTGGGCCTCGCGCAGGTCCATGTTCTCGATTAGGGCGTTGACGTTGGGCATCTGCACCTCGCCCCGGGCGTTAGCCGCGGGGTTGCCGGGCTCGTACTTGGTCCGGAACGCGGACGTGTCGCGCCGGACCCGGCCCGCTTCCACCAGCTTGGCCCCGGTCTCCGGGTCCATGTGGCTGGTGAAGGACGGGATCTTGCGGCGGTAGGGTTCGGTCCCAGCCGAGGCCGGCGCGGAATCGGCGTTGGCGATGTTCTCGGCGATGATCCGCATCCGGCCCGACTGCGCCTTGAGGCCGGCGGCGGCCACGGTGAGGGACTTACTGAATTCCATGGCTCAGGGCCCCTTTTCCGCCGCGCGTTTCGACGGCGCGTCCGATCGATCGGTGTCCGAAACGTTCAGCTCTTGCCGATGGCGATCTTCAGGGTCGTCAGGCTGTGCTGGTAGAGCGAGGCGGCGAGCTGGTAGTCGGACTGGTTGTCGCCGGCTTTCATCATCTCGTCCTCGAGGTTGACCGCGTTGCCGTTCGGCCGGATCTCGAAGCGCTTGGCGCCCTTGGCGTCGGCCCCGGCCTCGGATTGCCCGGGAGGCGCGAGGTGGGCGGGGCTGGTCAGCGCCAGGCTCGGAGAGGTGTTAACCGCAGTGCCGGTGGCCCGGTCGAAGCGCAGCTCGGCCAGGTCGCGCGGCTTGAAGCCCGGCATGTCGGCGTTGGCGACGTTCTCGGCGATCAGCCCCTGGCGCGCCTGCGCCCACTGCATCCGGGTGCGCAGCATCCCCAGGACGGGCAGGTCGGTCAGGGCCATGGTCGCCTCCGGGTGCGCGATGCCCCGTCGGTTCGAGCGGGCTCGGCAAAATCTGCCGCCTTCATGGTTAACGCACCGTTAAGCGCGCGAAGCCGGTCGGGAGATCGCCAACCGCCGCGTCGGGCGCTCGCGGACGGGGCCGCGGCGACGGTCCCCGGGATGGCGGCGCCCGGTCCTTCACAACCTCTTGTCTCGATGGCGCTAAACTTAAGAGCCTGTTAACGAAGTCTTAACGTCGTTTGCCTTGGGGGGCGGCCGGCGTGGTATGAGCGAGGCTCGTGCCGGGCGCGGCCCTGCGGCGGCCGAAACGTGCGAGTGCGTAATCTTGCAATGGCTGCAATCCGTGTTCGGTTCTGAGGGCTCTCCCATCGTCCAGTATGTCGTGATCTTCGCCGTCATCTTCACGGCGTTGGCCGCGATCGTGTTCACGGTGCGCCGCCTGACCGGACGCAGCCTGGCGCTGCCCGGACGCACCCCTGCCCGCGGGCGCCAGCCGCGGCTCGGCATCGTCGATGTCTACGAACTCGACCGGGCCCGGCAGCTGATCCTGCTGCGCCGGGACAACGTCGAGCACCTGCTGCTGGTCGGCGGCCCCAACGACGTCGTGGTCGAGCGCAACATCCAGCGCTCGCAGCGCCCCCTGCCCGAGGCGACGCTGCGCGCCGATGGCGGGTCGGAGCCCCTGGCCGAGCCGTTGCCCGATCCGATGGCCCAGGGTGGCCGCCTCGCCGAGCCGCCCCGGGCGCTCGCCGAGATCGCCGGCCGCCGCTCCGAGCCGTTGTTCGATCCCGGTTTCGAGATGCCGGTCGTGGTGCCGCCGCCGGTGCCGCGCTCCGCCGCCGCCCCGGCGGTCACCTTCCCGCTCGATGTCGGCTTGCTGGGCGGTGACGAGCCGGGCCAGGAGGTCTCGGCCCCGGCCGTCCCGCAGCCCCGCGCAGCCGAACCCTCTGCCCCGTCGCCGCCGCTCCGTGAGACGTTCTCGCCCCGGCGGATCCTGAGCCGCACCGCGCCGCCGCTGGCCGAGCCGCGCGCCAATCCCGCCTCCGAGCGCATGCCGGAGGCCGCCCCCGAGCGCGACGAGCCCGTCCGGTCCGCTCCGACTCCTCCGAGCCTTGCCGCTTCGAGCCTTGCCGCTCCAAGTCTGGCCGTCCCGACCGAGCGGCGCTCCGTCGATCCGGCGGTGCTCAACGATATGGCGCGGCAGCTCCAGGCCGCGCTGGCGCGCCCCGCCTCGGCGGTGACGCCCGCACCGTCCGCGCTGGCGCCTGAGCCGGTGGATCCCATGGCCGCTCTGATGGCGGCCGCGCCTCCTCCTCCGGCCCCTGCACCCGTTCCGCCCGCACCGCCTGTTTCTCCAGTCCCGCCGGCCGCCCAGCAGCTCCAGCCGCCGACACCCGCGCCCGAGCCGCCGCCGGCCGCGGTTTCGACGCCCGAGCCCCCGGCCCCGAGCCCACCATCCCCCGTGGAGCCGACGCCACCTCCGGCGCCTGTCGCGCCGCCGCCGCGGGCTGCACCCGCCGCGCCGCCACGGCCCGAGCCGAAGGCCGCCGGCAACCCGTTCTCCGTGGAGGAGATCGAGGCCGAGTTCGCGCGCCTGCTGGGCCGGCCCCTCGACAAGCGCAACTGAGATCACGCGTTGACGGACGGTTAACCAGTTTTGGGAAGGGTCGGGCTCCGAGGAGGATCCGATGCTCAACCTGGACGCCCAGACCGCTCAGCGAAACCGCGCCTACCGGGCGTTCAAGCTCGACCGGGCCGGCCGCGTGTTCTCGGCCGAGATCGTGCCGGCCGCCGACGACACGCAGGCCCGCCGCCGCGCCCGGGCCATGGCCACGGACGAGGCGATCGAGCTGTGGGATCGGACCCGGTTCCTCGGCCGTTACGAGCCGGCCGCCCAAGCCCGCATGTGAGGGGCGAACCCCTCTTCCTCAATCGTACGCGCTTTCCCGCATGGCCAGGACGGCGACGAAGCTGAGCACGGCGGCAGCCGCGAGATAGAATCCGACGAAACCGATCCCGCCATAGGCCGCCAGCTCCTGGGCGATGTAGGGCGCCCCCGAGGCGCCCAGGATCCCGGCGAGGTTGTAGGTGACCGAGGCTCCCGTGTAGCGCACCCGGGTCGGGAACAGTTCCGGCAGAACCGCGCCCATGGGGCCGAACACCCAGCCCATCGCCAGCAGGCTGAGGCACAGGAAGCCCAGCACCGGCGGCCAGGTCCCGGCCGAGGCGGCGTTCCCGAGCATCGGACCCATCAGGAAGCCGAGGGCGAACACCGCGGCCATTCCGGAGAGCAGCACCGGCTTACGGCCGAACCGGTCGGCGGCAGCCCCCGAGATCACGGTCCCGAGTGCCATGAAGCAGACCGCGATGCACTCGAACATCAGGAAGGTCGGGCGGCTGTAGCCCAGCGTGCCGGTGCCGTAGCCCAGGGCGAACACCGTCGAGAGATAGAACACGGCGTAGACCGCCACCATGGCGAAGGTCCCGATTAGTACTGAGCCGCCGTGTTGGGTCAGCATCGTGGCGAACGGCACGCGCTCGGGCTTCGCGTCGGTCAGCGCGGCCTTGAAGGCCGGCGTCTCGGTGAGCTTCAGGCGCACGTAGAGGCCGACCCCGACCAGGGCGGCGGAGGCCAGGAACGGCAGGCGCCAGCCCCAGGTCTGGAAACTCTCGGGCGAGAGGCCGAAGCTGAGGCAGAGGAAGCCGAGATTGGCCAGGATGAAGCCGACCGGCGCGCCGAGCTGCGGGAAGATGCCGTACCAGGCGCGCTTGCCCGGCGGTGCGTTCTCCACGGCCAGCAGGGCCGCCCCGCCCCATTCGCCGCCGAACCCGATCCCCTGGCCGCAGCGCAGGATGCACAGCGCGGCCGGCGCCCACCAGCCCGCGGTGGCATAGGTCGGCAGGCAGCCGATCAGGACGGTGGACAGGCCCATGATCAGCAGCGAGGCGACCAGCGTCGCCTTGCGGCCGACCCGGTCGCCGAAATGCCCGAACAAAGCCGCCCCGAACGGCCGCGCGATGAACGCGATCGCGAAGGTCGCGAACGCGCTGAGCTGCTGCACCCCGGGCGCCCCCGCCGGGAAGAAGACCGGGCCGATCACCAGGGCGGTCGCGGTCGCGTAGATGTAGAAGTCGAAGAACTCGATCGCGGTGCCGACGAAGCTCGCGGCCAGGATGCGCCCGGGGCTGGCGCTCGGTGCGGCGGCGTGCGGGCTCGCGGTCTCGACATTGTGCGGCATGGTCTGACGGAACTCGGGCGGCCGGTGCTGCTTCAGGTTGAGCGCGGCGCTTTCGCACGGGGCGGCCCCGGCGGGAACCCTGAATCCCACCGGCCGGCGGCGTAGCTGTGCGATGCCGCTGCGGCGGCCTTGCGTTCGCCCGTCCCCTTCGCCAAGCTGATCGGCCTGTTTTCGAGAGGGATGCCGGCCGCGGCGCCCTCCCCCATCACTTGAGTATCGCGATGAGAGTCACCGTCGAGCGCGCGGCCCTGCTCAGGTCGCTCGGCCACGTGCACCGGGTCGTCGAGCGCCGCAACACGATCCCGATCCTGTCGAACGTGCTGCTGCGTTCGGAGGGATCGAGCCTCCAGCTCCGGGCGACCGACCTCGACATCGAGGTCACCGAGAGCGTGCCGGCCGACGTGGCCGATCCCGGCGCCACCACGGTCCCGGCGCACGTGATCTACGACATCGTGCGCAAGCTGCCCGACGGCGCCCAGGTCTCGCTGGAGACCGGCGGTGAATCCGGCCAGATGACGATCCGCTCGGGCCGGTCGCGGTTCGCGCTCGGCGCCCTGCCGGAGGGCGACTTCCCGGATCTGGCCGCCGGCGAGATGCCACACGGGTTCGAGATCGCGAGCGCCGACCTGAAGCGCCTGATCGACAAGACGCAGTTCGCGATCTCCACCGAGGAGACGCGCTACTACCTCAACGGCATCTACCTGCACACGCTGGAGTCCGAGGCCGGCCCGGTGATGCGCGCGGTCGCCACCGACGGCCACCGCCTCGCCCGGGTCGAGATCCCGGCCCCGCAAGGCAGCGTCGGGATGCCGGGGGTGATCGTGCCCCGCAAGGCGGTCGCCGAGATTCAGAAGCTTCTGGACGATGGCGGCGAGACCGTGGCGGTCGACCTGTCTCCCGCCAAGATCCGCCTGCGCTTCGCCGGCGGCCTGACCCTGATCTCGAAGCTGATCGACGGCACCTTCCCGGACTATCAGCGGGTGATCCCGGCCAACAACGACAAGCGGCTGACCGTGGAGCGCGACGCCTTCGCCAAGGCGGTGGACCGGGTCTCGACGATCTCGTCGGAGCGCGGCCGCGCCGTGAAGCTCGGGCTCACCGAGGGGCGCCTGGCGCTCTCGGTCAACAACCCGGATTCGGGCAGCGCCACGGAAGAGCTGGACGTCGATTACGAGGCCGCCGGCCTCGATATCGGGTTCAATGCCCGCTACCTGCTCGACATCACCGCGCAGCTTGAGGGCGACACCGCCCTGTTCAAGCTCGCCGACCCGGGCTCGCCGACCCTGATCCAGGATCGCGAGGGCGCGCCGGCCTTGTACGTGCTGATGCCGATGCGGGTGTAGTCGCAGGCTGTCATGCCGAACGCCGTGATCCTCGATCCAACTCGGGAAGCCTTGCGCGATCGTCTGATCACGGCGGGTCGCTTCGGTTCGCCGCAGGAAGGGATCGCGGCTGGCGTCGCGCTGCGGCTCCAGCACGAGGATCGCCTCGCGACGATGCCTGAGGCCTGGCGGAAGGGCATCGAGAGCGGAGATGATGAGCCGCTCGACGTCAGGCCGAATGCCTTGGGCGCGCGCTATGCCGCCATGGAAAAGGCCGGCCCTTGAAGCCGGTCGTTTTGTCACGACGAGCCCGAACCGATCTGCGCGCAATCGGTGCCGTCATCGTGGCTGACAATCAGACGCGCGCCGGCAGCCGCGTCTCGGAGCTGCGCGATTCGACCGAAGTCCGTCGCTCGGTCGTTAGCCGATGACGGACAGGCCCGCGCCGAAGATTGCTCTCACTGAACGGATCCTCATATTCCGATCTTGCCTGATCCTTCATCGCATTCCCGGCGACCGCATTTCGATCGGGCGCGTGCTGCATTCAGAGCGCGATCGCTCCACCTTACCGCCTTATGAGTGAACTCGACGCCGCTGGATCCACGCGCCTGACCCGGCTGATCGCCCGCGACTTCCGCAACCACGCCGACCTCGAACTCAACCCCGGCGCCCGCTTCGTCGCGCTGGTCGGCGAGAACGGTGCCGGCAAGACCAACCTGCTCGAGGCGATCTCGCTGTTCGTGCCGGGCCGGGGCCTGCGCCGGGCGGAGTTCGCCGCCATGGCGCGCGTCGACGGCCCGGGGGGCTTCGCGGTCTCGCTCACCCTGGATCGCGACGGCGCGGAGCATCGCCTCGGCACCGGTCTCGAGCCGCCGGGGCCGGACGGGCGCACGAGCCGGCTCTGCCGCATCGACGGCGCCCCCGCTGCCTCGCCGGTGGCGTTCAGCGAGTTCGTCCGGGTGGTCTGGCTGACGCCGGATCTCGACGGCCTGTTCCGTGGCGCCGCCGGCGACCGCAGGCGCTTCCTCGACCGCCTCGTACTCGCGGTGGATTCCGGCCACGGTGCCCGGGTCTCCGCCATGGAGCGGGCGTTGCGCTCGCGCAACCGGCTGCTGGAGGACCGGCCCGACGACGGCCGCTGGCTCGACGCCGTGGAGCGGGAGGTGGCCGAGCTCGGGGTGGCGGTCGCGCTTGCCCGCCGCGAGACCGCCGAGCGCCTGGACCGGCTGATCGCCGAGACGCGCGACGATTCCCAGCCCTTTCCCTGGGCGTCGATCCGCTTGGAGGGCGACCTCGACGACTTGGTGGCGGTCTGGCCGGCGATCGAGGCGGAGGATCGCTTCCGGCTCGCCCTGCGCAACGGCCGCAACCGCGACCGCGCCGCCGGCCGCACCCTCATGGGGCCACAGACCACCGATCTCGTGGTCCGCCACGGCCCAAAGGACGTCCCGGCCGGTACCGCCTCCACGGGCGAGCAGAAGGCCCTGCTGATCGGCTTGGTCCTGGCCCATGCCCGCCTGGTGCGCGCGATGAGCGGCATCGCTCCGATGATTCTCCTCGACGAGGTCGCGGCGCATCTCGATCCGCGCCGCCGGGCCGGCCTGTTCGAGGCCCTCGACGCCCTCCCCGGGCAGGTTTGGATGACCGGTGCCGACCCGGCCGCCTTCGCGCAGGCGGGCGACCGGACGGAGGTGCTGCGGATCGGGGGGTGATCGGGATCGCGGCCGACCGCTCCAGTTAGAGCGGAGGGAGCGCGCCGCGCGTCACCGCCGGGCCGCGGCGGCCAGGCTGGCGCGGTCGACGACCTCGATCGCGCCGCGCCGGAGCTCGATCAGGCCGGCCTCGGCCCATTGCGCGAGAATGCGGCTCACCACCTCGCGCACGCTGCCGACGTCGTCGGCGAGCGTCTGATGGGTGACCATGGCGACGCCCCGGGGATCGGCTTCGGCCAGGATCCGCTGGGCCAGGCGCTGCTTGAGCGGGGCGAACGCGACCGCGTCGATCAGCGTGAACAGGCCGGACATCAGCCGCGTGTAGTCGTCCATGACGAAGCTGCGGAAGGCCGCGCTGTCGTCCATCAGGTGCTGGAACGAGCCCACCGGCAGCGCCGCCAGCTGGGTCCGCTCCTCGGCCACGCTCTCCGCCGGAAAGGTGCCGCCGGACAGGAGGCATTGCGTGGTCAGGGCGCAGGTGCCGCCCGGGCCGACCTTGTAAATCAGCACCTCGCGTCCGGCCTCCGACATTCGGAAGACGCGCGTGCGCCCGTCCAGGCACATCAGGTAGTTGGCGCATTCGCCATCGAGCTCGTACGCGGTGGCACCCGTCTCCAGCACCGGGAACTGCACGGTGCCCCGGGCGAGTTGCAGGTGCGCGGGGCTGAGGGCGCGCATCAGCGGAAACCGGTCGATCCAGCGCTCGACCATCTGCGCGTCCGTCATGGCTGGCGTCACCCTCCGGCCGCGACGATGGCGGATCGTCCGGCGCGCGTTGCGTTTTTCTCCCACCGTGCCGGACTTGTGTGACCTGGGTCACCGACCGGGTTCGGCGGCCCGGCATAGCATCGCGGCCCAACCAACACGATACGGGGCCGGCTCCGCCCGGCCCCCGATGGGAGTGAAAAGATGCGCCGCCTCGCCCTGAGCGTCATGCTGGCTACACTCGCCGCCAGTCCGGCCACGGCCGAGCAGGATCTGCTGCTCGGGGCCGACATGGCCTCGCCCGCGATGACACAGGCCGAGATGAGCCGCGCCGACGTCGAGGCGATGATCGCGGCCGCCGATGGCAAGCCGATCGATCTGCACGACAAAGCTTTGTCCGGCCTCGACCTGTCCGGGCTGAACCTGCATGGGGCCAACCTGCGGACCGCGCGCCTGAACAAGACCAATTTGCGCGGCACCGACCTCAGCGATGCCAACCTCGAACAGGCGTGGTTCCTGAAGGCCGACCTGTCCGGCGCCAAGCTGGCGGACGCCAGGATGTTCGGCATCACCGCACGGGATGCCGATCTCACCGGCGCCGACCTCAGCCGGTCCAGGCCGATCGGCGACTTCAAGGGCGCCAATATGAGCGGCGCGACGCTCGTGGACCTCAAGGGCGGCGCCGACATCAAGAACCAGTCCATGGGGCTGATGCGGGCGGTGTTCACCTCGGTGAATCTCACGGGGGCGAACCTCAAGGGGGCCAACCTCGGGCGATCGCGCCTGGAATACGCCGACTTGAAGGATGCCGACCTGACCGACGTCGTGCTGATGGGCTCGGACTTGTCCGGGGCAAACCTGACCGGGGCCACGGTGGCGGGCACGGACTTCAAGAACGTCGATGTCAGCGGCGCCCGGCTGATCGACCTCAAGGGTCAGGACCGCGCCAAGGACTGGGCCGGACGCGTGAACGCCGACCGGGCCGTCGTCACCCGCGCGGCACCCTGACCGGAGCGCTCACCAGAGCTCTCACCGCCGAGACGGCCGATCGCGCATCGTACCGGATCTCAGAACCGGCACGACGCGCGCGGTCCTCAATCCGCATCGTCGTTTTCTGAGAGTGGGCGGCCACCGTTCGGAACGATGCGTGAATGCGCATCATCACCGGGCTTCGCGACGCGGCCTCGGGATGATCCGGGTGGTGTCAGCACTGACGCGGCACAGCCCGAGCACCACCAGCCAATTCCTGGGTCCCGAGGGCCGCAGACATCTTGGAAGCGCCGGCGCTCTTGGTCCGAACCGCCGCTACCGCGTGGGCCGGGAGAATACATTATCCGAACCCGGTCCAAGGCGGGAAATTTCTACCACAATCAACCGGCGGTTGTCTTATTGCGCAGCAACGTTGTCGGTTATAAGGAACCTATGTTTGTCAAGCTCCCGTTACGATAAATATCGGCCGAAAAATTCCTCATGTTAAAGCCAGCGTCAAATTTTTATAAGCTCAAAATCAGATGGATTGGCGACAGCTCACATGGTTAATGCTTAGCTTCTGTCGTATTATAATAATATGTGCACAGCCATCGACGCCGCTATCCGCCCGAGCCCTGTTGTGCTCTGGCGCGATTCGATCGCGGCGATGCCGACGCAGGGCTCACCCTGTCGCTTTTTGGCGGTGGAGCGCTGGGTGCGGCTCCGGCACAGCGCCCTCGACTTCATCGAACGGTTTGGCGACGAGGCGCACGGGCTCGGTTGGACGACGGCCGATCTGTTCGGCGTCGACCCCCACTTCGGCACACGTCGGACCAAGCGGTGCGGCGCGCTGATGGTGGACGGCCGAGCGGTGTATCGGCTCGAGCTGCACAGGGTCAGGTTCACCATCAGCTCGGGGTCGGGAAACAGGTTCGACCAGCAGGCTGGCGTCCCGGTCTGGGAGTTCGCCGGGAACGGCGCCGCGCTCGGCTGAGGGAGCGGACGTGGAGCGGGTGGATAGGGCCTGAACGCGCAGTTTGCCCGCGCCGGCCCTATGATCTGCGCCGCGTTCGACGATTCATCGAGAGCGGCGAGTGGCTCTGCCGTCTACTCGTGCGGGCTACGCTGTTCACGGAGCGCGCTGCTGCACCCGGGCCAAGGCCGGCCCCGAGTGCGTCTCCTCCACCGCTGGGACCGGCGGATTCACGCAGCGGTGGCGGACGAGGCGCGAGGCCCCGCTCCCGTTCGGGAGCGGGGCCTGTCAGCCCAATGAGAGCCGATCTCTGAAGGTCGTAGCCCGCAGAGGGGACGGGTGCGTTACGCCGCCCGCACGGTGGAGAGGAAGCGGGACACTTCGGCGCCCAGGTGCTCGGACTGACGCGACAGCTCTCCGGCGGCGTTGAGCACCTGGCTTGCGGCGGCGCCGGTATCCTCGGAGGCCTGGGCCACGCCGGCGATGTTGCTGGTTACCTCGTTGGTGCCGGTGGCGGCCTGGGCGACGTTGCGGACGATTTCCTGCGTGGCGGCGCCCTGCTCCTCGACGGCCGCGGCGATCGAGGTCGCCACCGAGTCGATCTCCCGGATGCGCGCCGTGATGCCCCCGATCGCCGTGACGGCCTGGCCGGTCACGCCCTGGATCTGCCCGATCTGCTGGCTGATCTCTTCGGTGGCCTTTGCGGTCTGCGCAGCCAACTCCTTCACCTCGGAGGCCACCACGGCGAAGCCGCGGCCGGCTTCGCCGGCGCGGGCGGCCTCGATGGTGGCGTTCAGGGCCAGCAGGTTGGTCTGCCCGGCGATGTTGGAGATCAGGCCGACCATGTCGCCGATTCGGGTCGCCGCCTGGCTGAGCGCCTGCACGAGATGATGGGTCTGGTCCGCCTCGCCGACCGCCGACTGGGCGAGTCCGGCCGATCCGAGTACCTGCCGGCCGATCTCCTGGACCGACGAGCCAAGCTCCTCGGCGGCGGCGGCCACGGTCTGGACGTTGGCGGCGGCTTCCTCGGCGGCGGCGGCCACCGTGGTGGATTGGGTGGCGGTCTGGGTGGCGCTCGCCGTCATCGACTGGGCGGTCGCCTGCAACTCCGTCGCCGAGGACGAAACCAGGCCGACGATGCCGCCGACGGCGCGCTCGAACCCGTCGGCGAGCTCCAGCATGGTCTGCTTGCGCGCAGCCGCTGCCGCCTCCTCGGCAACCCGCCGGACCTCGGCCTCCTCGGCGGCCTTGCGGGCGACCATCGCCTTGATGCCCTCCACGGCTTTGCCGACGGCGCCGATCTCGTCCTTGCGGGCTGCCTCCTTGATCTCCGCCTCGATCTCGCCCTTCGCCATCCGCTGCAGCACGGCGACCAGGCGGTCGAGCGGCCGGGTGATGCCGACCATCGCGATGAACGCGGCCAGGACAGCGCCGGCGAGCATCCCGAGGGCGCTGACGATCATCAGGCTGAGGCGCGTGGCATCGGTCTTGGCCGACAGGTCGTTGGACCCCCTCTGCATGAAGTCGTTGATGTCGTTGGACAGCGCGTTGCCTTCGACCATGAGGGTCGAGAAGGTCGGATCGATCGCGGAATGGACCAGGGCGATCGCCTGGGCGTTCTGGTTGCTGGTGCCGAGGCGGCGCACCTCGGTGACGTCGGTGAGGAACTTGTTGATTCGCATCGCCAGCGCGTCGATGCGCGGCGCGAAACTGGGCGCGTGGTCGCGCAGCGACTTGAGCGTTTCCTTCAGGTTCGGCACTGCGGCCTCGAACCCCGCGTTGGCGGTCCGGATCTGGTCCGCGTCGGTCTCGGCGATGATCCGATAGACGAAGTAGTTGAGTTCGAAGACGAATCGGTTGAGGCGCCGGCCTTCGGCTACGGCGACGGCCTCGTCGTTGATGAACGCGCTGTAGGCGTCGTCGATCTGGCTCATGCGTGACTGAGCGTACCAGACGCAGCCGCCGACAATGACGCCGATCAGAGAGACGACCGTGATCAGCTTGGTCAAGATCTTGAGGTTCGACAGGCGCAGCATGTCTGTTCGGGTCCGTCGGTCTGGGGTCGGGCTGGAGCCCAGGTGAATGCTCCGTGTATCATGATTCTATTAATCTGGCCCTAAGGTCTGCTATTTTTCTGTCAAAGGACCAAATTTGAGGTATTATTCGCATAATACAGTTTGAATACAGATGTATTCGCAATTTTAGAACCAGAATATCGCACAATATATTTGAAAGTGTCTCATAATTGCGCCGATGAGCGCATCATCAATGTGTCAAAAAACTTGAATTTACTTTCAGGTATCAGGAATCAATGTACAGGCGCGGCGCGACGGTTGTCCGGAGACCGCGTGGGGTTGCAGCGGACGGTCGGCCCTTTCCCCCGGGCCGAGGCGGCGCCACATAGACCGCGTCCCGAATGCTTCGACGATCCCGGAACCGCTGCCGCATGTCCAAGCCCATCCACGCCATGATCCGCGTTCGCGACGAAGAGCGCGCGCGGAGTTACTACGCGCGCGCCTTCGGCTTCGAGGCTGCGGACCGCTACGACTTCGACGATTTCACACTGGTCTACCTGCGCGATCCGGCCTCTCCGTTCGAGCTGGAGCTCACGGTGAACAAGGGCCGCGACACGCCTTACGACCTCGGCGACGGCTACGGCCACATCGCCGTCGTGGTCGACGACGTCGAGGCCGAACACGCCCGCCATCTCCGCGAGGGCTTCCCGGCCACCGACGTGAAGACCCTCAAGCACGGCGACACCGTGCTGGCCCGGTTCTTCTTCGCCACGGACCCGGACGGCTACAAGATCGAGGTCATCCAGCGCGGCGGACGCTTCGCCTAGAGCCGTTCCCGACCGCGTTGCCATCAGGACCGGCGCTAAGTCCCTGATCCAACGCGCTCGCTGACGCCGAACCGGCATCCGCTTTCCGCGGCGCACGCTTGCAACGTCCCGCCTTCCCCCACGCGACACATTTGAGCCACATGCCCGAGACCACCCGCATCGTCTGCATCCGCCACGGCGAATCCACCTTCAACGCCGCCCACCGGCACGGGGGCGGCGATCCCGGCCTGCTCGACGCCCGCCTGACCCCGCGAGGTCAGGCCCAGGCCCGGGACGCGCGGGAGCGACTGAAGGATATCCCGTTCGAGCTGGTGGTGATCTCGCCGCTGACCCGGGCGATCGAGACCGCCGCGATCCTGTTCGGCCAGCACCCGAACCAGCCGCGGGTGCTGGTCGAGGTGCTGCACCGGGAGTGCCAGGAGAGCAGCTGCGACGTCGGCCGGGCCGCCTCCGAGATCGCCGCCGAGTTCCCGCATCTCGATGTCGGCCACCTGCCCGAGGTGTGGTGGCATGCCGAGCCCGGCTGCGAGGTCGGCGGATACCCGGTAGAGCCGCGCCACCTGTTCGACGCCCGCGTGGCCGGATTCCGGGAGTGGCTGCGGGGGCGGCCCGAGACGACGATCGCGGTGGTCGGTCACGGGACGTTCTTCTATCACCTCACCGGCACATTCCTGGAGAACTGCGCCTCCATCGAACTCGACCTCGCCGCCGAGCCCGTCCTGGCCTGATCAGGCCGGGATTCGCGCCCGGGCCGCGTCGAGGCGCGCACGGGCGCCGATGAGGTCGATCTCCGGCGCCTGCCGGCCGATCGCCAGGGCAGCGTCGAGGATCGTGCAGGCCCGCGCCCAGGTGTCCGGCACGAACGGGGCCGCGCCCTCGGCGACCTCGGCGGCACAGCGGGCATCCTCGGCCGCGCGCTGGGCCGCCGTCGCCGTGCGGGCGACCGCGGATTGCAGTGCGCCGTCCCGCCAGCGCCGCATGCGGGCGGCTTCCTGCGCCAGCGCGCCGCCCTGCCATTCGGCCGACCGTGCCGCCGCCAGGGCTAGGCTCAGGTCCGGCGCGCCGGCACAGGCCTCGGCATGCTCGGCCATGCCAGCCCGAGCGCAGAGGGGCGCCAGGATCTGCCGGATGCTGTCCAGAGCGAGGCGCCGGGTCCGGGCAGCCTCGACGTCCGGCCGGTCGGCGCTGCCGGACAGCCGCAGCACGAAGGCGATCAATTGGGACCGCGCGTCGTCCGGCATCGCGTCGTTGAGGCCCAGCGCATAGGCCGCGATCGGCCTGGAGAAGCAGGGTGGGCAATCGGCGCTGGAACGGATCGCCTTGTAAGGCAGCCCGGCGGCCACGATCGCCGCCTCGTTGATGCAGGTTCCGCCATCGGGACCCGGGAAGGGATGCGATCCGGCCAGCAGGCGCCAGTTCAGGATCGTCAGGAAGTCGGCGTGCATCCGCGCTCCTCCGCCTCGAGACGGCAGCGTGACACGCTAAAGCCCTGTTGGCGAGACGATTTTGCTCGCCGGTAAGGGGCTGATCCTGCGACAGCCCGCGCGCTGCCCGGCATCCGCAAACGGGCTTCGACCGTTCGATTGCGGACTCACCCGCCGAGGTTCATTGCCAGGCCGGACAGCATCGCGACGCCCAGCACCAGCACGAAGGCGGCGGCCACGAGCTCCAGGCCGCCGATGACCAGCAGACCCGCTTGGCCGCGACCGCCCGCGAGGCGCAGGGCCGCACGCTTGGCGAAGACTGCGAGGCAGGCCAGGGCCGTGGTGGTCAGCGCGGTGCCCACCGCCATCGCCAGGACAGCCAGGATCCCCGCCCCCGGCACCCCCTGCGAGACCGCGAAGACCAGGATCAGCACCGCTCCGGCGCAGGGCCGCGAGCCCGCCGCCAGGACCACGCCGGCGCGGGCGCGCCAGCTATCCAGGCTGTCGAGCGTCCGGGCGTCGGGCAGGTGGGCGCAGCCAGGTCCACAGGGCGTCCCGAGTTGGACGAGCCGGCCGGCCTTACGCCAGGTCAGCGACAGCCCGACCACGGCGACGAGGGCGAAGCTGGCGGTCTCGATCACGGTTCCGGCCCGGGTCACTCCGGCTGCGGTGGCGTTCAGCACCACGGTGCCGATCCCGATGATCGCCCCCGCGACCAGCGCCTGGAGCAGGGCCGCGCAGGCGCTCAGGGCGCAACCCCGACGCAGGGCCCGCTCGCCTGCCAGGATGTAGCCGGCGATCACCGCCTTGCCGTGGCCGGGGCCGGCGGCGTGGAACACGCCGTACGCGAAGGCCAGGCCGATCAGCGGTGCCCAGTCGCCGCCGCCCTTCAGCGCCATTACGGCGGCGTTGAGGCTGCGGGAGAAGCTCGCCTGCAGGGCCAGGATCACGCCGCCGAGACCCGAGGCGGCCGGGGCCGCCTCGCGGAAGCCGATGCCGAACGGCGAGCGTGTCGGCGGCGCGGCGATCCCGGGGGCGATGAGCCAGGCCAGCCCGGCTGCCACGAGGGCGGCCAGCACCACGGCGGCGGCCATCAGACCCAACCGCAGCCCGAGCCGTCCGTACCGGGGCTGCGCGGCGACGCCGATCCCTACGGACATGCGACCAGGATCCGGCTGGCGAACTGGACTCCGTAGGACGAGGCGGCGGTGAGCGCCTCGAAGAAGGCCTCGGTCATGCCGGGCGAACCGGCTTCGGCGGTCTTGGGCTGCTCCGTCTTCGGACGAGTGACCGTGGCGGCGCAGCCCTGCGGCGCACCCGCGAGGGTGGCCGCGTCCGAGCCCTCCGCGAAGGAGAAGGCGACGAAATACGTTGGGTCGTAGACTTCCAGGGCCGCGACGCCCCTGCCCTGCTGGACCGGCGCCTTGAGCGGCAGCAGAAAGCTCAGCTCCAGCGCCTTGCCCTCAAGGCGCATCGCCGGCTCCTTCGGTTCGGCGAAGGCCTGGTCTTTGCCGCCGACCTTCAGTTTCGTGAAGTAGCCGAACTCGGCGAGGTTCTTGGTGTTCTCGGCCGCGAGCCCAGCCAATTCGTCGGGCGAGAGCGTGCCGTCCTTGTTGGCGTCGAGCCCCTGGGTGACGAAGGCGGTGTATTCGGGATCGAAGCTCCAGGTATCGCGCACGCCCACGAGCTTGCCGTCCTGATAGACGAGCTGCGCCTTCGCGGTGACCCAGACATGGGGATGGGCGGACGCGGGCGTGGCGGCGCAGGCGAGGCCGGCGGCCAGGAGCAGGGCGACGGTCTTCAGGGCCGGCTTCGGCACCGGTTTGGGGACGGGCTTGGGGAAAGGCGCGGCGATCGGCATGGGGCGGCGGCACGCTCGCTGCAGAGAGGGGGGACCACGAGAAACGCGGCCCCTTCCTCATCCGCTGGTTGGGCGAAAGCGAGGCGCAACAGGTCCCGAGACGTCACTCCTGCGCGTCCAGGCCCATCAGCTGAAAACTCGTCCGCAGGTCGTTCGACATCGGGATGTCGAGGCGCTCGCCGTTGGGCAGGCGCTTCAGGAACCAGCGCTCGTAGATCCAGCGCAGCGCGCGCGATTCGGCGAGCCTCGTGAAGGTCTGGGCTACGATCCCGGCGAACTCTGGATCGTCCTTGCGGAACATGATGCCGTACGGCTCGTAGGAGAGCTTGTCGGGCAGGACAGTGTAGTTGGCCCCGTCCTGGCTGTCGGTGGCGATCAGGCCGTAGAGCAGCACGTCGTCGGTGGCGAAGGCGTCCGCCTGACCGGCCTTCACCATGGCGTAGGACGCCGCATGGTCGGGGGCCGTCACGATCTGCGCCTGGATCCTGAGCTTGGCCAGGAGGTCGCGCACCGCCTTCTCGTTGGTGGTGCCGGCCGTGACCACCACGGTCTTGCCGCCGAGGTCCCGGTAGGAGGCCACGCCGGAGCCCTTCTTCACCAATAGCTGCGTCGCGCTGATGTAGTCGACCGGGGAGAAGGCGACGCTCCGGCGCCGCTCGGCGTTGGCGGTGGTCGAGCCGCATTCGAGGTCGATCTTGCCCGAGGTCAGGGCTGGGATGCGCGTCTCCGCGGTGACCGGCTCGTACCGGACCGTCACGGTTCGTCCGATCGCCGCCTGGATGTCGTCGGCAATCTCGCCGCACAGGTCGATGGCGTAGCCGATCGCCCTTGGGCTGCCGTCCCGGTGCTTGCCCTCCACGAAAGAGAACGGCACCGAGCTCTCACGATAGCCGAGCACGATCTCGCCGCGCTCGGCCACCCGCTTCAGGGTGCCGGTGAGCACCTCGACGGCATCGGCGGGGCGCGGGGCGCCCACCAGCGCCAAGGCGAGCACGCCTGCCATGACCAAGCCGAACCGCATCGCCGACATCCCGTGTCCTCCGCGTGACCCCGAGCCGTCCTATTCAGCCGGCGATGGGACCGTGCCGACATGGTCGAGGCGCTGATCGGTGCTGGTGAGCTGGCCCTCCCACTTGGCCACCGCGACGGTGGCGATGCTGTTGCCCAGCACGTTGGTGGCCGAGCGGCCCATATCCAGGAACTGATCGATGCCGATGATCAGCAGCAGGCCGGCTTCGGGGATGTTGAACTGCGCCAGCGTCGCCGAGATCACCACCAGCGAGGCGCGCGGCACGCCGGCCATGCCCTTCGAGGTCACCATCAGCAGGAACAGCATCGTGAGCTGCTGGCCCCAGGTGAGAGGGATGTTGTAGGCCTGGGCGATGAACATCACCGCGAAGGTGCAGTACATCATCGAGCCGTCCAGGTTGAACGAGTAACCCATCGGCAGCACGAACGAGGTGATGCGATTGGGCACGCCGAACTGCTCGAGGTTGGTCAGCATCTTCGGGTAGGCCGCCTCGCTAGACGCGGTCGAGAAGGCGAGCACGAACGGCTCCTTGATCAGGTTGAACAGCCGCATGATGCCGCTGCCGCCGAGCATCAGGAAGCCGACGCCCATCAGCAGCGCCCAGAGCACCGCGAGGCCGGCGTAGAACTCGACCAGGAACTTGCCGTAGGTCACGAGGACGCCGATCCCTTGCGTGGTAATCGTGGCCGCAATGGCCGCGAACACCGCCACGGGGGCGAACAGCATCACGTAGCCGGTCACCTTGAGCATGACGTCGGCCAGGCCCTCGATGCCCTGGGCCAGGAAGTGCCCCTTCTCGCCGAGCGCCGCGAGCGCCACGCCGAAGAAGATCGAGAACACCACGATCTGCAGGATCTCGTTGTTGGCCATCGCCTCCACGGCGCTCTTGGGCACCAGGTGGGTGACGAATTCCTTGAGCGACAGCGAAGCCGCCTTGAGCCCGGTGCCGGCGCCGACATCGGGCAGGGGCAGGTTCAGATTGTGGCCCGGCTGCATAAGGTTAACCAGGATCAAGCCCAGCATCAGCGAGCAGAACGAGGCCCCGACGAACCAGAGCAACGCTTTTCCACCGACCCGGCCGACCGCGGCGGTATCCCCGAGATGGGCGATGCCGACGACAAGTGTCGAGAACACCAGCGGCGCAATGATCATCTTGATCAGGCGGAGGAAGATGTCCGAGACCAGTGCGATATAGCCGGCGATTTCCTTGGCCGTCTGCGGATCCGGCCAGGTGATGCTGCAGGCGTAGCCCACCGCTATCCCAAGCAGCATGCCGATGAAAATCAACGTCGTGAGCCGTGAACCCGACATCGGTACTGCTCCTCGTCGCCGCCCGGGATGGACCAGCATTGATTTTCGTTAACGTGAAGCACGAACTACGCCAGATGCAAGCCCATTCGCGGGGTGTTACTGACTTGGCCGACTGTTTTCCCGGGACGTTCGCCCGGGGTTGAAACCTGTGGCCGACTGGTCGCAGCTGCGGTACGAGACTTGCTCTCCCGGCTTGCCTGCCGTTTCTGCAGGCTGGACCAAAAACCTGCGCCCGCGAGAATACATGGACGTCTTCGTACAACAGCTGATAAACGGGCTTACGCTCGGTTCGATCTACGGTCTGATCGCGATCGGTTACACGATGGTGTTCGGAATTATTGGAATGGTAAACTTCGCCCATGGCGATGTGTTTATGGTGTCTTGCTTCATTGCGCTGATCACCTTCCTTCTCTTGACGACCTGGCTGGGCATTAGTTCGATCGCCCTGGCATTCCTGATCGTCCTCGTGGTCGCCATGGTGCTCACCGCCCTCTGGGGCTGGGCGATCGAGCGGATCGCGTACCGGCCCCTGCGCGGCTCGTTCCGGCTGGCGCCCCTGATCTCGGCGATCGGCGTCTCGATCTTCCTGTCGAACTTCGTCCAGGTGGTGCAGGGCGCACGCAACAAGCCGACGCCGCCGATGCTCTCGGGCGGCATCACGCTGTTCGAGCGCGACGGCTACGCGGTGTTCCTGGCCTACAAGCAGATCCTGATCATGGCGGTCACGGCCGTGCTGCTCACCGGCTTCTGGTATCTCGTGCAGCGGACCCCGTTCGGCCGGGCGCAGCGCGCCTGCGAGCAGGACCGCAAGATGGCCGCCCTGCTGGGCATCGACGTCGACCGGACGATCTCGCTGACCTTCGTGCTCGGCGCCGCGCTCGCGGCCGTCGCCGGGGTCCTCTACCTGATGTACTACGGCGTCGTGTCGTTCTCGGACGGGTTCGTGCCCGGCGTGAAGGCGTTCACCGCGGCGGTGCTCGGCGGGATCGGCTCGCTCCCCGGCGCCGTGCTCGGCGGCCTGATCATCGGGCTGATCGAGACCTTCTGGTCGGCCTACTTCTCCATCGAGTACAAGGACGTCGCCGCGTTCTCGATCCTGGCGATCGTGCTGATCTTCATGCCGTCTGGCATCCTGGGCCGGCCGGAGGTCGAGAAGGTCTGATGGCGAACCCCAACTCCGCGACCACCGCCACCGCGATTCCCGGATCCGCGATGGCCGGCATCCTGCGCGATGCCGCGATCTACGCGCTCGTCGCCTTCGGCCTCTGCGTGCCGATCATCAGCTACCGCACGGAGGCCGGACCCGGCAGCGACCTCCTGCTCCTGCCCCGCTGGGGCCTCGTGGCATCGCTGTGCGCGGCGATCTTCGTCGTCCGCGTCCTCCAGCGCCTCGTTCTCCTGCGCCGGGACGCCCGCCGCGCCCTGACCCCCTCCCCGGCCCAGGCCACCGAGGCGGTCCAGGGCGAGCCCGCGGCCGGACAGAAGACCTCAAAGGTTGGCCTGTACCTGTTCGTCGGCATCGCCCTGACCCTGCCGGCGATCGCTGCTGCGGCCACCGGCGGCCTGTCGTCGGCGCGCTACTGGATCGATCTCGGCATCCTGATCCTGACCTACGTGATGCTCGGCTGGGGCCTCAACATCGTGGTCGGCCTCGCCGGCCTGCTCGATCTCGGCTACGTCGCCTT
Organism: Methylobacterium sp. AC315; assembly: GCF_979253755.1. Taxonomy (NCBI): domain Bacteria; kingdom Pseudomonadati; phylum Pseudomonadota; class Alphaproteobacteria; order Hyphomicrobiales; family Methylobacteriaceae; genus Methylobacterium; species Methylobacterium sp. AC315. The sequence continues at coordinate 163,916 of NZ_CEEDEA010000004.1, forward strand.
CTACGCCGTCGGCGCCTATTCCTACGCGCTGCTGTCGACCACCTTCGGCCTGTCGTTCTGGATCTGCCTGCCGCTGGCGGGCGTGTTCGCCGGCCTGTGGGGGATGCTGCTCGGCTTCCCCGTGTTGCGCCTGCGCGGCGACTACCTCGCGATCGTGACGCTGGCTTTCGGCGAGATCATCCGCCTCGTCCTGATCAACTGGACGGACGTGACCGGGGGCGGGGCCGGCATCTCGTCGATCCCGCGGGCGACCTTCTTCGGCATCCCGTTCAGCGCCGGCGAGGACGGCTTCGCCGCCCGGTTCGGCATCCCGTACGATTCGATGCACCGGCTGGTGTTCCTCTACTACCTCATCCTGGCGCTGGCCCTGTTCACGAACTTCGTCACCCTGCGCCTGCGCAGGCTGCCGATCGGGCGGGCCTGGGAGGCGCTGCGCGAGGACGAGATCGCGTGCCGCTCACTCGGCATCGACACCACGGCGACCAAGCTCACGGCCTTCGCCCTCGGGGCGGCGTTCGGCGGCATCGCGGGCTCGTTCTTCGCGGTGCGCCAGGGCTTCATCAGCCCTGAGAGCTTCAACTTCCTGGAGAGCGCGATCATCCTGGCAATCGTGGTGCTGGGAGGCATGGGCAGCCAGGTCGGCGTCGCCATCGCGGCGGTGGCCATGGTCGGCGGCCCCGAGATGCTGCGCAACCTCGGCTTCCTCAAAGCCGTCTTCGGTGACGGCTTCGATCCCAACGAGTACCGCCTGCTGCTGTTCGGGCTCGCCATGGTGGCGATGATGGTCTGGCGACCGCGGGGCCTGATCTCGGTGCGCCTGCCCTCCGTGTCATTGGGCGAGCGCCGCGCCGTCTCGGGTGCGCATGTGAGCGAGGGGCACGGCTGATGGCGCTTCATCCGGATCCCCGGGCGCAGGCGCAGGTCTCCGCCCCGCCGGTGCTCGCCGTCGAGCACCTGACCATGCGGTTCGGCGGGCTCACCGCCGTCTCCGGCCTGTCCTTCGAGGCCAGGCGCGGCGACATCACCGCCCTGATCGGCCCGAACGGGGCCGGCAAGACCACGGTGTTCAACTGCATCACCGGCTTCTACAAGCCGACTGAGGGTATGCTCCGGCTCGCGCATGACGACGGCACCACGCACCTGCTGGAGCGGCTGCCGAACCACGCGGTCAACCGCACCGCCCGGGTGGCCCGGACCTTCCAGAACATCCGCCTGTTCCAGGGCATGACGGTGCTGGAGAACCTGCTGGTCGCCCAGCACAAGCCGCTGATGCGCGCCTCCGGCTACACCCTGTTCGGTCTGCTCGGCCTCAAGGGCTACCGGGACGCGCAGGCCGAGGCGATCGAGCGGGCCAAGGCTTGGCTCGACCGGATCGACCTGATGGCGCGGGCCGACGATCCGGCCGGCGCCCTTCCGTACGGCGCCCAGCGCCGGCTGGAGATCGCCCGGGCGATGTGCACCGATCCGGTGCTGCTCTGCCTCGACGAGCCGGCCGCGGGCCTCAATCCGCGTGAGTCCGCCGAGCTCAACGCGCTGCTGCGCCACATACGGGACGCGCACGACACCTCCGTGCTGCTGATCGAGCACGACATGTCGGTGGTGATGGAGATCTCGGATCACGTGGTCGTGCTGGATTACGGCCAGAAGATCGCCGACGGCACTCCGGCCGAGGTGCGGGCGGATCCGAAGGTGATCGCCGCCTATCTGGGCGTCGAGGACGACGAGGTGGAAGCCGTGGAGGCCGAGGTCGGCCTCACCGTGCCGCACGGGGACCCGACGCGTCCGGACGTGAACCGCTCGGAGGCTTCGGTATGAGCGTGGCCGGCATCAACGTCCTGGTCGAGGAAACCCGGGCGATCCAGGCGGGGGGCAAGCCCCCGCTCCTCGCGGTGCGCGACGTCTCGACCTATTACGGCAGCGTCGCAGCCCTACGGGGCGTCGATATCGACGTCGCCGACGGCGAGATCGTCACGCTGATCGGCGCCAACGGCGCCGGCAAGTCGACCCTGATGATGACGATCTTCGGCAGCCCCCAGGCGCGCACCGGGACGATCACGTACGACGGGCGCGACATCACCCGGCTGCCGACCCACGAGATCGCCCGGCTCGGCGTCGCACAATCGCCGGAGGGCCGCCGGGTCTTCCCGCGGATGAGCGTGTTCGAGAACCTCCAGATGGGCGCCTCGCTCCACGGCGAGCGCTACTTCCAGGAGGATCTCGAGAAGGTCTGCACCCTGTTCCCGCGGGTGAAGGAGCGCCTGAACCAGCGCGCCGGCACGATGTCGGGGGGCGAGCAGCAGATGCTGGCCATCGCCCGGGCGCTGATGAGCCGTCCGCGCCTGCTGCTCCTGGACGAGCCGTCGCTCGGCCTGGCGCCGCTGGTGGTCAAGGGCATCTTCGACGCGATCCGGGAGCTGAACCGCACGGACGGCATGACGATCTTTCTGGTCGAGCAGAACGCCTACCACGCCCTGAAGCTCGCCCATCGCGGCTACGTGCTGGTCAACGGTCGCGTCACGTTGAGCGGAACCGGCAGGGCGCTGCTCGACGATCCGAACGTCAAGGCCGCCTATCTGGAAGGGGGCCATACCGGCCCGGTCGGGGCATGAGCATGCTGCAGGGGATCCTGTACGAGGAGGAATCGGCTTGGCTGTTCCTGCTCGTCACCGTGGTGATGGGCGGCTGGGCCGGCTGGATGGCCGCCCGCGCGGTCGCCCGGGGCTGGCGGCCATTCTGGCAATGCGCGCTCGCGCTGCTCCTCGTGGCGGCGGCCGTGCGCTTCATCCACTTCGCATTGTTCTCGGGGACGCTCGTCTCGCTCCATTACTACGCGATCGACGCGACCGTCGTCATGATCATCGGTGCGGCCGGCTTCCGGTTCACGCGGACGCGCCAGATGACGAGCCAGTACCGCTGGCTCTACGAAAGAACCTCACCGCTGACGTGGCGTACACGGGATTCCGTGGCGGACGGGGGACGGTGAGTTCGGCCGGATCCGCACAGGCGGACCTGTAATCTAGGGGATGTTAGCGATGAGATCGTTTCTGCTCGCCGGGCTCGCTCTCGGTGCAATGATCGCCGCGGCGCAGGCGGCCGAGGTCAAGCTCGGCATCGCGGCGCCGATTACCGGCAACAGCGCCGCCATCGGCGTCCAGTTCAAGAACGGCGCCAGCCAAGCCGTCGACGACATCAACAAGGCCGGCGGGATCAAGGGCACGACCCTGACGGTCCTGATCGGCGACGATGCCTCCGACCCCAAGCAGGGTGTCTCGGTGGCCAACAAGTTCGCCAGCGACGGCGTCAAGATGGTGGTCGGGGACTACAATTCCGGCGTGTCGATCCCGGCCTCCGACGTCTACCTCGACGCCGGAATCATCCAGATCACCCCGGCCTCGACCAACGTGAAGTTCACCGAGCGCGGGATGTGGAACACCTTCCGCACCTGTGGCCGCGACGACCAGCAGGCTGCGGTGGCGGGCGCCTATCTGGTGGCCAACTACAAGGACAAGAAGATCGCCTTCGTCCACGACAAGACCCCCTACGGCAAGGGCCTCGTCGACGAGACCCAGATGGTGCTCAAGGCCAAGGGCGTGAAGCCGGTGATCTTCGAGGGCATCAACCCCGGTGAGAAGGACTACTCGGCCCTCGTCTCGAAACTGAAGTCGGCCAACGTCGACATCGTCTATTTCGGCGGCTACTACACCGAGGCCGGTCTGATCCTGCGCCAGATGCGCGACCAGGGCCTCAAGGCCACGTTGATGGGCGGCGACGGCATGGTCGACCGCGAGCTGGTGGCGATCGCCGGTCCGGCCGCCGAGGGCACGCTGACCACCTTCCCGCCGGATGCCCGCAAGAACCCGAACGCCAAGGCCGCCCTGGCCGCGTTCAAGGCCAAGAACATCGATCCCGAGGGCTACACGCTCTATTCCTATGCCTCCGTCCAGGTGCTCGCCAAGGCGATGGCCGAGACCGGATCCACCGACGGCAAGAAGCTCGCCGAGTGGTTGCACCAGGGCAAGCCGGTCGACACGGTTGTCGGCCCGATCGCGTACGACAAGAAGGGCGACATCACCCGGCCGGACTACGTCCTGTACGAGTGGAAGAAGGGCGCCGATGGCAAGATCGACTACACCGGCAACGAACTGACCAAGTAATCTGCATCCAATCCGGGCAGACGCCGCCTCGCACGCGTGCGGGGCGGCGTCTGCGTTTCCGGAACGGTGGATTCGTCAGCCTTAATTGTTCTTCCCGCCGCGCTACCCGGTGCGTACGCTCAAGAATTGTGCATGATGCCGGCGGCACGCGGGCCGGCAAGCTGCCGCGACCTGCCGGGGGAGGCCGAATGACGGCGGCGGGACACGCAACCGGGGACGCTCGCGCGACGGTGGCGGCCGGTCGTACGTCGTCCGCCACAGACCTGCGCGGCGCTGCAGCCCAGCTTCCGGCACCATCATTGCAGAGGCGTCGCCCGAGCGGGCGGGGCCGAGCGCCGAGCCGCCAGCCGATCCCGTTCGACACGATCCAGGAGTTCCGTACCGATGCAGTCTGATATCGCTCGCCGTGGCCTTGCCGCGGCGCTCGGCCTGAGCCTCGCCCTGGCCCCCCTCAGCCTGCGGGCCGAGGATCTGACCGGTACCCTCAAGAAGGTGAAGGACAACGGCGCCATCGTCATCGGCTACCGCGACGCCTCCGTGCCGTTCTCCTATCTCGGCGGCGACCAGAAGCCGGTCGGCTACGCGATGGAGATCTGCTTCAAGATCGCCGACGCCGTGAAGGCCAATCTGGGCCTCCCGAACCTCGAGGTTAAGCTCAACCCGGTCACCTCCGCCACCCGCATCCCGCTGATGGCGAACGGAACGATCGACCTCGAGTGCGGCTCGACGACGAACAACGCCGAGCGCGAGAAGCAGGTGTGGTTCACCAACTCGCACTTCCTGACCGCGACCCGCTACGTCTCGAAGAAGTCGGCCAACCTGCACACGATCGAGGACCTGAAGGGCAAGACCGTTGTGTCGACCTCCGGCACCACGAACATCAAGCAGATCAACGAGGCCAACACCGAGCGGAAGCTCGGCCTGACGATCCTGCCGGCCAAGGACCATGCCGAGGCGTTCCTGATGGTCGAGACCGGCCGCGCCGTGGCGTTCGTGATGGACGACGTGCTGCTCGCCTCGCTGGCCGCCTCCTCCAAGGACCCGTCGGCCTACGAGATCTCCACCGAAGCCCTGTCCAAGCCCGAGCCCTACGGGATCATGGTGCGCAAGGACGACACGGCGTTCAAGAAGGTCGCCGACGAGGCCACCGCCAAGCTCTATACGAGCCCCGAGGGCAAGGCACTCTACGACAAGTGGTTCACCCAGCCGATCCCGCCGCGCAACATCAACCTCAACCTGCCGATGAGCGCGGAGATGAAGAAGCAGTTCACGACGCCGATCGCCAGCCCCGATCCGGCGGCCTACTGAGAGCCGTCCAGCGTGACGCGCACCGCGGGGCCCTGCCCTGCGGTGCGCCTTCATAAGATCAGGGCAGAACCAGCGCGATGAACTACAATTGGAACTGGCGCATCTTCTTCGATGCCTCGCCCGAGGGCACGGGCACCTATCTCGACATGCTGCTCTCCGGGCTCATGTGGACGATCGCCACCGCCCTGTGCTCCTGGGTCATCGCGTTCTTCCTCGGCTCCCTGATCGGTGTGCTGCGCACGTTGCCGTCGAAGACCGCCAACGCGATCGGCACGACCTATGTCGAGCTGTTCCGGAACGTGCCGCTGCTGGTGCAGATGTTCCTCTGGTACTTCGTGCTGCCCGAGGTGGTGCCGACGCAGTTCGGCGACGCGATCAAGCAGATGCCTGACGCGCCGTTCTACACCGCGGTGGTGTGCCTGGGCTTCTTCACCGCCTCGCGGGTGGCCGAACAGGTCCGGGCCGGCATCCAGTCGCTGCCGCGTGGCCAGAACATGGCCGGCACCGCGATGGGCTTCACGGTCTACCAGACCTACCGGTACGTCCTGCTGCCGAACGCCTACCGGATCATCCTGCCGCCGATGACCTCGGAATTCCTGAACAACCTCAAGAACACCTCCGTGGCCCTGACGATCGGCCTCCTGGAGCTGACCGCTCGCGCCCGCTCGATGCAGGAATTCTCGTTCCAGGTGTTCGAGGCGTTCACGGCGGCGACGCTGCTGTACGTGATCGTCAACCTCGTGGTCGTCACCGCGGCGACCTACCTGGAGCGCGCCGTCGCGATCCCCGGCCAGCGCTGAGGCGCCGGCCCCGCCCCCGATTTCCCCGATCCGCCGGCGCTCGGCCACCGCGAACAGGTCCCGATGCTCTCGAATTTCGATTTCAACGTCATCCTCTCGTCCCTGCCCTACCTGTTCGGGCAGGGCATGGTCTTCACGGTGACGCTCACCGCCATGGCGGCGGTCGGTGGCGTGATCATCGGCACGCTGCTGGCGATGGCCCGGCTCTCGAGCGTGCCGGGCCTCAGCCACCTCGCCAAGGGCTATGTCGAGCTGTGCCGCTCGCTGCCGCTGGTGCTGGTGATCTTCTGGTTCTACTTCCTGGTACCGTATATCGGCGCCTACGTGACCGGCGCCTCGACCCCGATCCAGGTCGGCGCCTTCCCGTCGGCGCTGATCACCTTCATGGCCTTCGAGGCGGCCTACTTCTCCGAGATCATGCGGGCCGGCATCCAGTCGATCCCGAAGGGACAGACCGGGGCGGCCCTGGCGCTCGGGATGAACTACTGGCAGACCATGGCCAACGTCGTCCTGCCGCAGGCCTTCCGCAATATGCTGCCGCTTCTGCTGACGCAGACCGTGGTGCTGTTCCAGGATACTTCCCTGGTCTACGTGCTCTCGCTCACCGACTTCATGGGCGCCGCCTCGAAGGTGGCGCAGCGCGACGGCCGCCTCGTCGAGATGTATATCTTCGCCGCCATCGTCTACTTCGTGATCTGCTTCACGGCCTCGTTCCTGGTGCGTCGCCTGCAGCGCCGCGTCGCCATCATCCGCTGACCGACACTGGAGTCCGCGCCATGACCTCGACCCCGATGCCGGCCCCGTCCGTCAAGGAACCCGTCGCTGACGCCGCCCACGCGCCTCGCGATGCCGGGCTGCAGCCGGGCGCCCTCGTCTCCGGCTTACCGGACGCGGCCCCCGGCGGGACGATGATCTCGATCGACGCCATCAGCAAATGGTACGGCGACTTCCAAGTGCTGACCAACTGCTCCACCAAGGTCGCCAAAGGTGAGGTCGTGGTGGTCTGCGGCCCCTCGGGTTCGGGCAAGTCGACACTGATCAAATGCGTCAACGCCCTCGAGCCGTTCCAGAAGGGCCAGATCACCGTCGCCGGCACCAAGGTGATCGACAAGTCGACCAACCTGCCCAAGCTGCGCTCCCGGGTCGGCATGGTGTTCCAGCATTTCGAGCTGTTCCCGCACCTGTCGATCACCGAGAACCTCACCATCGCCCAGCGCAAGGTCCTGGGGCGCGGCGCCGAGGACGCGAAGAAGCGCGGCCTCGACCTGCTGGCCCGGGTGGGCCTGAGCGCCCAGGCAGACAAGTTCCCGGGCCAGCTCTCGGGCGGTCAGCAGCAGCGCGTGGCGATCGCCCGGGCGCTCGCCATGAACCCGGTGGTGATGCTGTTCGACGAGCCGACCTCGGCGCTGGATCCCGAAATGGTCGGCGAAGTGCTCGACGTGATGGTCGAGCTCGCCAAGGAGGGCATGACCATGATGGTCGTGACCCACGAGATGGGCTTCGCCCGCAAGGTCGCCGACCGGGTGATCTTCATGGACCGCGGCGAGATCGTCGAGGATGCCAGGAAGGAGGACTTCTTCGGCAGCCCCCGCTCCGAGCGCGCCCAGACCTTCTTGTCGAAGATCCTGCAGCACTGAGCGTTCCGGCCGTATTGGGCCGCACCGTCAGGCCAGGTCCGCCTGCGCGGCCCGATACTCCCGCCCGTGCTGGCAATAGCCCTCGACGATGCGGATCATCATCGCGCGCTTCTCGGCGTCGAGCGGCGCGAGGATCCGGGCCGGGCGGCCGCCCCAGAGATAGCCGGCCTCCAGGATCTGGCCAGGATCGGTGGTGGCGCCGGCCGCCAGCATGACGTCGTCGGCGATCAGCGTGCCGGGGGCGACCGTGGCGCCGATGCCGATCAGGGCCCGCGCGCCGATCCGGCAATCGGCGATCCGAACGTTGTGGGCGATGGTCGTGTCGCGCCCGATCACGACCCCCTCGGCTCGGCTGCGGATCGTCGTGTTGTCCTGGATGTTGGTGTCGGCCCCGACCACGATCGGCCCGGCCTCGGCGTTGAGATCGCACGAGAACAGGACGCTGACGCCGGCCCCCAGGCTCACCCGTCCACGCAAGCGCGCCGTCCGAGCCACGAACACGCTGTCCTCCACCTCCGGGGGGAGCCCAGGTTCGACGGATGCCCCGTCGCCCATCCGCTCGCGCAGGCGCTCGGCGCGCTCGGCGACCTCGTCCGGGCCGACCGGCCGGCTCGGCCGCGCCGGGCTGCCGCCATAGGCGTATCCACCCGCGAGCCTCATGCGCGGGAACACGGTTGCACCCGCCTCGATCACCGCGGTGTCGCCGATCTCGGCGCCGTCGAGGATCACGACGTCGTCCTCGATCACGACGTCGGAGCCGATCGTGCAGGCATGCACGACGCTGTTGCGCCCGACCGTGACCCGGTCGCCGACCTGCGTCGCGTGGGTGAGCGTGGCGATGTGCACCGTCGAGCGGTGGCCGAGCCAGAACCTGTCCCCGAGGGTGATGGCCTGCCCGTCGGCGCGGATCACCGCCTCGTCGCCGATCCAGGCCTGTGCGCCGATCCGGGCGGCGCCGATCACCGTGCTGCCGCGCCCGCACCAGACCGGGTGGCTCGCGAAATCCGGCAGGACGCCCGCGTAGGGCAGGATCAGGTCGGGGGTCACACGGTCATCCTTCTCCGCCGATCACGCCCGCGACCGGGGCGAATGCGACTTCACGTGCCATATAGAGGCGCGGCCGGGTGTGACAGGCGTGGGACCGGCACGCGCCGCCTGAGGATCGTCGGACGAGGATGTTGGACCGCAGCATGAGCGCCCCCGCACCGAGCGTCGCCATCCAGGCCGAGCCGTTCGACACCGCCGCCGAGATCGCCCGGGTGAGCGCCGAACTCGGCGGCCGGGCCGGGGCGGTCGTCACCTTCACGGGCCTGTGCCGGGACGAGGCCGGCCGGCTCGCGGCGCTCGAACTCGAACATTATCCGGGCATGGCGGAGGCGGAGATCCTCCGGGTCGCCGAGGACGCCGTCGCCCGCTGGCCGCTTCAGGCGCTGCGGGTGATCCATCGCCACGGACGCGTGTGTCCAGGCGACGGCATCGTACTGGTGGTGACCGCCTCCAGCCACCGGGTCGCGGCTTTCGAGGCGGCGAATTTCCTGATGGACTACCTGAAGACCCGTGCGCCGTTCTGGAAGCGCGAGCACCTGGCCGACGGCACCGTCGGCGGCTGGGTCGAGGCTGCCGCCCACGACGATGCGGCGGCCGAGCGCTGGGGACAATAGACCCCGCGCCGTCCAGTCATTCCCCAGACAGTCTTTCCCGGGCACATGCAGCGTCAGCGGAATGCGGCCCGTGACCCAGCGCGGGACGACTCGGAGCGCTCGCCGTTTCGCGCCAGAACACGCCCTACAGGATCGCGTTGAGCAGCACCGCCGCCAGGGCGCCCGCGACGGCGAGGCCGAGGATGACCACGCTGCTGACCTGGTCGCCCGTATCCACGGTCCGGCCGGGGCCGAGGGAATGGGTGTGGGGCTCGTTGCTGCTCACGCGGTCTCTCCTGGATGCGTCCGGCTCCCGGCGGGAGCGCTTGCGTGGGCGGACAACGCGCGAAAGGCCGTCCGGTCTCGTCCGGCCGCACACAAGCTTGGTACGGCGCCACCCTTGACCCCGGCCGGTCAGGGGCGTTCGTGAGCCCGCCACGCAGGAGCAATGATGACGGACGGTCAATCTCGGGAGTTGGACGGCCCGGTCGGGCCCTGGCGCGGAGCCTTGCCGCTGGCGGCTTCGGGGATCGCCGTCGTCTGCTTCGTCGCGGCGCTGGCGCTGGCCTGGATGTCGGTGGGCACGCTCCTGCTGATCTTCGCAGGCGTGCTGCTCGGCGTGTTCCTCGACGGCCTGACCCGGGGGCTCGGCCACGTCCTGCCCCTGCCCCGGGGCCTGCGCCTGACGATCGCCAGCCTCGCGGTCGCCGTCGGGGTGATCGGCTTCGCATCCTACGGCGGAGCCACCATCGTGCAGCAGGGCCGCGATCTCGGAACCACGATCAAGAATCAGGCCGGCACGGTGTCGAGCTGGCTGTCCGAGCGCGGTATCGACGTGCCGAGCCTGGCGCCGAAGGACGGCTCGGCCGAGCCCGGCCAGAAGGAGGGCGGCCTCGGCGGACTCGCCAACGGCCTGCTCAAGAGCAGCAGCTCGATCGTCTCCGACGCGGGCAGCGTCCTTGGGCCGGCGGCGGCCGTGATCCTCGGCTTGTTCGATGCCCTGGGCAACCTGCTGGTGATCGCGTTCCTGGGGCTCGCCTTCGCGGCCGACCCGGAGGCCTACCGGGACGGGGTGCTGCGGTTCGTGCCGCCGAAGAAGCGGCGGCGCGCCGCCAAGGTGCTGGACGGTGCGGGCGAAACCCTGCGGCACTGGCTGTTCGGCCAGCTGATCATCATGGCGGTGATCTTCGTCTGCACCTGGGCCGGGCTGGCCTTCCTGGGGATCGGCGGCGCGCTGATCCTCGGCCTCCAAGCCGGGCTGCTGGCCTTCGTGCCGACCGTGGGACCTTTGGTGGCGGGCATCGTGATAATCCTGGCGGCCCTCGCCTCGGGCCTCAAAGCGGTGATCGGCGCCGTCGGCGTCTATCTGGCGGTGCAGTGCCTGGAGAGCTACGGCCTGACGCCGTTCATCCAGAAGCGCGCTCTGGACATACCCCCGGCAACGATCTTCGCCGGCCAGCTCATCCTCGGCGTGATCTTCGGCCTCTGGGGCATCGCCCTCGCTCTGCCGCTGATGGCGGTGATCAAGGTGCTGCTGGAGCAGCTCTACGTGGAGGACACGCTGCACGAGGATCCGAGCAGTTGAGGCGCATGGCCTGAGGCGCGGGGCCGCGAGCCCGAACTTGCCCGGTTTGGCCGTGACGTTGTCTTGGAGGGTAGTTTGTGGACGGTCCGCTTGCGAAGCGAACACTGCCATCACGCCCGCTCACGACCGAAGCAGCTGCCCCGAATGTCCGCTCCTGGATGAAGCAACTCCGGTATCCGAAGCCGACGACAACGCCGCGTCTTGGGCCATTGCGGCGATCACGTGGTCGTAACTGGGCCCGAGACCGCTTGGCCGTAGGATGGAGGATAATCCTTGAGCCAGCGCCCTGAGGATGAGCCGCCCGTCGCCCTCGTGACCGGGTCCACGTCCGGCATCGGGGCGGCGATAGCGCGTCGGCTGTCCAGCGATGGCTACGCGGTCGTGTTGCACTCGCGCAAGTCTGCGGAGACGGGACACGCGCTAGCCGCCGAACTCGGGAGGGCCGCATACGTCCAGGCCGATCTGGCCGATGACGCCGACAGGGTCAAGCTGGTGGGGCAGGCCATCGCCTTCTGGGGGCGTCTCGATGTCTTGGTCAACAACGCAGGCATCAGCCGGGTCATCCCTCACGCCGATCTCAAGGCCGCCTCGCCAGCCGTCTGGCACGAGTTGCACGAGGTCAACGTAGTGGCGCCGTTTCGCCTCGTGGCAGAAGCTGAAACCGCTTTGCGGGACGCCGCGCGGCGAGGTCGTTCAGCGTGTGTTGTCAACATCAGCTCGCACGCGGGGATCAGACCCAAGGGGGCATCGATCCCCTATGCCGCATCGAAGGCGGCGTTGAATCACATGACCCGCCTGCTCGCCGTATCGTTGGCGCCGGACATTCGTGTGAATGCCGTTGCTCCCGGGTTAGTGGATACACCCCTGACAGCCGATTGGACTGCTGCCCAGGCGCTCTGGCGGGAGCGGTCGCCCATGCGCCGGGCTGCCAAGCCGGAGGATATCGCCCAGGCCGTCGCACTGCTGGCGGCCTCGGACTATCTTACCGGGGAAATCTTGCTGTCGGATGGAGGTTTGAACCTCACGTAGCGCGCGTGGAGCCAAGGTTCGCCTTCCAGGCCTGGGGTGGAGACCGCTCACCACCCTGAGCCGAAGTTGCCTGACGACCGGCGAATGTCCGCTTTTGGGAAGCGCCTATGGTCGACCATGCGGTTAGGTCGGGTCGATATCAGCCAATGCGTAGGCGAGACCGGCATCCGGACCCACGGACGAGTCCGGCCGCGTTCGCCCTTAGGTCCAAATTCCTGGCCCTGCCATCCGTGCTGCCGACGCGTCACCCGCGCAGCGCGTCCTCGATCATCCGCGCCACCGCCAGGGCCCGGGCATCGTCGCCGAAGCGGCCGATCACCTGCACGCCCACCGGCAGGCGGTCGCCCGGCACCGGTACGTTCACGCAGGGCACGCCCATCAGGGTCCAGAGCTGGTTGAAGCGCGGGTCGCCCGTCGAGGCCAGGGTCGCGGGGGCCGGGCCCGGCGCCGAGAAGGTGAGGATCGCGTCGTACTCGGCGAACAGGCCCTTGAGCACCCGGCGGGCCCGGTGGCCGTGGCGGCGGGCCTCGTCGTACTCCGCGGCGCCGAGCGCCGCGCCGGCGTCGAGATGCTCACGGACCCGCGGCGGCAGCGCGTCGCGCTGGCCGTCGTACTCCCAGGCCAGCGCCAGCCGGCCCTCGTAGTTCTGGATGATCCGGTGGCGCTCCCAGGCGAGCGCCAGCTCCGCCGGCAGCGTCAGGTCGGTGACCTGTGCACCGGACCGCTCGGCCGCCCGCCGGGCGCGGTCCAGCGCCGCCTCGGCGGCGGGCTCCGGCGCCTCGGCGAAATCCTGCCGCACGAGGCCGATCCGTGGCGCCGAGCCGGTCTCGGCCCGGTCGATCTCCGGTCGCCCGGTGACCAGCGCCAGCGCGTGGGCGACGTCCGCGACGCCGGCTGCGAACAGCCCGACCGTATCGAGCGCCCAGGAATACGTCTTGACCCCGACCGTCGGAATCAGCCGGAACGACGGCTTCACCGCCGCGCAGCCGCAATAGCTCGCCGGCCGGATCACCGAGCCGGCCGTCTGCGTGCCGAGCGCCAAGGGCAGCATCCCGGCACCCACCGCGGCGGCCGAGCCCGCCGAGGATCCGCCCGGGGTGTGGCCGGGATCGTGCGGGTTGACGGTCGCGGTCGGGTCGCTGCTGGCGAAGGCCGTGGTGGCGGTCTTGGCGAGCGCCACGGCGCCAAGGCTCTTCAGACGCGCCACCACCGAGGCATCGCCCCGGGGCTGCCAGCCGGCGTACAGCGACGAACCCATCTGCGTCGGCAGGCCGGCGCTGTCGATGATGTCTTTCACGCCCACCGCGATGCCGGCGAGCGGTCCGGACTCCGGGATGGCCGGGTTGTCGTCCAGGGTGACCAGCGCCCGCAGCTCCGGCTCCCGCGCGGCGATGGCCGCGCGGCACAGATCGATCGCGCCCGAAGGCGTCAGGGTGCCGGCTTCGATGCGGGCGCGGAGGTCGAGGATTGAAAGCATCTTGTATTCAGTCCGCGGTCGACGGGCTCTGTCAACTCGATCCCTCACCGCCGGTGTGAATACGGGTTCGGCGCATGGGCGCCCGTCCCACCGACGATTTGGCACCGCTCCCGATCAGACGCCGACAGGGCGCAATCCGCAAAAACCACAGGCCGCGCCAATCCCGAATCGCCGTTGACGAACGCTTTACGCGACCGTGCGCATCGTCCGGGTCATGTGGCGTGGCGTATCCCTGTTCTCCGCCCTGGCGCTGTTCGGCGCGGGGCTCACCGCTTGCTCGATCAACCGGTTCGAGCGGCGCGACCCGTGGCGCGACCAGGCGGAGCAGGTCTGCCTGGCGAAGAAGTTGGTCGAGCCGACCGAGTTCATCACGCCGATCGCGGCGATGGATGGGCCCGGCCCGTGCGGCATGCAGCAGCCCTTCCGGGTGACGCGGCTCGCCGGCGGCACGGTTGTGATGAAGCAGCGTATGACGCTGGGTTGCCCGGCGCTCGCCGAGGCCGAGGCTTGGCTCGCCGACACGATCCAACCCGCCGCGAACCTGTATTTCGGCGTGCCCGTGGCCGAGATCAACGCCGGCTCGTATTCCTGCCGGGGGCGCAACAACCAGCCCGGTGCGAAGCTCTCCGAGCACGGTTTCGGCAACGCGATCGACGTGATGTCGATCAAGCTCGCCGACGGCCACGTCATCACCGTCAAGGGCGGCTGGCGCGGTACCGAGGCCGAGCAGGGCTTCCTGCGCGAGATCTTTCTGGGCGCCTGCCAGCGCTTCACCACGGTGCTGGCGCCGGGCTCGAACGTGTTCCACTACGACCACATCCACGTCGACCTCGCCCGGCACGACCCGCGCGGCCTGAAGCGGATCTGCCAGCCGTTCATCAAGTTCACGCCCCAGCTCGGGAGCGGGGCCGAGCGGCCCCTGTCGCGCCCGCTGCCGCCGCCGCGCCAGCCGGCCGCGCCGCAGGCCCCGGTGGATATCGAGGAGGACGATCCCTACGGCGTCTCGCCGATGTCGAAGGCTGCGAGTCCGACGCAGGTCGCCCGCGCCCCGGCGCGCCTGCCCGCGGCCTCGGCCTACACCTCCGCGCCGCCGGTCCGCCCCGCACCCCGGATCGCAGCTGCCCCCCGGGTCGCCGCCGCCCCGGAGGAGTCGGTGCAGGATTACGACGAGCCACTGCAGCTCGGTGCGCCGCCGCCGAGCACGGGGCCGATCTACTGAGTCGACCGGTCTCCGCCGTGCCTCGGTAAGCCCCGACCTGTAGCGGCTGCGCCGCACAGATCGGTTAAAGCGTCCCGGATCGTGCGCAAGAGCTTGACTGGCGGCGCAGCCGAGCCATCGTCTCGCGCATGCAGGACAGCACCCCCGTCGAGGCACGCGCCATGCGCCCGATCCTTCACAGCCTCGCCCTCGGGCTGGCACTCCTCTCCGTCGCGCAGCCGGCGCTGGCCCGCTCGGCCCGGGAGGATATCGAGCCCGCCGAGGAGCGGATCTTCCCGTTCGACGCGCAGATTCCCGGCTGCCAGGACCCGAGCGTGCTGGAGCGGGTCTCGACCAACTTCGCCGAGAAGGAGGCGAAGTACTGGAATTCGTCGATGACGATCCGGTCGTTCGATACGATCGAGCGCACCGCCTGGCGACCCTGGGGCCTCGACACCTATCCGCGCCGGTTCTGCTCGGCCACCGTCACCACGTCGGACGGGGTGCGCCGCAAGGTCGATTATTCGGTGCGTGAGAGCCTCGGCATCATCGGGGCGACCTGGGGCGTCGAGTTCTGCGTCCACGGCCTCGACCGCGACCTCGCCTACGCTTACGCGACGGCCTGCCGGATGGCGCGGCCCTGAGGATGCGCGCTCGCGCCGCCTGCCTCGCCGGCCTGCTGCTCGCCGGGCCGGCCGCCGCCCAGGATTTCGGCGGCTTCAGCCGGCGGGGCGAGCCCGGCGCGTTCGATTTCTACGTGCTGGCACTCTCCTGGTCGCCCACCTACTGCGCGGGCGTCGGCGAGCGCCGGAACGACGTGCAATGCACCCCCGGCCGGGGCCTCGGCTTCGTCGTGCACGGGCTCTGGCCGCAATACGCCCGGGGCTACCCGCAGAACTGCTCCGCGGTGGAGCGGGCGCCGACCCGGCAGGCGCTTGAGGTGGCTGGCCAGGTCTATCCGAGCGAGGGGCTCGCCCGACACGAGTGGCGCACCCACGGCACCTGCTCCGGTCTCGACCCGGCCCGCTACTTCCAGGCCGCTCGCGACGCGCGCCTCGCCGTCACGATCCCCGAGGGGCTCAAGGGCGGCGGCGCCCCGCAGACCCTGGCGCCGATCGAGATCGCCCGGCAGTTCGTGGCGGCCAACCGCGGCCTGCGCCCCGACATGATGGCGGTGACTTGCACGCGCGGGCAGTTGCAGGAGGTGCGGATCTGCTTCTCCAAGGACCTGCGCGGCTTCACCCCATGCCCCGAGGTCGCCCGGAGCAATTGCCGCGCGCCGGATATCACCCTCGACGCCGCCCGCTGACTTTTTTGACCGTTTTTGCGGTCCGAGGCTGGACCTGGAGCGCAGGATCCGCTTGAGGGCGATGCCATGAACTATCGGCATGCCTTCCACGCCGGCAACCATGCCGACGTGCTCAAGCACCTCGTTCTCGCGCGGGTGCTCGCCCACCTGAGCCTCAAGGACAAGCCGTTCCGGGCGCTCGATGCCTTCGCGGGCCTGGGCGTCTACGACCTGACCGCCGACGAGGCCTCCCGCACCGGCGAGTGGCGGGACGGCTGGGGCCGGATGGACACGCCCTTCGCACCCGAGGTCGAGGCGCTGCTGGCGCCCTACCGGGAGACCGTCGCGGCAGTGCAGGCCCGCTACGGCGCCATGGCCTATCCCGGCTCGCCCGCGGTGATCCGCGAAGCCCTGCGGCCCGGCGACAAGGGCGTGTTCGTGGAACTCCACCCGGAGGATGCCGCGACCCTGGGGGAGCGCTACGCCCGCGACCCGCGCACCAGGGTCCTGAGCCTCGACGGCTGGACTGCGGTCAACGCGCAGATCCCGCCGCCCGAGCGGCGGGGCCTCGTGCTCATCGACCCGCCCTACGAAGTGCCGGGCGAGATCGAGCGGCTCGGGACCCACCTCGCCCGGGCGGTCGCAAAATGGCCGACCGGCGTGTTCCTGGCCTGGTATCCGATCAAGGATGCCGCCGCGATCGACCGCATGGTGGGGGACCTCGACGCCGCCCTGCCCCGCCCGGCCCTGCGCCTCGACCTGCTGATCGACCGGCCGGACGATCCGACACGGCTGTGCGGCAGCGGTTTGATCATCGTGAATCCGCCCTGGCGCCTCGCCGAGGAGGCGCTTCTATTTTTGCCGGCGCTAGCTGAGCGGCTGGCCCGGAACGCGTTCGGCGGGTTTCGCTGCGATCGGATCGGTGCAGAGGGCTGATTCGTCACTATTGCCGAAGGATCGCGCGATCCGGGCACCGGTCTGACAAGGTCTCGCAGCAACGCGGGCTGAAAAATGTGGCGACAAAACCACAGACCTCTGCCGACCCATCCCTGGCGTCCAAGAATGACTAAAAACTAGGCAAGTGCCATTTGTTTGATTTTGTATCAGCGGCGGGTCGGTGTCAGCTTGGCCGGGAACCAATTCAAACGAGCCGCGAAACCATGCTGAAGCGATCCACCCTGGCCGGCTTGGCCACCGTGCTGCTCTCCTCGACCAGCATTCTCGCGGCCGATCTCTCGGCTCCGGCGCCGGTCCCCGTCGCGCCTCCGGCCGAGCCCTGCAAGGCCACCCTGATCGGCCCGGTTTACAGCGGTACGATCAAGGCCAACCCGAACCCGACCTGCTTCTCCGCTGGCCCGCTGGGCGACCTCTATGTCGGCGGCGCCGTCACCGGCTACGGCTACACGCAGAGTAACCCGTTCGCGTCGTTCTCGACGCCGGCCGCCCCGAATGATCGGGATCGCTCCGCGCGGTTCGACTTCTCGAACATACAGGGCATCATTCAGAAGCCCGAAGGCGCATTCCAGTTCTATATCCAGGCGGGTGGCTACTCGATCCCGCAGCTGGGCTTCCCCACCCTCGGGACGTTCACCCAGACCGACCTGCTGTTCGGCCCGGTTCCGGTCGCCTTCGGCAAGATCCAGATCAACGATGAATGGTCGGTCCAGGGCGGACGGATGTTCACCCTGATCGGCACCGAGCTGCTGTTCACCTATCAGAACCTGAACATCAACCGCGGCCTCCTGTTCGTGCAGGAGAACTTCATCAACCAAGGCGTGCAGGTCAATTACAGCAGCGGTCCGCTCTCGGTCTCGCTCGCCGGCACGGACGGCTTCTTCTCCAACGAAATTACGTGGTTCACCGGCAACGTTGCCTACAAGCTGGACGATTACAACACGATTGGCGTCAATGGCGGCTTGAATGTTGGGCGCACCAATTCGCTCGACCGCAGCCCGCGCTACCAGTTCGCTACGCCGAACGCGCAGCAGAACAGCGGCATCTTCAACATCAACTACACCTACGCGAACGGCCCGTGGATCATCTCGCCCTACTTCCAGTTCACGAATGTCGAGCGTGACCTGCGTGTCGGGATCGGCAACACCGCTTCCACCTACGGCGGTGCCCTGCTGGCGGCCTATTCCTTCACCGATAACTTCTCCCTAGCCGGCCGGGTCGAGTACACCGAGCAGACCGGTGTGCGGGGTTCGACGCAGACGAACCTGCTCGGCTTCGGTCCTGGCAGCAACGCCTTCTCAGTCACCGTCACGCCGACCTTCACGTTCGACCGTTACTTCTTCCGGGTCGAATACGCTCACGTCGAGCTCGGTGGCATCACCCGTGGGAATCTTGCAGAGGGCTCGCTGGGCACCGGCTTCGGCCGCACCGGCAACCGTACCTCGCAGGATCGTTACATGGTCGAGACCGGCATCACGTTCTGATCTGATTCTTCATGCCGGACCCCGGGCCGGCCCTTTTGAAGACCCCCGGGCAAAGGCCCGGGGGTTTTTTCATGCCTGAAGAACAATTCGCAACCATTGTGCAAGACTGCCTCGGTCTGGGTTTGATCGCTGAATTAAAATATAGAACTTCTCCAATCCGGTATATTCTCGGCACAGAGGTTGGTAAATCCATACAATTCGAGCGATTCCGGAATCGCAATGAACTTGCGGTGGCGCCGTAAACTCTCGTAATAGACTTCGCCTGTGATGCGTATGCGGGTTGAGGATCTTAGAACATGCCGGTGATCAAGGCTTTGTCGGATACGTTGCGGAGTGTCGCCGCGCCCGGCATGACGCCGAAGGCGTTGCGCGCCGCCGTCCGGGAGAAGCACCCCGATGCCTCCAAGAAGGATATCGTGCGGGCCGCCTTCTATGCCTTGCTTGAGGAGCCGGAGCAGGATCTGGCCTGCCTGGCCGAACTACATGGCTTCGCCCTCGTCGAGCGCGTGTCGGAGGATGAGCGCACCATCAAGGTCGGTGGCAGCAAGAAGAAGCGCCGGGCCGCCGAGGCGGCGCAGGTTGCGACGGGTGAACTGGCCGGGGCCCTGAACACCTGACCTGACGGCGCCTGCAGTCGTCCTGCGGCGCGAAGATGCGCGGCTCAGCCGCGCTGGAGTATGCGTCGCCCGGGACGGTGCCCTTCCTCGCCGGTGTCGCGAAAGCCGAGCTTCTGCAGGAGGCCCCAGGAGGCGACGTTGCCGGGGCGGCACTCCGCCACGATGATACGGGCCGGGAACCGCCGGCCGAGGAGTTCGAGGATCGCCGAGACCGCCTCGTAGGCCAAGCCGCGCCCCCGCGCTGCGCCACCGACCCAGTAGCCGATCTCGATCGCACCGGGGCCGCGCAGATGCGTGCCGACCACGCCGACAAGGTCGGATGCGGCCGCGTGCTGGCCCGCCTCCGCGTCGTGCATCCAGACCCCCAGGAAGCGGTCCTGGCCGCGCCCACCGCTGCGGATCAGGTCTTCGGCGTCGCGTACGGTGAAGGGAGTCGGCAGGAAATCCACCGCCGCGGTGATCGCCGGATCGTCGGTGACCCGGCGGAGATCCTGGGCATCCTGTGGCCGCAGCGCGGCGATCGACAGCCGTGGGGTCTCGATTGAAGGCAGGTCGGCGAGGCTGTCGCGGGCGGCGCGAATGGTAAACATCTTTCCGATGTGGGGTGACGGCCGGACCGGAAAAGGCACGGTCAAACCCCGGTCTTTCATCCCGCGCAGAGTGCGGCCACTACTCAGACAGAGCGTCATGCGCTCACCGATAGGCCGGACGGGAACGGTTGCTTAACCTGAATCCGTCTTCATTGGGGCATCAAGTTGCGTCAGGCAAACGGGTGCGTCGATGCGGGTGCGCGGTACGGGTCGAGGGTTACGGACGCTGTCGCGCGTCGCCCTCATCGGCATCATCGGTGGCGGTGCCGCCGCCTGTTCCTCGGACGCATCGCGCCTGAGCAACCCTTTTTCAAACCCCTTCTCGTCGGAGCCTGCCGCCACCGGCAGCCTGCCGGAGGGTAGCCTGAAGCCGGCGCCGGTGATCCGCACCGGCCGGATCCAGTCCGAGGCGCTTGGCGCCCCCGGCGCTGCCTCGCGTCCGGCCGCTACGGCGATCCCGGCCCCGACCCCGGCGGCTGCGCCGGCCACCCGGGTCGCCTCGACCGGTGCCCCCGGCTGGAGCGCCCAGGGCGGCACGCAGATCACGGTCTCGAAGAACGACAGCCTGAACCAGATGTCGACGCGCTTCGGCGTGCCCGCTTCGGCGATCCTGTCGGCGAACGGCCTGTCCAACGCCAGCCAGATCACTCCCGGCCGGCAGATCGTGATCCCGGTCTACAACGCCTCGGGGCTGAACCCGGCCGCGGCTCCGATGACCGCCCGGCCGGCCCGGGCTGCCGAGGAGAAGCGCGAGGACGCGCGGCAGGTCGAGGCCAAGGTCGCCTCGAAGCGCGAGGAGGCCAAGGAGGTCGCCAAGCGCGAGGAGGCTTCCAAACGTGAGGAGGCGTCCAAGCGCGCCGCCGCCGAGAAGGAAGCGGACCGCAAGGAGGCGCTGGCTCGGGATACGGCAGCCCGCAAGGTCGCCGAGGACAAGGCTCGCAAGGAAGCGTCTCTGAAGGACGCCGACAAGAAGCATCACGTTCGCCCCGGCCAGATCGCCAAGGCGGACGAGAAGAAGGCCGACCCGAAGGCTGAGGCGAAGGCCAAGGCCGAGGCGAAGGCCCTGGAAGCCAAGGCCGAGGCCAAGGCGGCCGCGAAGGCTGAAGCCACCCAGAAGCTCGCCGAAGCGAAGGCCGCCAAGGAGGCGGCCCAGAAGGCCGCAGCCGCCGAGAAGCCCGAGAAGGTCGCCGCCAAGGAGGCGCCGAAGCCGGTCGCCGCCGCGCCAGCCAAGCCGGAGCCCGCCGCCACCGGGTCCGTCGCGGATGCGACGGCGTCGGAGAGCTTCCGCTGGCCCGCCAAGGGCCGGGTGATCTCGGGCTATGGCACGTCGGGCAACGAAGGCATCAACATCGCGGTGCCGGAGGGCACGCCGGTCAAGGCCGCCGAGGAAGGCACCGTGGCCTATGCCGGCTCGGACGTGAAGGGCTACGGCAAGCTGGTGCTGGTGCGCCACGCCAACGGGTTCGTCTCGGCCTACGCCCATAACGGCGAGATCGACGTGAAGCCCGGCGACAAGGTCAAGCGCGGTCAGACCATCGCGAAGTCCGGCGCCTCCGGTAACGTCACCTCGCCGCAGCTGCACTTCGAGATCCGGAAGGGCGGATCGCCCGTGGATCCGATGTCCCAGCTCGCCAGCAACTGAGACGCCGCAGTCGATGCGGCGCGTGCGGCGGTCCCGAGAGGGGCCGCCGTTCTCGTTCGCGACCGCTGGCTTAAACGATCAAACTCTTGCGATCAGGCTTTGGGGACCTGCAGCGATCCGTCCGGGCTGTGGTGGTCCACCGCTTCCGGCAGGGTCTTGGCCAGGGTCGGAAACAGCTGGTCGACCGGGATGCCGAGCTTCGCGGCCATCTGGCGGACCTGCTCGTTGTCCAGGACCTTTTGCAGGTCGTCGGCGGTGATCGGCTCGTTCGGGCCGCGGCCCAGCCAGGAATTGACCTGGCTCTCGTAGCCGGAGCGGCGGAGCTGATCCAGCAGCGCGTTGAGCCCGCCCGGCAGGACCTGCTGGATGATGCCGGGGAGCGCCTTGAGCGCCATCTGCCCCAACGAACCGCCGAGACTGTCGAGCAAGCTCACGATGATCCCCCGTCGCTTTCCGTACGTATGGACCCTAGCGCATCGTTCCGCTTACCGAAACCGGCCGGACGCGCTAGCGATTTGATCCGCAACAGCTTTTTCCCGGTGGCCGATGGCCGCCCGTTGGCGTGAGGCTTGGCGGCCGCCGACCGCTTCGGCCGAAGGCGTCCGATCAAAAAAATCAGCGGATCTGCGTGCTGAAGTTCGGCTGGGGCTTCAGCCGGCCGTCTTCGCTCTGGGCCGCGACCGCCGCGGGCAGGAACTCGGCGAGCGCCGTCGGCACGCGGCCGGCCGGCAGGCTGAGATCGTAGGCCAGTCGCTCGGTGACCGCATCCGGCAGGCACCCGGCAATCGCGGAGGCCGGGACGGGATGGTTCTCTCCGGACCCGATCCACGAGTCGACGGCCCCGCCGTGGCCGGCCTCGCGCAGCCGGTCCAGGAATGCGACGAGTCCGCCCGGGTAGAATTTTGCCAGTGCCAGCGCGAGCTTGCCGCTACCGGCGCTCACGACCGCCCGGTCGGCCGCCGCGACAACGTCGCCGATCAGGGTCTTCACACCATCGCGCAGGCTCATCGTGTCGTATCCCCGGGTTTGGTCACCACGCTCAAGGTTGGGCGGGACCGGCGGGCGGCAAGAGGCGGCCGGCAACGGTGCATGCGGCAATTGCGCGGCGATCGGCTAGAACATCCGACGCAGCGAGAGGTGATCCATGAAGCGCGTGCAGGCCGGTCTGCTCGACGTCGCCTACCTGGAGGTCGGTCCTGCGGACGGGAAGCCGGCCGTCCTGCTCCACGGCTTCCCGTACGACGTCCGTGCCTACGATGCGGCGGCGGCACGCCTGGCCTCTGCGGGCGTGCGCTGCCTGATCCCGTACCTGCGGGGCTACGGGCCGACCCGGTTCCGCGACCCGCAGACGCCGCGCTCGGGTGAGCAGGCGGCCTTGGGAGCGGATCTCCTGGCCTTCCTGGATGCGCTCGGGATTGGGCGGGCGGTGCTGGCCGGCTACGATTGGGGCGGCCGGGCGGCCTGCGTGGTGGCGGCGCTCTGGCCGGAGCGGGCGACGGGGCTCGTGAGCTGCGGCGTGGGCTACAACATCCAGAATATCCAGGCCTCGGCCCAGCCCGCATCGCCGGAGGCCGAGCACCGGTTGTGGTACCAGTACTACCTTCATGGCGCGCGCGGCCGCGCCGGCCTGGCGGCCAGCCGCGCGCAATTCTGCGCCTTACTGTGGCGGCTGTGGTCGCCCACGTGGTCTTTCTCCGAAGAAACGTTCGCCCAGACCGCACGGTCCTTCGAAGAGAATTCGGATTTCGTCGACGTCGTGGTCCACTCCTATCGCCATCGCTTCGCGCTTGTGCCCGGCGATCCGGCGCTTGCCGGAATCGAGGCAAGGCTGGCGGCTCAGCCGGACATCACCGTGCCGTCGGTGGTGCTGCTCGGGGCCGACGACGGGGTCGGGCCGCCTTCTCAGAAAGACACCGACGCCCGGCACTTCACCGGGCCGTACCGGCGCGCCATCGTCGCGGGGGTCGGGCACAACTTTCCCCAGGAGGCACCTGAGGCCTTCGCGGAGGCGGTACTCGGCCTGCTGTGACCGTCTGAGCGCGGGGCGTTGCTTTCGGGTAGCCCCTGGCTATAGTCCGCGCGCTTTCAGACAGGTCTGCGGACGCCGCTTCCGGCGGCAGGCCTGCGTGCCAATCGCAGGAGACGCTCGTTGATCACCCCCGCCTTCGCGCAAGGGGCCGCTACGGCCGCTGGCGGAGCGGAGATCGCCTTTCAGGTGATCCCGTTCGTCCTGATCTTCGTGATCATGTATTTCCTGATCCTGCGACCGCAGCAGAAGCGGGTCAAGGACCACCAGGCGCTGATCAAGGCCGTGCGCCGGGACGACACGGTCGTCACCAATGGCGGCCTCGTCGGGCGGGTCGTGAAGGCCGTCGACGACCAGGCGGAGATCGAGGTCGAGATCGCCCCGAACGTCCGCGTGCGGGTCGTCCGGACGATGATCTCCGAGGTCCGCGCCAAGGGCGGACCGGCCAAGGCCGTCTGACACCTTCCATGAAGCGGCCGGCGTAACCCGCCGGCCTGACAGAGAAAACATCGGCCGATGCTGCGCTTCTCCCGTGCGAAGATCATCACGACCCTCGCGGCGATCCTGATCGGTCTGATGCTCGCCGTGCCGAGCTTCTTCTCGCCCGAGCAGCGCAAGGGCTTCGTGGCGAGCCTCCCGACCTGGTTCCCGACCTGGATCGTCCCGACCCGGGGCATCGTGCTCGGCCTCGACCTGCAGGGCGGCTCGCAACTGCTGCTGGAGGTGGACCAGAACGAGCTGATCGCCTCCCAGGCCAAGGCCCTGCGCGACGACGTGCGCCGCACGCTCCAGCAGGAGAACGTCCGGGCCGACGGTGGCATCGGCCTGCTCCAGCGCGGCGTCCAAGTGAAGGTCGCGGACGACGCGGCCCGGGCCAAGGTCCTGCCGAAGCTGCAGGACCTGTCGCTGCCGATCACCACGTCGATCGGCCAGACCGCCGCCCGCACCCTCGACATCACCGAGCAGCCCGGCGGCGTGATCCGCCTGGCGCTCACCGATGCCGGCATCACCGACCGGACACGCCGGGCCGTGAGCCAGGGCATCGAGGTCATCCGCCGGCGGCTCGATTCCACCGGCACCACCGAGCCGTCGATCCAGCAGCAGGGCGCCGACCGGATCCTGATCCAGGTCCCGGGCGAGCAGAACCCGGAGCGCCTGGAAAGGCTGCTCGGCTCCACCGCCAAGCTCGAGTTCCGCATGCTGGCCGACAGCCCCTCGGGCGACGTCGATATGCTGCCCTCCAAGGACGAGAAGGGCGCTAAGGTCCCGGTCGAGCGCCGGGTCATGGCGGATGGCGGCGAGCTGACCGACGCCCAGCCGGCCTTCGACCAGCAGTCGCATGAGCCGATGGTCAGCTTCAAATTCAACCTGCGCGGAGCCCAGCGCTTCGGTCAGGCGACCTCGGAGAATGTCGGCCGGCGCATGGCGATCGTGCTCGACAACGAGGTCGTGTCGGCTCCGGTGATCCGTTCTGCGATCACCGGCGGCTCGGGCCAGATCACCGGCAACTTCACGGTTCAGCAGGCCAACGACCTGTCCGTCCTGCTCCGGGCCGGCGCCCTGCCGGCAAAGTTCACCGTGGTCGAGCGCCGCGTCGTCGGCCCCGGCCTCGGCCGCGACTCGATCCAGGCCGGCAAGCTCGCGACCCTGGTGGCGGCGGGCCTCGTGGTCTGCTTCATGTTCGCCACCTACGGGACCTTCGGGTTCATCGCCAACATCGCCCTGATGGTCCATGTCGGGCTGATCCTGGGCCTGATGTCGGTGCTGGAGGCGACCATGACGCTTCCGGGCATCGCCGGCATCGTGCTCACCATCGGCACGGCGGTGGATTCCAACGTGCTGATCTACGAGCGCATGCGCGAGGAGAGCCATGCCGGCCGCTCGCTGATCTCCGCGCTCCAGGCCGGCTTCGATCGGGCCTTCGCGACGATCATCGACTCGAACTCGACCATGGCGATCGCCGCGCTGATCCTGTTCTTCCTCGGCTCGGGGCCGGTGAAGGGGTTCGCCGTGGTGTTCATCCTCGGCATCCTGACCACGGTCATCACCGCGGTGACGCTGACCCGGATGATGATCGCGGTGTGGTATAAGACGTTCAGGCCGAAGGCCCTGCCGTTCTAAGGCTTCGAATCTTCCGAGGAGGTTGGCCGAGCGATCAGACACCGACCCGTCATCCCGGGGCCGCGAAGCGGAGCCGGGGATCCAGAGCCGCCGCCGGCGCCCGATCCTGTCGCCGCCGTGCGTCTGGATCCCGGGCTCGCCTACGGCGCCCTGGACTGGCGGAGCGAGCGGGATGAGCCCGCGTCGATCATCCGGAGGCCCCTCGCGCCCGATACGCGAACCGAGACGAAACCATGCGCCTGCTCCGCCTCTGGCCCGATGAATCGCATTTCGACTTCATGCGCTTCCGGCGGCTCACCTTTCCGCTCTCGGCGGTGCTGTCGCTCGTTACCGTGGTGCTGTTCCTCACCATCGGGCTGAACTTCGGCATCGACTTCAAGGGCGGCACCCTGGTCGAGCTGCAGGCCAAGTCCGGCACTGCCGACGTGGCTGCGATCCGGCACACCGCGGTGGGCTTCGGCTTCGGCGAGCCGGAGGTGCAGGAACTCGGCAACCAGGGCACCGTGCTGGTCCGCCTGCCGCTCCAGCCCGGCGAGCAGGGCCAGACCGCCGTGATGAACAAGGCGCACGCCGCCTTCGACGCCGATTACGATTTCCGCCGCACGGAGACGGTCGGCCCGCGCGTATCGGGCGAGCTGGTCCAGTCGGGGACGCTCGGCGTCGTGCTGTCGGTGGTCGCGGTGCTGCTCTACCTGTGGTTCCGATTCGAGCGCGAACTGGCGCTCGGCGCCATCGTCGGCACGCTCCACGACATCGTGCTCACGGTCGGCGTGTTCATCATCACCCGTATCGAGTTCAACATGACCTCGATCGCCGCGATCCTGACCATCGTCGGCTACTCGCTCAACGAGACCGTGGTGGTGTTCGACCGGACCCGCGAGCTGATGCGACGCTACAAGACGATCCCTACGGTCGACCTGCTCAACCTGTCGATCAACTCGACCATGTCGCGGACCGTGATGACCTCGATCTCGTCCGGCCTGTCGCTGCTCGCGCTGGTGCTGTTCGGCGGCGAGGCGATCAAGGGCTTCGCCACCGTGATGCTCTGCGGCGTCGTGATCTGCACCTACTCGGCGATCTTCGTGTCGACTCCGGTGTTGATCTATCTGGGGCTGATGCTCTCGGGCGCCCGCGCGGCGGCCGAGCGGTCCGGTGTCCCGCAACCCGCGGAGTAGTTTGTCCCCGAGATGGCCGAGCAGCCGAGTCCGAAGAGTTTCGAGTCCGGCTTCGTGCCGGGGCGCCACATCATCGACACCTACGGCAATGGCGGCTTCCGCTTCGCCGGGATGTCGCATCGCGGCTCGCTCCTGCTCCTGCCGTCGGGCGTTCGGGCGTGGGACGTGACGTCGCCGAAGGCGATCGACCGCACGGCCCTGCGCCCGGTCCAGGCCGAGGCGGCGGAGATCGAGCTGCTGCTGGTCGGCACTGGCCTCGACATCGCGGCGATCGATCCGTCCCTGCGCGGCTGGCTCAAGGATGCCGGCGTCGGGCTGGACGTGATGCAGACCGGGGCGGCGGCCCGAACTTACAACATCCTGGTGGCCGAGAACCGGAAGGTCGCGGCCGCCCTGATCGTGGTCGATTGATGCCGGAGGTCGATGACAAGCCCGCCGAGACCGGCCTGGCTTTCGCGCAGACCCATTGCGAGCAGCTGGTCCGCGACGGAGACCCCGACCGTTATTATGCGACCTTGTTCGCCCCGGCCGCCGCCCGCCCGCACCTCTTCGCCCTCTATGCCTTCAGCCTGACCGTCGCGCGGGTGCGCGAGGCGGCCTCGAACCCGATGGCCGGCGAGATCCGCCTGCAATGGTGGCGCGACGCCCTCCAGGGCGAGGCCCGGGGTGACGTGCGCGCCAACCCGGTTGCGGCGGCGCTCGAGGAGGCGATCCGGGTCAACCGCCTGCTGCGGCAGCCCTTCGTCGACCTGGTCGATGCCCGGGTGTTCGACCTCTACGAGGACCCGATGCCCCGGGTGAACGACCTGGAGGGCTATTGCGGCGAGACCGCCTCGGCGCTGTTCCGGTTGGCGAGCCTTGTGATCGGCAACGGCACCGAACCGGGCGGCGCGGGGGCCGCCGGCCATGCCGGCGTCGCCTATGGCATCACCGGGTTGCTCCGCGCCCTGCCGTGGCATGCCCGCTCGGGGCAGGTCTACCTGCCGGCGGACATCCTGGGCCGCTACGGAGTGACCCGCGAGGACATCACCAGCGGCCGCGGCGGCCCCGGCCTGCGCCGGGCCTGCGCCGACCTGCGCGACATCGCCCGGACCCATCTCAAGGCTTTCGAGGCCGCTCGTCCGGCGATCGCGCCGCTCGCCGGTACGGCGTTCCTGCCGGTAGCCCTGGTCGAGCCCTACCTGGCGACGATGGAGCGGGCGAGCTACGACCCGCTCAACACCGTCACCGACCTGCCGCGCTGGCGGCGGCTGTGGCGGTTGTGGCGGGCGTCGCGGCGGATTTCTTAGGGGAGGCGACGCCCTTTTCCGGACGCCGGTGACGCAGTGGACGACGGTCCGGAATCCGGCAGAGGAAGTGTCGCGCAGCAGCACGATCGAGAAGCAACGCAGACGCTTCGCGGCGTCATGTGCTTGGTCTAGGGTCGCATTCCGCTGACGCTGCATGCGCCCGGGAAAGGGGTGGTGCTCGGGACGGCATCGCCATTGCGAGCGCAGCGAAGCAGCCCGGTGCGACAGCCCACCGGGTCGGCTTTTGAATTCAATCGGTAATGAACCGGCACGAGCTTTGGGGGTGGTGCCAGACCATCTCAGGCAGGGATTAGGGTCAGAGGCACGGCGGTGACGAAGCAAGCGTTGCGCGCGGCATCGAGGCGCCACACCGTGCGCACCTGCGGATTGCGTCCATCGGGCGTGACGAGAGGCCCCGCGAAGATCACTTTCACGTCGCCGCGCCCAGACATCGTCTCCACCACGAAGGTGGTGTCCGCCGGGTGATCGAGGAGGGCGGCTGAGGACGTCAGGGGATCGTGCATCCCGAATCCGGAGCGCTTGAAGAAGCGTGCTTTCGGACCCCCTCCGATATGGATTTCATCCAGGAGGTAGCTGCTGATCGTGCGCGGGTCGAGCGATCAGCTCAGAGGCCAGTCCGGGAGGGTCAAGCCGGCCCGCGCTTCACGAGGCGGAGGTCGCTGGCCTCGACCGTCGCGAGGGCGCCCATCGGATGCGCGAACTCGACGTCGCAGGCTTCCCCGTCCCGCCAGATTCCGACGATCGTTCCCTCGGTGCCGGGCTCCATTGTCACGCCGTCGTCAGTTATCGCATGCGCCCTCAGCGCCACTCGGTCGAGGTCCCGAAGGTCCGACTGCGGCTCCTCGCGCCTGACGCTGTAGAATGCGTCGACCGACATGTCGGCGGGATGGCGGGTCGTGCGCGACGACGCAAGGCTTCAGCCTCACAGCACCCGCGCCAAGCCCGGCACCAGCCCCGCCAAACGTATCGGTGGCCCGAGTTCCGGGTCCGCATCGGGCGTCGCCAGCGTCGCGATCCGGCACCGGCCCTCTCGGCTGAGGCCCGTCACCAGGCGCCCGCCCGGTTCGAGGGCCGCGCGCCAGTGCGACGGGATGGCGTCGACGCTGCCATGGACCAGGATGCGGTCGAAGCCGCCGTCCGGCAGCTCCGGGGCGAGGCCGTCGGCCTGGACGACGTGCACCTCGGACTGGGCGGCGAGCCGCGCGGCGGCCTCATGGGCGAGCGTCGCGTAGCGCTCCAGGCTGAGGACGGCCCCGGCCCCGAGCCGGGCGAGCAGCGCCGTGACGTACCCTGAGCCGGTGCCGATCTCCAGGACACGGAGACCGGGTTCGATCCGCAGCAGCGCCAGCATCTGGGCCACCTGCGTGGGCGCCGTCATCGAGGCGCCGCAGGACAGCGGCAGGGCGAGGTCGCGCCGAGCCTGGGCGCGGTGGGCCTCGGGGGCGAACGGCTCTCGCGGGACCAGCTCCATGGCCCGCAGGATCGCGGTGTCCCGCATCCCCCGGCCGCGGAGCGCCATGACGAAGGCCGCGTTGCCGGCAGCCTCCTCGAGGCTGCCCAGGTCGATCACGCCGAGAAGGCCTGCGCAAAGCGGGTGAGCGTCGGCTCGTCCGTGAGGTCCAGGCGCAGGGGCGTCACCGAGATCTTCTTCTCGGCGATCGCCTTCAGGTCCGAGCCGTGGCCCGGCTCGAACCGGGCCTTGGCGAAGGCCAGCCAGAAATACGGGTTGCCGCGCCCGTCCATCCTTGCATCGATCGACAGCAGCGCCTGGTTGCGGAAGCCCTGCGCGGCCACCGCAATGCCCTGCACGTCGGCCGGTTCGCAGTCCGGAAAATTCACGTTGATCAGGATGCCGGGCTCAATGCCGGTCTCGAGGATCTTGCGGATCACCTTCGGCCCGTGCTCGCGGGCGCAATCCCACTTGAGATTGGTCCGCCCGCCCGCGCCGTAGGCCTGGCTCAGGGCGATCGAGCGGATGCCGAGGATCGTGCCCTCCATGGCGGCCGCGATCGTGCCCGAATAGGTCACGTCCTCGGCGACGTTCTGGCCGCGGTTGACCCCCGACAGGACGAGATCCGGCCCGTGCTCGCCGAGAATGTGGCGCACGCCCAGGATCACGCAGTCGGACGGCGTGCCCTTCACGGCGAAGCGCTGCTCCGAGACCTGCCGCAGGCGCAGCGGGTCGTTCAGCGACAGCGAGTGCGAGACGCCGGATTGGTCGCTCTCGGGCGCGACTACCCAGACGTCGTCGGACAGCTCCCGGGCGATCTCCTCCAGGGTGGCGAGCCCCGGCGCGTGGATGCCGTCGTCGTTGGTGACTAGGATGCGCATCAGCGGGCCCCTTCGATCCGGTTGAGCCCGCCCATGTAGGGGTGGAGCACCGACGGGATCGTGATGCTCCCGTCCGGGTTCTGGTAGTTCTCCATCACGGCGATGAGGGCGCGGCCGACCGCCACCCCCGAGCCGTTCAGCGTGTGGACATAGGCCGGCTTGCCGTCCTTGCCCCGGTAGCGGGCGTTCATCCGGCGGGCCTGGAACGGGCCGCACACCGAGCACGACGAGATCTCGCGGTGGGTGCGCTGGCCGGGCACCCAGACCTCGATGTCGTAGGTCTTCTGGGACGCGAAGCCCATGTCGCCGGTGCAGAGCGTCATCACCCGGTAGGGCAGATCGAGTTTCTTCAGGACCGCCTCCGCGCAGGTGAGCATGCGCTCGTGCTCGTTGGCGGATTCCTCCGGCGTGGTGATCGAGACCATCTCGACCTTGTTGAACTGGTGCTGGCGCAGCATGCCGCGGGTATCCCGCCCCGCCGCACCGGCCTCGGCCCGGAAGCAGGGCGTGAGCGCGGTGAAGCGCAGGGGCAATTCCTCTTCGCGCAGGATGGATTCGCGGACGAGGTTGGTCAGCGGCACCTCCGCGGTGGGGATGAGCCAGAATTTTTCAGACGTGCTCCGGCCGGCCTCGTCCTGATCTCCCGGGGTCACGCCGATCTCCTGCGCCTTCGGGGCATCGAGACCCTTGAAAACCGAGAACTGATCATCCTCGAATTTTGGCAGCTGTGCGGTGCCGAACATCGCGGCGTCCCGCACCAGTACCGGCGGCGCCACCTCCAAGTACCCGTGCTCCTGCGTGTGCAGGTCGAGCATGAACTGGCCGAGCGCGCGTTCCAGCCGGGCGAGCTGGCCCTTCAGCACCACGAAGCGCGAGCCGGAGAGCTTGGCGGCGGATTCGAAATCCATCAGCCCGCTGGCCTCGCCGAGCTCGAAATGCTCGCGGCCTTCGGTCAGCCGCTCTCGGGTCGAGGCGTGGCTGCGGTAGACCACGTTGCTGTGCTCGTCGGCGCCGTCCGGCACGTCGGACTTGGGCTGGTTCGGGATCGCAGCGAGTTTTTCGGACAGCGCCGCGTCGGCCCGGTCCTGAGTCGCCTTCAAGTCGGCCTCGGCGCTTTTGAGCGCGGCGACCTCGGCCATCAGGTCGGCCGCGCGCGCCTCGTCCTTGGCCTTCTTGGCGCCGCCGATCTCCTTGGCGAGCGCGTTGCGCCGCTCCTGGTTGGCCTGGGCCGCCGAGACCGCGGACTTGCGGGCCTCGTCGAGGCCGATCAGCGCGGACGAGAGCGGCGCGAGGCCCCGGCGGGCGAGGTCGCGGTCGAAGGCGTCCGGGTTGTCCCGGATGGCGCGGATGTCGTGCATCGTGTTGGCTCGGATCTGCGGCGCACGAGGCTCGGCGCGCGCGGCCCACGCTTTGCCGCATCGCGTCCGGTGGGACAAGCGCAGGCCGCCCTCACGCCTTCGGGGGCGCGATCTTCAGCTGGTCGATCGCCCAGAGCCAGGTGCCGTCCGGCTGCGCGCGGGCGACCTCCACGGACAGCGCGCCGTTGGGCAGCCGGGCGAAGGTCAACGCAAGGGCGCCGTTGCGCACGGGCTCCAGCGTCTCGGGGGCCGGGAAGTCGGACTTGCGCGCCAACAGGTCCGTGTAGAAGGCCCGGATCTCGGCATGACCCGTGGCCACGACGCGGCCGGCGGCCAGCACCGCGTCAGGCTCGTAGAGCGCCACCAGGCCCTCGACATCGCCGGCATTGGCCCGCTCGTTGAAGAGCTGGGCCAGCGCCGCCGGCTCGGTGGCAGCGTGTCGGTGATCTTGGGCCACGGGCAACTCCTGTGTAGGCTATGAGTGTGTGACATCTCGGGCCGCGCGCCCGGATGTTTGAGATGTCGGCCGCGACGCTGCGGGAAGGTCCGAAACGCCACACGTCCAGCCGGCGCTCATGCGAGCCGCGCCCCGTCGGCATCCTCCACCGAGACCGCCACCGGGATCCCGGCCTTCACGCTCTCCGAGACCGTGCAGAAGCGTTCGAACTGCTCCAGCACCCGGTCGATTCGGGGCATGGCCTCGGCCGCGGCCCCCAGCCGGATGCGCACGTCGATCCCGCCGATCCGCAGGCGGCCCTCCGGGTTGCGTGCCATCCGGCAAGTCGCCTCGGCGGCGACGCCCTGCGCGTCCTGCCGGAACTTGCCGAGGGCGAAGACCAGGCTGGCGCACAGGCAGTTCGCCACGCCCGATGCCAGCAGCTGCTCGGGGAGCGGACCTGTGCCGCCGCCGACCGGGGGCGCCTCGTCGGTGAGGAGGCCCGGAAGGCCCGCACCGAAATCGACGGTGAAGACGTAAGCCCCGACCTGGGTGATCCGGATCGTCGGTCCCGCATCCATCGGCGCCCTCCCGGGGCCGACACGACCGCCCTCGCGGAATATTTAACGCCCGATCCGGCTTCGCGTTCGAGCCGCACGGGGACAGATGATTTCCGCCACCGAACGCCGTAGTACGGTTGCTCGACCGATCCGGAAGCGAACCCCCGATCCGATGACGAGCCTCGAGACCCTGATGCCGCTCCTGGAGCGGATCGCCACCGCCCTGGAGCGCGCTGCGCCGCCCGCCCAGCCGGCCTTCGACCCGAACGCCGCCGACGCCTTCCTGTGGGGACCGGAGCGGCGGCTCACCCCGGTGCCACAGGTGGCGCGGGTGGAGATCGGCCTGCTCACCGGCATCGACCGGGCGCGCGACACGCTGATCGAGAACACCGAGCGCTTCGCCCGCGGCCTGCCGGCCAACAACGCCCTGCTGTGGGGCGCCCGCGGCATGGGCAAGTCCTCGCTGGTCAAGGCGGCCCATGCCGAGATCAACGCCCGCCGTCCCGAGGGTGCGCGGCCGATGAAGCTGGTGGAGATCCACCGGGAGGATATCGAGGCCCTGCCCGACTTGATGGCCCTGCTGCGGCCCGACCCGCATCGCTGGCTGGTCTATTGCGACGACCTGTCCTTCGACGGCGACGACACCTCGTACAAGTCGCTCAAGACCGCGCTGGACGGCGGCATAGAGGGCCGGCCTGGGAACGTCCTGTTCTACGCCACCTCGAACCGCCGGCACCTGCTGGCCCGCGACATGGTCGAGAACGAGCGCTCCACGGCGATCAACCCCGGCGAGGCCGTGGAGGAGAAGGTCTCCCTCTCGGACCGGTTCGGCCTCTGGCTCGGCTTCCACAAATGCAGCCAGGACGAGTTCCTGGCGATGATCCGCGCCTATGCCGAGCGCTATGGCCTGGACCTGCCCGCGGAGCGCCTGCGCGCCGAGGCCCTGGAATGGGCCACCACCCGGGGCTCCCGCTCGGGCCGCACCGCCTTCCAGTTCATCCAGGACCTGGCCGGGCGGATGGGGAAGGTGCTGGATTGAGGCGTTTGACCGCCTAGAACATGCGCGGCATCCCGGCGGACGCAGCCTCAGACGGTCATCGGCGGCGGGATCGGTGGATGCGCCGAGATCGGTCCACGCACCGTGTCGTCCCCGTCTCCGGCGCCCCGCCGGGACGACACGGTGAATCGTTCGGCCGCCGTCGTATCTCGGGAGTCGACCTTCGACTGGTCGGCACGGCGCGATACGTCAGGGCATGTTCGGCTTGGGCCTTGCGACCCATCGGCAGCTACGTCGGGCTCGCGCGATACGAGGTGATCGCCTTCGGGAATGATCTGGCTTGAGGGGCGGGGCGCCAACCGGCGATCTCCGTCACCCGCGTATCGCCCGGGGCCCTACCGACCGCTCGACCCGAACCCCCCTGCCCCTCGGCCCGAACCCGAACCGGGCTCGTCCTCCAGCACGGTGAGGACCGGCCGGGTCACGCGGGTTAAGACCAGTTGGGCGATCCGGTCGCCCGGCTCGATCCGGATCGGCCGCGCGTCGTCGCGATTCCAGGCCGAGACCATCAGGGGGCCTTCGTAATCCGCGTCGATCACTCCGGTGCCGTTGCCCAGCACCAAGCCGTCCCGGTGGCCGCGTCCGGAGCGCGGGAAGATCAGGCCGCACCAGGCGGGGTCGCGGATCAGCACGCAGAAGCCCGCCGGGATCAGGGCCGGTGCGCCCCGGGGCGGCAGCGTCAGCGGCGCGTCCAGGCAGGCGTGGAGGTCGAGCCCGGCCGCCGCCGCCGAGCCCCAGCGCGGGAAGCCCCAGCCAGGCAGCCGCGGGTCGAGGAGACGCAGGCCGACCTCGGGGAGCTCGTTCACGCGCCGAGCCGTTCGATCGCCTCGGCCAAGGCCAGGGTGCGCCGCGCGGCCTCGACATGGAGGCGCTCGACCATGCGCCCGTCCAGCGCGATGACCCCGTAGGCCTGGGTCTCCGGCGCATCGAAGGCCGCGGCGACCCGGCGGGCCTCCGCGATCTCGGCCGCGTCGGGTCCGAACGCGGCGTTGGCCGGGCCGATCTGGCTCGGGTGGATCAGCATCTTGCCGTCGAAGCCCAGGTTGCGGCCTTCGGCGCATTCCGCTTCAAATCCCGCCGCGTCGTCGAGACCGGAAAAAACCCCGTCGATTGCCTCGATCTCGTAGGCCCGGGCGGCGGCCAGGACATTCATCAGCCAGGGCACCAGGGCGGCCCGGCCCGGGGGGCGGATCCGGGCCGCCTTCTTGAGGTCGTTGGGGCCGATCACCAGGGCGGCGAGCCGTCCATCCACGTCCCGCGCGGCCCCGGCGATCTCGGCGGCGTTCACCACCGCCATCGGGGACTCGATCATCGCCCAGATCCGCGTCGCCGCGGGCGCTCCAAGCCGGCGCAGGCGGGCGCCCACCGCGATCAGCGCGTCGGAGCTGCGCACCTTCGGCACCAGGATCGCATCCGGGCCGGCGCCGGCCAGCGCCGCGAGGTCAGCCTCGCCGTCCTCGGTCTCGGGCGGGTTGATCCGCACGACCACCTCGCGCGAGCCGAAGCCCGATCCCGAGACCGCCGCGGCCACGAGGGCGCGGGCCTCGGCCTTCTTCTCCGGCGCGACCCCATCTTCCAGGTCGATCAGGATCACGTCGGCGGGCAGCGTGCGCGCCTTGTCGAGGGCGCGGGCGTTGGAGCCGGGCATGGCCAGCACGCTGCGACGGGGACGGATCTCGCTCATCACGCTTCTCCCGGGCCGGCGGCGATGCCCTTGCGGTCGCCGATAGCTTTCCACCGCGTCCCGGGCAAGAACGGATCGCGGGATGCGGGGACGGGATGGCGCGCTGGGTCGCGGGGCTGGACGGCTGCCGAGGCGCCTGGGCGGGGGCGCTCCTCGACCTCGACGATCCCGGTCGGTACCGCTGCGCCCTGTTTCCCGACGTGGCCGCACTCCTCGACGCGCCGGAGCAGCCGCTGATCGTCGGCATCGACGTGCCGATCGGCCTGCCGGACCGGATCGTTTCCGGCGGCCGGGGTGCCGACAGGGCCGCCCGCCTCCGGCTCGGCCCGGCCCGATCGTCCGTGTTCCCGATGCCGGCCCGGGCGGCGGTCTACGCGGCGGATTACGACGCGGCCAAGGCCATCGCCCGGGCGACGAGCGACCCGCCCTTCGCGCCCTCGATCCAGGGCTACAACATCTTCCGCGCCGTCCGCGCGGTGGACACGCTGCTGCGGGCGCGGCCGGTGGCGTTGGCACGCGTCCACGAGGTTCACCCGGAGGTGGCGTTCCACGCCCTGAACGGCCTCCGGCCCCTCGGCCTGCCCAAGAAGGGCGCCCGGGCCCGCGAGGGCCTCGCCCTGCGCCGGAGCCTGCTGGAGGCTGCGGGCTTGCCGGTCGCCCTGATCGAGGTCCGCGCCAAGGGCGTGCCGGCCGACGACCACCTCGACGCCCTCGCCGCCTTGTTGGTGGCACGGGACATCCTCGAGGGCACCGCGGTGCCGCTGCCGGACCCGCCTGAGCGGGATGGGTACGGCCTGCCGGTGGTGATCTGGGCGCCGGCCGCGCGGGTGCTGTGACCCGCCACCTCGAGGTCTTGTGATCGCTCACAACTTGGTGATCGCGGCTGAGCGGTGTCCGTCTGTGGCCTCGTGCTCTAGCTCAATTGCATGAGCGAACCGAACACACCCGCGATCCGCCACATTGCCCGGGCGATCGTCCTCGACCCGCAGGACCGGATCCTGCTGATCGCGTACGCCTCCGTCCACGCCAAGGGGCCGGACGGCGAGCCGCTGCGCTTCTGGTTCATGCCCGGTGGCGGACTGGAACCCGGCGAGGACCACGTCACCGCCTGCCGCAGGGAGCTGGGCGAGGAGATCGGCCGCGATGACGTCGCGATAGGCCCGCAGGTCGCGGCCTGCGACGGCCCGTTCCACCTGTTCCGCCAGTCGCGGGATGCCCGGGAGCGCTACTTCCTGGTCCGCCTGCCCGACGACCGGGTCGATACCAGCCAGCTCGCCGAGACCGAGGACAACCCGGTGATCGGAACCCGCTGGTGGCCGCTGGCCGAACTCAAGGCGAGCGGCGAGCGCGTCGAGCCGGCGGGGCTGGCCGATCTCGCGGCCGATCTCGCGGCCGGGACTATTCCGCCTCGGCCGCGCGTTCTGACTTGGCACGATCGCTGACCCGGATCTCGCATCTGCGAAGATCCCGAACCTCAAGGAGACGGCATGTTCCCTGAATTCCTGACCGAGGGCTACCGCGCGTTCCTGGCCGACCGGTTTCCCACCGAGCGGCGGCGCTTCGCGCAGCTCGCTCAAAGCCAGGAGCCTCAGATCCTGGTGATCAGCTGCTGCGACAGCCGGGTGGCCCCGGAGGCGATCTTCGATGCCGGCCCCGGTGAGTTGTTCGTGATCCGCAACGTGGCCAACATCGTGCCGACCTACGAGCCGGACGGAGCCTATCACGGCACCTCGGCGGCCATCGAGTTCGCGGTCCAGGCGCTCGAGGTGAAGCACATCGTCGTGCTCGGCCACGCCACCTGCGGCGGCATCAAGGCCTTCGCCAACAAGGCTGCGCCGCTCTCGAGCAGCAACTTCATCGGCAAGTGGGTCTCGCTGGTGGGCGCCGCGGAAGCGAAGGCGGGTGATTCGAGCGCGCCGGACTACCTGACCCGGATGGAGCACGCCATGGTCAGCCAGAGCATGGAGAACCTGCTGAGCTTCCCGTTCATCAAGGAGCGGGTCGAGGATGGCCGGCTCAACATCCACGGTGCGCATTTCGGCGTGGCCAACGGCGTGCTGCTGGTCCGGAATCCGGAGACCGGCGACTTCCACCCCGCGGTGGACGATGCCGGCCGCAAGATCCTGCCGACCGCGGTGGCTTGCGACTGAGGAACCCCTCGGACGGCTCGACATTCCGGCTTGAGGTGTTCTGCGGGGCGTCTCAGGCCGGGGGGCTGCATACCGGATGCTGCGGTCGCCAACTGGCAGATGCGCGTCGCCGCTCTTCGCGTATCGGTTGTCGCTTGCGAAAGCTGTAAGGCGCTTAAGCGTCTGCAGGGCTCGACGAACGCGCCTCCCCACGAGGGAGAGAGGAAGCAGGTTCCGCACCGATACTTACGGCTTGACGTCTACCATCTGCGGCTCCGCGAGCCCGCAAGGTCGAGTGGCTCGTCGCACCTTCGAACACGATGACGTCTGGCCGCAACTGCCGCCGGGGTGGCTTCGCTGCACCCGCAAGACGGGTGCCGTGCGCGGTCAGAGACAAGAAAAAGGCGGCGTGCTCGCGCACGCCGCCTCGCCCTGTCACCCGGCCGGAGCCGGGATATCCTAAAACGATCACATGGCGCCCGGCAGACGCTGGGCGTGATCGAAGTGCATCTGCAAGGCCGGCAGGGCCTGCTGGGCGTAGTTGCGCAGGGCCGGGTTCGGGCCGCCCTGGGCGTAGGCCTGCGTCATGGCGATCGACATCTGGTGCGCCTGGATCTGCTGGCTGGCGTAGAGACGGTCGAAGCGTGGGCCGGCCGGGGTCGCGGACAGCTCGGCGAGCATCGCCTGCTGCTCGGGGCTCGGCGGGACGACGGTCGAGGCGCCGGTGGCCATGGCATCGCCGCGTCCGAGGCGACTGCCCGCCGCCGCGCCGCTGGCCGCGCCGGTGCCGACGCCCTGAAGGCCGCCGACCGGGCCGCCCGCCAGGGTTCCGCCGACCACGCCGGTCGCTGCGCCGACGCCTGCGCCGACTGCGCCGCCCGCCACCGCCAGCGGTGCCGTCACGAGGCCGCCGAGGCCTTCGTCCCGGGCCGCCATGTAGTTGCTCTCGCCTCCCGACAGCGCCACGTTGGCGGCGCGATGGTCGCGGATGACTTCCTGGGCGAACGACCGAACCTTGGGATTACGCGACTTAGACAGGGCGATCTGCGAGGACTGGACCTCGAAGGCGTTCGCCTGCATCGACTGCAGGCGGAAATCGTTCGCGCCCTGTGCAAAGGCGGGGGTCGATAGCGCCAGGACGAGCGCGGACGCGGCAGCGTAGTTCTTCAGCATGGAAACCTCGATTACGTGTGAAGACGCGAAGCGGCCCGCGGGGCCAGCAAAGATCCGGTCCTGGTCGAAGGTCCAAGATCTTGCAGCCGAAACGGTACGGCGACACGTTCGCGAATTATTTCGATAACGGGGCTATCGACTTATGGTTCCTGCCGTTTTTTACTGAGAGCCCGGGATTAGAGGAACTCCATTTGTGTTGAAGGCTCCGTGACCCTGTTCGGAATCCAGATCCTGCGCGCCGCTGCTGCGCTCATGGTGGTCTGGCATCACGCGCGCCACGAGTCCGGGATGATGGCTGCCCGCGGCGCCGGCCCGACCCTCGATCCCGGGACGCTCCTGCCATGGTGGGGCGGGGTCGACCTGTTCTTCGTGATCTCTGGTTTCGTCATCGTCCATGCGAGCGGCCGGCTGTTCGGGGCGCCGGGCGGACGCGCCCGCTTCCTGGCGCACCGGGTCGCCCGGGTCGTCCCCCTGTACTGGCTGGTGAGCCTGATCGTCCTGGCCCTCGCCATCGCGCGCCCCGACTGGCTGGGCGAGGCCGCGGCCCTCGTCAGAGAGCCGGGCACGATCCTGGCCGGATTCCTGTTCTGGCCGGCGGCCCGGCCGGACGGCACCATCCAGCCCCTCTACGGCCTTGGCTGGACCCTCAATTACGAGGTGTTCTTCTACGGCCTCTTCGCCCTGGGGCTGGGCTTCGGCCGGCGCGGCGCCGTGGCCTGGCTCGCCCTGGCGCTGGTGCTGCTGGTGTCCGTGGGTGCGCTCGTGCCCGCCTTGCCGGTGCCGGTCCGGTTCTGGGCGAACCCGATCGTGCTGGAATTCCTGCTCGGGGCTGGGCTCGCCCTCGCCCATCGGGAGGGTCTTCGGCCTGGATCCGCGGTGCGCCTCGGGCTCGGGGTGATGGGTCTCCTGGGTCTCGCCCTGGCCGCCCGCCTGCTCGGCGACGACGGGTCCGCCGACGGGGTCCTCCGCCCCCTGCTCGTCGGCCTGCCATCCGCCCTCCTGGTGACCGCCGCCCTCGGGCCGGCGCGGGATGCCGCTCAGGTCGCGGCCCTGCCCGCCTTGACGCGGGGGCTCGTGATCCTCGGGAACGCCTCCTACGCGCTGTACCTCGTCCACCCCTTCGCGCTGCGCCTCGGGCGCGAGGCGCTGCTGCGGCTCGGCCTCGCCCCGGTTCTGCACCCCTGGGGCAGCGTCGTTGTGATGCTCGCCGGCAGCGTCGCGGCTGCCCTGCTGGTCCACCGGTTCGTCGAGCGGCCGCTGAGCCGCTGGGCGCGCGACCGCCTGGATCCCGGCACCGCGCAAAACCGTGTGCGCCCCGTCCCGGCCCCGGTTCCCACCGGGCCTCGGGCGGATTAGCCTCGCGCACCGGAGGAGGATGCCGCGATGAAGACTTTGCTCGTACCCGTCGCGATGCACGACGGCCTGACCTCCGTGTTCGAGACGACGCGGCTCGCGGCGTCGCGCTTCGGTAGCCTGATCGAGGGCGTATCCCTGCGCCCTGCGCTCGCCGAGTACGTCCCCGTCGACATGGTGGGCGGCATGACCTGGCTGCGCGACGAGGAGGCCGACCGCGCCGAGGCCGAGGAGGCCGGCGGCCGCTTCGTCGCCTTCATGGACGCGGCCGGGATCCCGCGGCACGCCCGCGACGGCCTGTGCATCCCCGAGAAGGTGGCGGATGCCGGGCCGCGCTACCGCTGGCGGCAGGACGTGCCCACCGGCGACGCGTTCCTCGGCCAATACGCCCGGCTGTTCTCGGCCACCGTGGTCGGACGCCCGGGGACCTCCGACAACGCCCCGCGGATGACCACTTTCGAGACTGCGCTGTTCGAGGGCGGCCGGCCGATCCTGCTGGCGCCGCCGGTCGCCCCGACGTCGCTCGGAGAAGCGATCCTGATCGCCTGGAACGGCTCTACCGAGACCGCCCGGGCGGTGGCCTTCGCGATGCCGTTCCTGCGACGGGCCGAGCGGGTGCTGGTGCTCAGCGTCGAGGGCGGCATGGTCCCGGGGCCGAGCGCCCAGGACCTCGCCCAGGCGCTGGCCTGCGAGGGCGTGGCCGCCTCGCATCGCTCCCTTCCGTCCGGCCGGCGCGCGCCGGGCGAGACCTTCCTGGCCGAAGCCAAGGCGTTCGACTGCGACCTCCTGATCAAGGGCGCCTACACCCAGAGCCGCCTGCGCCAGATGATCTTCGGAGGTGTCACCAGCCACGTCCTGGCCCATGCCGACATGCCGGTGCTGATGGCGCATTGACTGCGACTGGAACCGTCGTCCGCCCCTGGCGTTCGGCCCCCGCAGCCGGACCAGGATCCCCGTGACGACATCGCGAACCCGCTTCCTCCTCGCAGCGCTTCTGATGGCCGTGACGGCGACCGCCGTCCGGGCGCAGCCGAGCACCGTCCGGTTCCGCGGTACCATCGTGTGGGCCGAGGCCGACCGCCTGCAGATCCGCCGCGCCGGCGGCAGCACCCTGACCCTGCGGATGAACCCGCGGACCCGGGTCTTCGCGGTGACCGAGGCGGCCGTGCGCAACATCAAGCCCGAGAGCTACGTCAGCGTGCTCGCCGGCTCCGAGGCCGAGCCGCGGCGGGCGACGGCCGTGACCGTTTACTCGCCTTCCGAGCGCGGCTTCGAGGCGGGCAGCCAGACCTGGGATACCGAGCCGGGAGCGACGTTCACGGCTGGCTGGGTCTCGGACCTGCGTGGCGGACGTCCGCTCGGCCTGACCCTGGGCTTCGGCGGCGGTCAGGCCAGCTTCTCGGTTCCCGCCGGGACCCCGGTCACCGCGATGGCGCCCGGCGAGAAGGCCCTGCTGGAGCCCGGCGCGGCCACCACGATCTTCGCCCGGTCCGGGCCGGACGGCGCCCTCGATGTCGGCACGATCGCGGTGGGCCGGCAGGGCGCCGTGCCTTCGTTCTGACCGAAGCTTTGCGCCAGTTGCGTCATCGCTCCGCGCATCCGAGGCGCGCGCCGGCGCGCAGGCTGCGCTACACCGTCGTGCCATGACCGAGTCCGCCTTCCTCCTCGATCCGCGCCTCTCTGCCGACACCGTCGAGGTGGGCGACCTGACCCTCTGCCGCGTCCTGCTGATGGACGATGCCCGGTTCCCCTGGCTGATCCTGGTCCCGCGCCGCCCCGACGTCTCCGAGATCACGGATTTGTCCGAGGCCGATGCCGGGGCACTGTGGCGGGAGATCCGCATCGCCACCGGGGTGATGCAGGCGCTGTCGAAGCCCGACAAGGTCAATGTCGGGGCGTTGGGCAATGTCGTGGCGCAGCTCCACGTCCACGTCATCGGCCGGTTCCGCTCCGACCCGGCCTGGCCCGGGCCGGTCTGGGGCTTCGAGACCCGGAAGCCCTACCCGTTCCATGCCCGCGCCCAGCTGATCGAGCGCGCCGGCACGCTGTTCTCCGCGGCCTGAACCCGAATGACCGATCCCCGCGACACCCTCGGCTTCGTCCGCAACCGCCTCGACCGGCACTCGGCCGAGCAGCCCGAGGAGGCGGTGCCTCCGTTCGACGCGCCGGACGCGCGCCTCGTCCTGATCTGCGGCGACCGGATCGTGCTGCGCGGGGCGACCGCGCTGATCACCCCGGCCGAAGCGCCGGACCCGTCCGGCACGCGCATCTTCCTGGGCCATCGGGACGGAAGGCCGGTCTTCGCCGCGTCGGCACCGGCCGAGGCCGCGGAGGGTTTTGCCGCTGGCGAGACCCGTACCCTAGACCTGCGCGCCATCGCGACCGAAAACGCCGTCGAGGCCGAGGAGCTGGGCCTGCTGGCGGTGGCCAAGTCGATGCTCGATTGGCACGCCCGGCACGGCTTCTGCGCCAATTGCGGCACGGCCACCGTGGCGAAGGCCGGGGGCTTCCGCCGGGAATGTCCGTCCTGCAACGCCCACCATTTCCCCCGGGTCGACCCGGTGGTGATCATGCTGGTGCGCCGGGGCGAGACCTGCCTGCTCGGGCGCGGCCCACATTTCCGCCCGCACATGTATTCCTGCCTCGCCGGCTTCCTGGAGCCCGGCGAGACCATCGAGGACGCGGTGCGCCGGGAGGTGTTCGAGGAGACGCGGATCCGGGTCGGCGCGGTCACCTACCGGACCTCGCAGCCCTGGCCGTTCCCGTCCTCGCTGATGCTGGGCTGCGCCGCCGAGGCCCTCGACGGCGACATCGTCACCGATCCGAGCGAATTGGAGGACGCCCGCTGGTTCGACCGCGCCGCGGTCGCCGCCATGCTGGCCGGCACCCATCCCGAGGGCATCCAGTCCCCGCCGCCCATGGCGATCGCCAACTACCTGATGCGGGCGTTCGTGGCCGGCGAGACCTGAGCCACTCGCCGCTTCAGCCGATCGGAAACCGCCGGCGGCATCGACGGCGCTCAACGGTTCCGAGCGGTTCGGTACGCCTCATCCCCACCGCGCTTCCTCACGGCGACCACCGTCACGGTGATCGCCGCATCGCTGACTCGGTAGACCAAGCGGTGCCCGGAGGCGCGTCGATCCGCTCCATCTTGGCTTCCCAGGCGGCCGGAGGGGCCTTTTAGGCCATGACCCGATTGGGGTTGAGGATCGCGACCCGCTCGCCCTGCGCTGCGCTCGACACACCGGCCGGACCCTCCTCCAGATCCGACACGCTCAAAGCCCGGTTCGCCAGCACGGCTCGCATCGCGATCATCGAGAGATTTCATTCCTCGGGGCGTAACGCGATGCCAGGATCAGTACCGACTTTCGACCCAGGACCGATCCGTCTCGGCCTCAGATCGCCAA
Organism: Methylobacterium sp. AC315; assembly: GCF_979253755.1. Classification (NCBI taxonomy): domain Bacteria; kingdom Pseudomonadati; phylum Pseudomonadota; class Alphaproteobacteria; order Hyphomicrobiales; family Methylobacteriaceae; genus Methylobacterium; species Methylobacterium sp. AC315. Next base: position 207,439 of record NZ_CEEDEA010000004.1, read on the forward strand.
ACGCTCCGGCACCGTCTCGGGGGCCACCGCCGCCCGCGTCTCCGAAAAGGCCTCGCCGACCATCAGCAGCGCGGGCCCGTCGAGGCCCGCAGCCTCGACCCGGTCGGCAAGGTCGGCGGCGGTGCCGCGCAGCGAGGCCTGGTTCGGGCGGCTGACGTTGAAGACGAGGAGCGCCGGGGTCGCGGGCGCCAGCCCCTCGTCCACGGCCCGGGCCAGCAGCGCGCGGAGCGTGCGCTTGGGCATGTAGACCACCGTGGTGACGCTCGGATCGGCGAGGGCACCCCAGTTCAGGTCGTCCGGCAGGGCGCCGCGGCGGTCGTGGCCGGTGACGAATTGCAGACGGCGGGCAGCGTCGCGGTGGGTCAGCGACAGGCCCAGCGCGGCCGCGGCCCCCTGCGCGGCCGAGATGCCCGGCACTACGGTGACGGGAATGCCCGCAGCCCGGCAGGCATCAATCTCCTCGCCGGCCCGGCCGAACACCAGCGGATCGCCGGATTTTAGCCGCACCACCTGCTTGCCGGTGCGGGCCAGCTGAACCATCAGCGCGTTGATGTCGTCCTGGCGGCAGGACGGGCCGTGACCGGTCTTGCCGACCAGCATGGTCCGCGCCTCCCGGCGGGCATAGTCCAGGATCTCGGGGGCGACGAGGTCGTCGTACAGGATCACGTCGGCGTTGCGCAGCGCCCGCAGGGCCTTGAGCGTGAGCAGCTCCGCGTCGCCCGGACCGGCGCCGACGAGGCTCACCGCGCCGCCCTTCGGCGCCGCCTCAGTCTCCCCCAGCAGCTCGGCGAGGTCCTGTTGCGTCGGAGCGCGGTCCGGCTCCGCGAAGGCGCGATCGGTGAAGCGTTCCCAAAAGCTGCGTCGCTCACTGAACCCGTGGAACCGGGCGGTGACGCCGTCCCGCCAGTCGCGGGCGGCCCCGACCCAGCGACTGAACCCGCGCGGCAGCATCGCCTCGATCCGGGCGCGCACGGTCTGGCCGAAGACCGGCGCCGCGCCCTCCGTGGAGATGCCGACGACCAGGGGCGAGCGGTTGACGATGGCGCCGAACTTGACGTCGCACAGGTGCGGCCGGTCCACCGCGTTGACGATCGCGCCGGCGCCGCGGGCCGCGACTACGAAGGCGACGCAGTCGGCCTCGTCCTCCATGGCGCCGATGCAGAAGGCGGCCCCCCAGAGGTCGTCGGGTGTCCAGGCGCGCTCGTGAAGGGCCACGCTGCCGTCGACGATCTCATCCGGCACCGCACGGAGCTCGTCGCTGGGCTGCGGCGCGTAGACGTCGACATGGGCGCCTGCGGCGGCCAGGACCTTCACTTTCCAAGGCGCCCCGCCCGAGGATCCGGCGAGCACCACCCGCTTGCCACGCAGGGGCACGAACACCGGCAGCACCGCCAGCGGCTCCAGGCCGGCGGATTGGGTCTCGCGGGGTGCGCGGGCCGCGCGCAGGAGGCTTGGGGTGTCGGTCACGAATCTATCCTGAGCCTACATCGTGCCGGTCATCCCAACCGACAACCTCATCCTGAGGTGCCGCGTCGCCGCTGCCGCTCCGCGCCCGCATCTCAGGATGAGAGGGGCTGGCGGGACGGGCCGATCCGTTCTCGATTGGGCATATATCAAAGAATCATGCGGCGCGGGCAGTCTGGCCGGGGAGCATCTTGCGGATCTCGGGGATGCAGGAGCCGCAATTCGTGCCCGCCTTGCAGGCCGCGCCCACCGCCGCGACGGATCCGGCCCCCGCCGCGATGGTCGCGGCGATCACGTCGGCACCGACCCCATGGCAGGCGCAGACCACCGGGCCGGCCGGCGCGGTGGCGGCACGGCCCGAGAGCAGGGCACGGCGCTCGGCCGCCTCGGGGGCCTCGATGGCGAACAGGGCCTTGGCCGTTTCCCAGTCCGGGCGGGCCTCCGCGGGGGCATAGGCGAGGCACGCGACCAGCCGCGCACCGTCGTAGACGGCGCAGCGGTAGCGGTCGCGGGCATGGTCGGCGTATTCGGCGAGTTCGTAGCCGGCGAGCGCCTCGCTCTGGATCAGCCCGCGGACCATCAGCGCCACGGCGCTGGAACTGGCCGCGGTGGCGAATTGTACGCCCCATCCGCCGGTGATCGCCGCCCGCGCCCACCACCAGCCCTCCGGCAGCGCCACCTGACGGCGCGACAGCAGGAAGCCCCGAGCCCGGTAGGCGACGGGCGCGATGGCGGCAGGCGTCGCCTTCAACTCGGGCTGGCCCGAGACCGGGTCCGGCACGCCGCGGACCAGGGCCCCGACCCGGGCCTTCGACGCGTGGGCGCTGCCCCAGTGCATCGGCATGAACAGGCAGCCCGGTACCACCGTGTCCGTGACCATCACCTCCAATTCGGCTTCGCCGTGCTCGGTCCACAGGCGGGCGATGTCGCCCTCGGTGAGGCCGAGGCCGGCCGCGTCGTCCGGATGCACCTCGACGAACGGCACGGCACGGTGCGCCGAGAGGCGCTGGCTTTTCCCGGTGCGGGTCATCGTGTGCCAGTGGTCGCGCACCCGGCCGGTGTTGAGCACGAACGGGAACGCCTCCGAGATCGCCTGCGCGAGGGCCGGTGGCTGCACCGCCACGAAGCGGGCGCGCCAGTCGAAGGTGTAGAACCGCCCGTCGCCGAACAGCCGGGCCTTGCCCTGCGGCGCGCCCCGCGGGCCGGAGCGCTTCGGGATCGGCCATTGCACCGGCAAGGCGCTCTCGTAGGCGGCGTCGCCGATGTCGGTGAGCGCGCCGAGATCGAAGTCGCGGGTGCCGTTGTTCTCGTAGGCCGAGAGCCCGGCATGCTCGCGGAACACCGCCGCCGCGGAGTCGAACGCGAAGGCCCGGCCGTGGCCGAGCCGGCGGCCGATGTCGGACAGCACCGCCCAGTCGGCCCGCGCCTCGCCTGGGGGCGCCAGGAACCGGCGCTGCCGGGAGATCCGCCGTTCGGAATTGGTGACCGTGCCGTCCTTCTCGCCCCAGGCGAGCGCGGGCAGCAGCACCGTAGTCTTGCCGAGACCCCGCACCGTGTCGGAATCGGCCATCACCTCGGAGACGACGTAGAGGTCGAGCCCGTCGAGGGCGTTGCGGATCATGTCGGCCCGCGGCATCGAGACCAGCGGGTTGGTGCCCATCACCCACAGGGCCTTGATCTTGCCCCGGCTGATCGCCTCGAACAGGGCCACCGCCTTCATGCCCTCGCCGGTGACGATCCGGGGCGCACCCCAGAACCGGCGAACCCGGTCCACCTCCTCGGGGGCGAAGTGCATGTGGGCGGCCAGCATGTTGGCCAGACCCCCGACCTCGCGGCCGCCCATGGCGTTGGGCTGGCCGGTGAGCGAGAACGGCCCCATCCCGGTCTCGCCGATGCGGCCGGTGATCAGGTGGCAGTTGATGATGCTGTTGCCCTTGTCGGTCCCCTGGGCCGACTGGTTCACACCCTGCGAGAAGGCGGTGACCACCCGGCGGGTGCCCGCGAACAGGTCGTAGAAGGCGGCGATGTCGGCGAGCGGTACCCCCGTCGCGGCGGCGACCGTCGCCACGTCCGGCGCGATGAGGCGGGCGCGATCCAGGGCGGCATCGAGCCCGGCGGTGTGGGCCTCCACGAAGGCCCGGTCGCGGAAGCCGTTATCCGAAAGGTGCACGAGCAGCCCCGAGAACAGCGCCACGTCGCTGCCGGGCCGGATCCCGAGGAACAGGTCGGCCTCCTGGCCGGTCTGGGTCCGGCGCGGGTCGATCACCACGAACTTGGTGCCCCGCCGGGCCTTGGCGTCGGCCATGCGGCGGAACAGCACCGGGTGGCACCAGGCGGCGTTGGACCCGACCATGACGATCAGGTCGGCCTCGTCCAAGTCCTCGTAGCAGCCCGGTACGGTGTCCGAGCCGAAGGCGCGGCGATGGGCCGCCACCGCGCTCGACATGCAGAGCCGCGAATTGGTGTCGACATGCGGCGTGCCGATGAAGCCCTTCGCCAGCTTGTTGGCGACGTAGTAATCCTCGGTGAGGAGCTGCCCCGAGAGGTAGAACGCGATCGATTCCGGACCGTGCGCCTCGGCCACCGCGCGCAGTTTTCCCGACACGGTCGACAGCGCCGCGTCCCACGAGGCCTGGACGCCATCGACCTGCGGGTGGAGCAGGCGGTTCTCCAGCGACAGGGTCTCGCCGAGCGCCGAGCCCTTCGAGCAGAGCCGGCCGAAATTGGCCGGGTGCTCGGAATCGCCCGCGATCGCCGCGCCGCCGTTCCCGTCCGGGGTCGCGAGAACGCCGCACCCGACACCGCAATAGGGGCAGGTCGTCCGCACCGCCGGGTCTGCCACGGACAGGGTCATGGCTGAATCCTCGAAACTTCTGTGTTCGACGGCGGCCGCAAGGGGCGGGCCGCCTATTCCCTCCCCCGCAGAGGGGGGAGGGTTTCACGGGCTCAGTACACGTCGGCCTGGTAGCGGCCGGCCCTCTTGAGTGCGCCGAGATACGCCACCGCGTCCTCGGGGCTCTTGCCCCCGAACTGCGCCGCCACGTCGATGATCGCCCGCTCCACGTCCTTGGCCATGCGCTTGGCATCGCCGCAGACGTAGAAATGCGCGCCGCCTTCGAGCCACTTCCACAGGTCGGCGCCGTTCTCGCGCATCCGGTCCTGGACGTAGGTCTTCTCGCTGCCGTCCCGGGACCAGGCGAGCGACAGGCGGTTGAGCACCTTGTCGTCCTTCAGCGCGTTGAGCTCGTCCTTGTAGAAGAAGTCCGTGGCTTGGCGCTGGTGGCCGTAGAACAGCCAGTTGCGGCCGGGGGCGTTGGTGGCGGCGCGCTCGCGCAGGAACGACCGGAACGGCGCGATGCCAGTGCCGGGGCCGCACATGATCACGTCCTTGGACAGGTCCGCCGGCAGGGCGAAGCCGTGGGCCTTCTGGAGGTAGATCTTCACCTTGGTCTGCTCGGGCAGGCGCTCGCCGAGATGGGTCGAGGCCACGCCGAGCCGCAGCCGGGAGCGGTGGTTGTAGCGCACCGCATCGACGGTCAGCGAGACGCGGCCGGCATCCATCTTGGGCGAGGACGAGATCGAGTAGAGCCTCGGTTGAAGCTCGTCCAAAGCTTCCAAGAAGACCTCCGCGTCGGGCCGAGCGCCGGGGAACTTGTGCAGGGCGCCGAGCACATCGAGATAGGCGGCGTCCCCGTCCGGGTCCTCGCCCGAGGCCAGCGCCTGCGCCTTCTTGCGCGCCGCTCCCGAGGTGAGCAGCGACAGCAGCTGGTAGAGGTTGTCTGGCGCGGCGCCGAGCGCGTAGTCCTTGAGCAGGTGGTCGCGCAGGGTCTGGGTCCCGATCATTCGCTCGGGCCGGGCGCCGAGTTCGGCGATCACCGCGTCCACCAGCGCCGGGGCGTTGGCCGGGAACAGGCCGAGCGAATCGCCGGCCTCGTAGGTGATCGGCGTGCCGTCCAGGCCGATCTCGATGTGCCAGGTCTCCTTCTCGCCGCCCGGCTCGTTGAGTCGGCGGCGGGACAGGAACAGCGCCTCGACCGGGTTCTCGCGGCAGAAGCCCAGGGGGCCGAGATCGGCCGTTTGCTTCGGTGTGTCGCCCTCGGCCATCGGGGTCACGGGCGCGCCGCCGGCGGTGCCGAATTCCTCGTCCAGCTTCTTGAGCATGCGCAGGGTCTCCTTGCCGCCGGGCTGGCAAAGATTCAGGCGCTCCTCGTTCTTCAGGAAGATCGCGTTGGCGTAGTCGGCGCAGTTGTAGCCGCACTGGCCGCAATCCTGCTGGGCCATGGCGGCCATGAGCTTCTGCGGCTCGGGCCGGTCCTTGGCCATCGCCATCCGGTCGCCGATCGGCACGGAGGGGTCGTGCCAGGGCGCGTCGTCGTTGTCGGCCAGCTTGGGGCCGGCGGCGGAGGCCTCGCCCGGCGCTAGGGCTGTGGCTCCCGTCACGGCGGGGCCGAGCAGGGCGGCGAAGTAGCCGGAGAGCCACGAGCGCTGGTCGGCGTCGAACGGGGCGGTCTCGGGGATCAGGACGAGGGGGGGCGAGACGTGCTGGGTCATGCGGCGGCCTTCAGGGCGGGCTGTTCCTCGGCGGCGTCCCGCAGGGCTTCGGCGCCGGTGCGGGCGGTGAAGGATTGGAAGCTCTCGTCCGGGCCCTGCCGGCGGGCCAGATAGGTGCGCAGCAGCGCCTCGACCCGGAACGGCGCGTCCTCGGCCTTCACGGCCTTCCAGATCTCGGTGCCGATCTTCGGGTTCTCGGCGAAGCCGCCGCCGACCACGATGTCGTAGCCCTCGACGGTGTCTCCCTCCTCCGAGACGACCACCTTGGCGCCGATCAGCCCGATGTCGCCGATGTAGTGCTGGGCGCAGGAATGATGGCAGCCGGTGAGGTGGACGTTCACCGGCACGTCGAGCTCCGTCACCGTGCGCTCGACGTGGTCGGCGATGATCAGCGCGTGACCCTTGGTGTCGGAGGCGGCGAACTTGCAGCCCCGGGCGCCGGTGCAGGCGACGAGACCCGAGCGGATGCCGGCCGCTTTGATGGTCAGGCCGAGTTCGAGGATACGGCTCTCGACCTCCGCCACCCGCGCGTCCGGGACCCCGGAAAAGATGAAATTCTGCCAGACGGTGAGGCGGATCTGGCCGTCGCCGCAGTCGCGGGCGATCTCGGCCAGCGCCCGGACCTCGTCGCTGGTCATCTTGCCGACCGGCAGGACCACGCCGATCCAGTTGAGGCCGGGCTGCTTCTGGGCGTGGACGCCGACATGGGCGAACCGGTCGGTGGGCCGGCGCGGCGCCACGTGGGCCGGATCGACCCGGTCGAGCTTGCGGCCGAGCTTCTCCTCGACGGCGGCGAGGTACGCGTCGAAGCCCCAGGCGTCGAGGACGTACTTCATCCGGCTCTTGTTGCGGTTGGTCCGGTCGCCGTTCTCGATGAACACCCGGATGATCGCGTCCGCGACCACATTGCAGTCTTCGGGCTTGAGCACGATGCCGGTGTCGCGGGCGAGGTCCCGGTGGCCGGAGATGCCGCCGAGCACGAGGCGCATGTAGACGCCCGCCGCCACCGCGGCCCCGTCCAGCACCTCGATCGCCTGGAAGCCGATGTCGTTGGTCTCCTCCAGGGTCGGCATGACGCCGCCGCCGTCAAAGGCGACGTTGAACTTGCGCGGCAGGCCGTAGAGCGAGCGGTCGTTGATGATCCAGTTGTTCCAGGATTTCGCCAGCGGGCGCGTATCCAGCAGCTCCTGGGTGTCGATGCCGGCGGTCGACGAGCCGGTGACGTTGCGGATGTTGTCGGCGCCCGAGCCGCGGGCGGTCAGGCCGATATCCACCAGCCCGTCGAGGAACGGCTGGGCGTGTTCGGGGCCGATCTCGCGGACCTGGAGGTTGGCCCGGGTCGTCACGTGGACGTAGCCGCCGCCGTGCCGGTCGGCGAGGTCGGCGACGCCTGCGAACTGCCAGTGGTGCAGGATGCCGTTGGGGATCCGCAGGCGCGCCATGTAGCTCACCTGGTTCGGCGCCACCCAGAACAGGCCGTGGTAGCGCCAGCGGAAATTGTCCTCGGGCTTGGGCGGCTTGCCGGCGGCGGCGTCCGCGATCAGCCGGTTATGGCCGTCGAACGGGTGCTCGGCGCGCTTCCACTTCTCTTGCTCGCAGAGCTTGCCGCCGTCCTTGACGGTCTTGTCCTGCGCCTTGAGGTGGATCGCATCCGGCCCGGTGGGCTCGGCCGGCGCGGCCGGGCCCTGCCCGATCGCCAGGCCGCCGGTCAGGCGGGCCGCGGCGACGCCCGAGGCGAAGCCTTCGAGGTAGCGCTTCTGCTCGGGGTTGAAGCCGTCCGGGGCGGTCTGTGGGGTGGTCTCGGCCATCTGCGCCTCCCTGGATCGCTCGCCGCCGAAGTGGATGCCGGTCCGGCGTAAGCGAGCGTGTCAAATCAAAGGCTTAGTTCCCCCGGCCGATCGGCCGGGAACCTAAGCGGCGAGCGGCTCGGGCGCCGGGCGCCCGAACATCAGATCATCGAGGTTCTCGACCGGATCGCCGGAGCGGATCAGGCCCTTGCAGGCGCCCTGCTCGGCGATGTCGCCGACGAACACGGCACCGATCAGTCTGCCCTCTCGCACCAGCAGCTTGCGGTAGAGCCCGGCGCCGGGATCGGAGAGGACGATCGCCTCGGCATCTTCGGGGGTGTCCACGAGGCCGGCGGAGAAAACCGGGAGGCCCGAGACCTTGAGGCTGGTGGCAAGCGAGGTGCCGGCATAGGCGGCGCTCTCGCCGGCGAGGTGCCGGGCCAGGATGTCGGCCTGCTCGTAGGCCGGCTCGACCAGCCCGTAGATCAGGCCGCGATGCTCGGCGCATTCCCCGAGGGCGAAGATGTTGGCGTCCGATGTGGTCATCCGGTCATCGACCTTGATGCCGCGGCCGATCTCCAGCCCCGCCCCCTGCGCCAGGGCAACTGAGGGACGCACCCCCACCGACATCACCACCATGTCGGCCGGGAGCACGGTCCCGTCGGCCAGGATCAGGTGCTCGACCCTGCCGTCGCCCTCGACCCGGGCGGTGTCGGCCTTGAGCAGCACCCGCACGCCGCGGGCCTCCATGGCCCGCTTCACCAGCCCGGCTGCGTGGTGGTCGAGCTGGCGCTCCATCAGCCGGTCCATGACGTGGAGAAGGGTCGTGTCGACCCCCAGACGCGCCAGGCCGACCGCGGCTTCCAGCCCGAGCAGGCCGCCGCCGATGACGATCGCCCGGGCGTGCTGCACGGCGGCCTTGCGGATCGCCGCCACGTCAGCGAGGTCACGGAACGTGATCACCCCGGGAAGGTCCATCCCGGGCTTGGGCAGGCGGATCGGCAGCGATCCCACCGCCAGCACGAGCTTGTCGAAGGGCAGGACGTGGGTCTCTCCCACGGTCGCCAGCCCGTTCTCGCGATCGATCTGGGTGACCGGGGCTCCGGTGATCAGGCGGATTCCGTGGGCCGCGTACCAGTCCAGGCCGCGGAAGTCGCAGGCCGCCTCTTCGACTTCGCCGCCCAGCAGCGAGGAGAGCAGGACCCGGTTATAGGCGGCCTTCGGCTCGGCGCCGACGCAGGTCACGTCGAACCGGCCGGGCGATCCTTCGGTCAGGCGCTCGAGGAAGCGGAGCGAGGCCATGCCGTTGCCGACGACGACGAGCCGCTCGCGTGGGAGACCGGTCTCGGCGCGCGTATTGTGTGCGCTGGTATCCATTGGGGATGTCGCCATCTCTCGATCGCGTCGGGGACCTCGATTGCAGGATCGTCGGCGGACCGCCCACGAAAAAGCCGCTGCCGGTTATCCCCCAGGGCAGGCTTGAACCCGCAGGAGAACCGGATCAGCGGCCTCGCTGACGGCGCTGCCCGTCGCCATTGACGGACGCGAGCTATCAAGCAGATCTCATGCCAAGCAGGACCCGCATCGGTAAAATGGTCTCATGACTCGTGAAATCGCGGCAGCCCATGGGGCCTGGCACGCTAGAGCGTGGCGCATCGCACTGCACAAAAAGCGGGCTGGTAGTCGCTTAAACGATCAGCGCTGTGGCAGTGGAACTGGCGTCCGAGCTGTCTTCAAACACGAGCGCAAACGGCAGAAGGATCGCACTGCACCCTCATTGCGGGCACGGCGAAGCAATCGAGGAATCCTATATACGCTCGTAGCGTGAGCGATCTCGGGTTGCTTCCCTCTACTCGGTGAGACGGAGAAGCAGGAACACGCCGATCGGATCGGATTACATGCCGTGTTCGACTCGGATCTCAGATCAGTGTCGAGAGCATCGCCAGCAGGCCCAGCGTCGGCATGGCGCCGGCCACGAGCACCCAATACCAGGACGGAACACCACCGGGACGGCGGTTGTCGTTGCTCGCGCGCGGAGCCTTGGCGCCGCGGCGAACATAGCGTCGAAGCTCGATCCGGCTGCGCGGATGCGATGTCGACGATTCGGTATCGAGTTTACGGCATCCGGGCATGGCGTAGTCACAACGGCCGAGACCCGGCAACGTTCCGCGATCTGCCGCATCCCGGCAATGGGCGAATGACGAAATCCGCGTGATGTCTGCTGCCACTCAGAGCGCTGTCGCGGCCCGGTAGAGGTCGGGCCTGTAGATGGCCGCCGCTTCGGCATCCGGGTGTCTCCCCGGCGGTAACTGCTGCGAGGCGGCCATCTGCGTCACGAGCCACCGCGCGGCCTCGGGCCGCGGCTCCTGCACGTCGGCGCCGAGGTCGAGACGGCCCGGCATCGGCCGCGCCGCGCCGGCCGCGTCCAGGATCGCATCGCCCGCGAAGCCCCGGGCCACGAGGTCGACGTCGAGGTCGAGATAGGTCCGGTGCGCTAGGCAATGGATCAGGTCGGTGCGGTTGGCCGGGTCGGCGCACCATAGGCCGGCCCGCGCCACCGCCCGGACGAGGGGCAGCAGCGCGTCGTCGAGCCGGCCCGACACGGCCAGGACCTTCTCGGGGGCGTCCGGTGCGAGGTCGCAACCGAGCGCCGCGATCCGCCCGTGGCCGGCTGATACCGCGACGTCGTTCCAGGGCGCGCCCGCGCAGTAGCCGTCGACCAGGCCGCGGGCGAGCGCCTCGACGCTGTGCTGGGGCGGAACCACGACCGTGCGGAAGGCCGACGGGTCGAGGCCGCCGGCCTCGGCGAACAGCCGCAGCTGATAGCTGTGGCAGGAGAACGGATGCACGGTCCCGAGCGTCAGCGGCTGGCCCGCGTCCCGGCGCTCGGCCGCCACCCGGGCGAAGGCCCGGGCCACATCCGTCAGGGCCTCGCTCGCCGGGCCCATCGCGGCCCAGAGCCCGCGCGACACCGTGATGGCGTTGCCGTTGGCGCTGAGCTGCAGCGGGACGACGAGGTCGGAGGGCGGTCCCGACAGGGCGAGCCGGCTCGCCAGCGCCAGCGGCGCCAGCATGTGGGCGCCGTCGAGATGGCCCAGCGCGAGGCGGTCGCGCAGGGTCGCCCAGGACGGCTCGGCCGAAAGGTCGAGTTCCAGTCCCTCGGCCCGGGCGAAGCCGAACGCGTGCGCCACGATCAGCGGCGCGGCATCGCAGAGCGGGACGTAGCCGAGCTGAAGCCTCATCCGAGCAGGTCCGCCGTGGTGACGATGGCCCGGGCGATGTCGGCGATCTTGCGCTTCTCGTTCATGGCCTTGCGTCGCAGCTGCTTGTAGGCCTCGTCCTCGGTCAGCCCCTTCAAGTTCATCAGGATGCCCTTGGCGCGCTCGATCAACTTGCGGTCGGCCAGTTCGCCGCGGGCCTCCGACAATTCGCGCTGGAGCCGCGCGAAGGCGTTGAAGCGCAGGATCGCGATATCGAGGATCGACTTGATCCGCTCCGCCCGCAGCCCGTCGACCACGTAGGCCGAGATGCCGGCGTCGACCGCCGCCTGCATCATGGTGGTGTCCGAGCGGTCGACGAACATCGCCACCGGCCGCTCGACTTGCCGAGAGACCCCGGACATCTGCTCCAGGATGTCCCGGCTGGGGCTCTCTAGGTGGATCACCACCACGTCGGGCTTGAGGGCGGTCACCCGCTCCAGAAGGTCGACGGTATCGGGAATCACCACGATTCGACCGATGCCGGCCGCGCGCAAGCCCTCCTCCAGGATCGCCGCGCGGGCGCGGCTCGGGTCGATCACGGCGACGGTGAGGTTGGATTCGGTCATCGGGGCCCGGTCGGGCGGGACTTCTCGAGAGGGCGACCCGGTTCGGGCGCTCCGGCCAAGCAAGGCATATGCCCCGCAGCTGTCGCCAGCGTTACCGCCGCGCAAAGAAACGGTCCAGCTTCCGCCGCAATGCTGGGGGCATTCTTGCGTCGTCGGAACTAGGGCGGGGGTGGTGAAACGGATGCGCAGGCCAGACCCGCTTGCCCTCACGGACGCCGCCACCGGCCGCGTGTCGATGCCGTTCCTGCCGACGTTGGTCGTTGTGGGGATCCTGGGCGTCGCGTCCCTCTACTGCCCGTCGTCGCAGCTGACGCCGCCGCCGGAGGCCCGCGCCGAGCTCGTCGCGCCCGAGGCTCCGTCGCCCACCGCGTTCGTCAAAGCCGCGCCGGTGTCCGTGCCGGTCCGCCGCCCGGCCACCGTGGCCTTCGCCGAAGTCTATCCCCTGGTCCCGACGCAGCCGGCCCGGCCGGCGTTCGCGGCCCGGGCGACGTCGCATATCGCGATCGCAGGCCGCCATGCCTGCCCCGGGCGCCGCTGCCCGGAGATGCCCCAGCGCATGACCGATCCGCTGGCCGCCGCCCGTGCGGAGACCATCGATTCGGATGAGGCCGGGCTGCTGCCCCCCGCCGCCCTGCCCTTCGCGGCCTCCGTGGTCGAACGGCTGACGCCCGCCGCCCGCGTCGTCGGCGATGCGGCCAACCTGATGCGCGACGGGGCGGCCGCCGTGCAGGGATCCGTCGCCCTGGTGGTGGCCGACTGCCTGCGCTGACGCGCCCGCAACTCCGTCCGTACGACACGGCATTCCGCTTGGCTCGCCGTGCCTCCGGCTCTGGACCTCGCAACCGGGCGTCCTAGGTGCGTTGCAGCGGATGGCCGGGGGATTCCGGCCGCGCGGGAGCCGGGGCCGTATGGCTGCACGCATCGAGGATTATGCGCTCGTCGGGGATTGCCGCAGCGCCGCGCTGATCAGCCGGCAGGGCAGTGTCGACTGGCTGTGCTGGCCGCGCTTCGACGCCGCCGCCCTGTTCACCAGCCTGCTCGGGACCGAGGCTCACGGATTCTGGAAGATCTATCCCGAGGCCGAGCATGTCGAGACCAGCTGGGCCTACCGTCCGGGGAGCCTGGTGCTGGAGACCCGGCACACGACGCGGCAGGGCGAGGTCCTGGTCACCGATTTCATGCCGGTCGGCGACGGCGCCCACTTGGTGCGCCTGGTCGAGGGTGTTCATGGGCGTGTCGCCATGCGCATGGAGATGGCGGTGCGATTCGACTACGGCTCCGCGGTGCCGTGGGTCTCGCGCTCGGAACTGGGCGACCTGCGCGCCGTGTCCGGCCCCCACAAGGTCGTGCTGCGCACCGATGTCCACTTGAAGGGCTCGGACGCGCAGACGACGCTATCCGAGTTCACCGTCCATGCCGGCGAACGCTGCCGCTTCGTCCTGAGCTACGGCGCCTCGCACGAGGACGACCCGCATCCGATCGAGCCGCTCAAGACCCTCGAAGCCACCGATCAGGTCTGGCGCGACTGGTCGAGCCGCTGCGCCGGCGGCACCGCCTGGGACCGGATGCTGCAACGCTCGCTGCTGACCCTGAAGGCGCTGATCTACGAGCCCACCGGCGGCATCGTCGCCGCGCCGACCGCGTCCCTGCCCGAGGGGCTCGGCGGTGAGCGGAACTGGGATTACCGCTTCTGCTGGCTGCGCGACTCGACCCTGACGCTCATCGCCCTGATGGATGCGGGCTACATCGACGAGGCGCGCGACTGGCTGGGCTGGCTGCTGCGGGCGGTGGCCGGCAACCCGGAGCAGGCGCACATCCTCTACGGTATCGGCGGCGAGCGGCTGCTGCCGGAGATCGAGCTCGACTGGCTGCCCGGCTACGAGAACTCCAAGCCCGTGCGGATCGGCAACGCCGCGGCCTCGCAGTTCCAGATCGATGTCTACGGCGAATTGTTCGACGCGCTCTACCAAGCCCATGCCCGCGGCCTGCCGATCAGCAAGGATGGCCTCCGGGTCGGGCTGGCGATCCTGGGCCACCTCGAGAAGGCCTGGCGCTTGCCCGACGAGGGCATCTGGGAGGTGCGCGGCGGCTCGCGTCACTTCACCCACTCGAAGGTGATGGCCTGGGTCGCCTTCGACCGGGCCCTGCGCATGCACGAGATGCACGAATCCGGCGCCACCGAGGGGCAGGCCGTGCGCTGGCGCGCGCTCCGCGACGAGATCCACGCGGAGGTCTGCGCGAAGGGCTTCGACGCCGAACTCAACAGTTTCGTGCAGTCGTACGGATCGAAGGCGCTGGATGCGAGCCTGCTGCTCATCGCCCATACCGGCTTCCTGCCGCAGGACGATCCCCGGGTGGTCGGCACCGTCGCGGCGATCGGCAAGGGACTGATGCGGGACGGCTTCATCCTCCGCTACGAGACGCAGGGGCAGACCACCGACGGCCTGTCCGGCAACGAGGGGGCGTTCCTGCCCTGCACGTTCTGGTATGCCGACAACCTGATCGGCCTCGGCCGGCGGGACGAGGCGCGGGCGATCATCGAGCGCCTGATCGGGATCTGCACCGATCTCGGCCTCGTCAGCGAGGAATACGACGTGCATGCCAAGCGCCTTGTGGGTAACTTCCCCCAGGCATTCACCCATGTGGCGCTCGTCAACACGCTGCTCAGCTATACGCGCGGCGAAGGGCCGGCGGATCGGCAGGGTGGTAAGGCCAACGGAGCCCCTCCCGCCGTCCTGCGGCAGCGTGAAGCCGACAAGCGGCACGCAAGAGGCGAACTGGAAGACGCGACATCATGAGCGGCGCTGATACTCCCGCCAAGGCGGCCCTCGCTGAGATCGATACGCTCAGCATCAACACCATCCGAACGCTCGCCATCGATGCGGTGCAGAAGGCGAATTCCGGCCATGCGGGCGCGCCTATGGGCCTCGCCCCGGTCGCCTACACGCTGTGGAACCGCTACCTCCGCTACGACCCGGCCCATCCGCACTGGCCGAACCGGGACCGCTTCGTGCTGTCCTGCGGTCACGCGTCGATGCTGCTCTACGCCCTGCTGCACCTGGCCAACGTCGCGGAGAGCGACGGCGGCAACGCGGCGGCCGTGACGCTGGACGAGATCAAGAAATTCCGGCAGCTCGACAGCCGCACCCCGGGACATCCCGAGTACCATTTCACCACCGGCGTCGAGACGACCACCGGGCCGCTGGGCCAGGGCGTGGCGAACTCGGTCGGCATGGCGATCGGCGGCCGCTTCCTCGGCCAGCACCTCAACCGGCCCAACCTGCCGCTGTTCGACTACAACGTCTACGCGATCTGCTCGGACGGCGACCTGATGGAGGGCGTCGCCTCGGAGGCCGCCTCGCTCGCCGGCCACCTGCGGCTGGCCAACCTCTGCTGGATCTACGACGACAACACCGTCACCATCGAGGGCCACACCGAACTCGCCTTCGGTGAAGAGGTCGCCACCCGGTTCCTGGCCTATGGCTGGCAGGTGCTGCGGGTCGCCGACGCCAACGACGTGCACGCGATCGCCGGCTCCATCGAGACGTTCCTGGCCACCAACGACCGGCCGACCCTGATCGTCGTCAAGTCGGTGATCGGCTACGGCGCCCCGAAGAAGCAGGGCACGTCGAAGGCGCACTCGGACGCGCTGGGCGAGGAGGAGGTCAAGGGTGCCAAGCGGGCCTACGGCTGGCCTGAAGACGCGCAGTTCCTGGTGCCGGACGGCGTGCACGAGAACTTCCGCGACGGCATAGGCAAGCGCGGCGCCGCGCTCTACGATGCCTGGCAGGATTTGCTGTCCAAGGCCCGGGAGGCCGATGCCGACCACGCCGAGGATCTCGACGCCCTGCTGGAAGGCCGCCTGCCCGACGGCTGGGATAAGGACATCCCGGTGTTCGAGCCCGACGCGAAGGGCCTCGCCACCCGCGAATCGTCCGGCAAGGTGCTCAACGCCATCGCGCAGCACGTGCCGTTCCTGCTCGGCGGCTCGGCCGACCTGGCCCCGTCCAACAAGTCGAACCTGACCTTCGAGGGCGCCGGCTCGTTCGGGCCGTTCTCGCCCGGCGGGCGCAACCTGCATTTCGGGGTGCGCGAGCACGCCATGGGCTCGATCGTGAACGGGCTCGGGCTCTCCGGCCTGCGGGCCTATGGCGCGACCTTCCTGGTGTTTGCCGACTACATGCGGCCGCCGGTCCGGCTCGCCTCCCTGATGGAGCTGCCGATCTTCCACATTTTCACGCACGATTCGATCGGCGTGGGTGAGGATGGACCGACCCACCAGCCGGTCGAGCAGCTGCTGTCGCTGCGTTGCATCCCGGGTCTCGTCACCCTGCGCCCGGCCGACGCGAACGAGGTCGCCGAGGCCTACCGGGTCATCTTCTCGCTCAAAGACCAGCCGGCCGTGCTGGCGCTCTCGCGCCAGCCGCTGCCGACGATGGACCGGACCAAGTTCGGCGCGGCCTCCGGCACCGCCAAGGGTGCCTACGTGCTGGCCGACAGCGACGGGACGCCCGACGTAATCCTGATCGGCGCCGGGTCCGAGGTGCAGCTCTGCGTCGGCGCCTACGAGACGCTGAAGGCCGAGGGCGTGAAGGCCCGAGTGGTCTCGATGCCGTCCTGGGACTTGTTCGAGCGCCAGGACCAAGCCTACCGGGATTCCGTGCTGCCCCCCACCGTCAAGGCGCGGGTGACCGTGGAGCAGGGCAGCATCATCGGCTGGGACCGCTACGCCGGAACCGAGGGCACGGTCATCGGCATGGATACGTTCGGCGCCTCGGCGCCGATCAAGGATCTCCAGACCAAGTTCGGCTTTACCCCCGAGAAGGTGCTGGAAGCAGCCCGGGCGCAGCTCGCCAAGCACAAGCGATAACGCGTGATCCCTCCCCTCTGCGGGGAGGGATCAGGGGTGGTGGTGGTTCATACGGAACCGCCGAGCCTCATCCGGCACCACCCCCACCTCCAACGCATCCCCACGAGGGGGAGGCGAGCAGGGCGTGAGTAGGGAAGGACGAGGAACCGACATGAACGCGCTCAAGGCCCTGCACGACGAACAGGATCAGGCGGTTTGGCTGGACTTCGTGGCCCGCGGCTTCGTCCAGAAGGGTGAGCTGAAGCGCCTCGTCGAGGAGGACGGCCTGCGCGGGGTGACGTCCAACCCGTCGATCTTCGAGAAGGCGATCGGCCACTCGGACGAGTACGATGCCAGCCTGAAGGCCGTGCAGGAGACCGGCGACAGCCGCGTCATCGACCTCTACGAGGGCCTGGCCATCGCCGACATCCAGGCTGCCGCCGACGTGCTCCGCCCGGTCTACGAGTCGAGCGACGGGGCGGACGGCTACGTCAGCCTCGAAGTCTCGCCCTACCTGGCGCTCGACACCGAGGCGACGCTGACCGAGGCGCGGCGCCTGCACAAGGCGGTCGCCCGCGACAACCTGATGGTGAAGGTGCCCGCCACCCCGGAGGGCATCCCGGCGATCCGGCAGCTCACGGCCGAGGGCATTTCGATCAACGTGACGCTCCTGTTCTCGCAGGAGGCCTACGAGGCGGTGGCCCGCGCCTTCGTCGACGGGCTCGACGCGCGGGCCAAGGCCGGCCACGACGTCTCGAAAATCGCCAGCGTGGCGAGCTTCTTCATCAGCCGGATCGACGTGCTGGTGGACAAGCTGCTCGACGAGAAGATCGCCCAGGCCAACGACCCCGACGAGAAGGCGGCACTCGGCCAGCTCAAGGGCAAGGTCGCGATCGCCAACGCCAAGCTGGCTTACCAGCGCTACCGGACGATTTTTTCCGAGGCGACCTGGACGTCGCTGTCGGAGAAGGGCGCCAAGGCGCAGCGGCTGCTTTGGGCCTCGACAGGCGTGAAGAACAAGGCCTATCCCGACGTGCTCTACGTCGAGGAGCTGATCGGGCCGAACACCGTCAACACCATGCCGCCTGCCACCATGGACGCGTTCCGCGACCACGGCACCGTGCGGGCGAAGATCGAGGAGGACGTGCCGGGCGCCGAGGCGGTCATGACCCGGCTCGCCCGGTCCGGCATCGACATCGAAAAGGTCGCTGAGCAGCTGGTGAAGGAGGGCGTGCGGCTCTTCATCGACGCCGCCGACGACCTGCTCGGCGCGGTCGCCGGCAAGCGTGCGGCGCTGCTGGGCCAGCGCCTCGACGGCCAGAGCCTCGTGATGGACGACAGCCTCGCCGCAGAGGCGAAGAAGACCGTCGAATCCTGGCGGGCGAGCGGCGCCATCCGCCGGCTCTGGGCCGGGGACGCGACGGTCTGGTCGGGCCACGACGAGGCCAGCTGGCTCGGCTGGCTGCACATCGTCGAGGAGGAGCTGGCGAAGGCCGAAGACTACGCCGCCTTTTCCGACTGGGTGAAGCAGGAAGGCTTCACCGACGCCGTGGTGTTGGGGATGGGCGGCTCCAGCCTCGGCCCCGAGGTGCTGAGCCTGACCTACGGACAGCGCGAGGGCTTCCCGAAGCTCCAGGTCCTCGACTCGACCCATCCGGACCAGGTGCGCGCCCTGGAGGCGAGCATCGACCTCGGCCGGACCCTGTTCATCGTCTCGTCCAAGTCCGGCTCGACGCTGGAGCCCAACGTTTTTCGCGATTATTTCCTGGGGCGCGTGAAGGAGACTCTGGGTGACCGGGCGGGCGATCACTTCGTCGCCGTGACCGACCCGGGCTCGGACATGGAGCGCGCCGCTCAAAGAGATAAGTTCAAGAAAATCTTCTACGGCGTGAAGCAGATCGGCGGGCGCTACTCGGTGCTGTCGGCCTTCGGGCTGGTGCCGGCCGCCGCCTTGGGCCTCGACGTGAAGGCGTTCTTGGAGACGGCTCGGATCATGGTTTGCTCCTGCGGACCGGTGGTGCCGCCGGCGCAGAACCCGGGCGTGCTGCTCGGTGCCGCGATGGGCGCGGCGGGTCTCGCCGGACGCGACAAGGTCACGATCATCGCCTCGCCGGGGATCGACAGCTTCGGCGCCTGGGCCGAGCAGCTCATCGCCGAATCGACCGGCAAGCAAGGCAAGGGCCTCGTGCCGGTGGACGGCGAGCCGGCGAGCGTCCCAGCGGTCTACGGCCGCGACCGGT
Source organism: Methylobacterium sp. AC315 (assembly GCF_979253755.1). Classification (NCBI taxonomy): domain Bacteria; kingdom Pseudomonadati; phylum Pseudomonadota; class Alphaproteobacteria; order Hyphomicrobiales; family Methylobacteriaceae; genus Methylobacterium; species Methylobacterium sp. AC315. The sequence continues at coordinate 226,156 of NZ_CEEDEA010000004.1, forward strand.
TCTTCATCTACCTGCGCCTCGACGGTCAGGCTCAGGAGGCACAGGACGAGGCCCTGCGCGCCCTGGAGCGCGATGGACACCCGATCGCCCGGATCACCCTCGATTCGATCGAGCAGCTACCGCAGGAATTCTACCGGTTGGAGATGGCGACCGCCGTCGCCGGCGCGGTGCTCGGCATCAACCCGTTCGACCAGCCCGATGTCGAGGCCAGCAAGATCGAGACGAAGAAGCTGTTCTCGGAAGCGGAAGCGAGCGGCGCCCTCCCCGACGAGACGCCGCTGTTCGAGGACGACGCGATCGCCCTCTACGCCGACCCGAAGAATGCTGCGGCCTTGCCGCAGGCCACCGAGGGCCTGGAGGCGGCGCTCAAGGCGCAGATCGCCCGCCTGAAGGACGGTGACTATCTCGGGCTCCTGGCCTACGTCCCGCGCAACCCGAAGGCCGCCGGCATTCTGCAGGAAGCTCGGCTCGCCGTGCGCGACGCCCGGAAGGTCGCGACCTGCCTGGAATTCGGGCCGCGGTTCCTGCACTCGACCGGGCAGGCCTACAAGGGCGGCCCGGATACCGGCGTGTTCCTGCAGATTACCTCGGCCCCCTCCGAGGACCTGCCGATTCCCGGCCGGGCGCTTGGCTTCAGCACCGTGGTGGCCGCCCAGGCGCGGGGCGACTTCGCGGTGCTGGCCGAGCGCGGCCGCCGTGCCCTCCGGGTCCACATCAAGGGCGATCTCGACGCTGGGCTGAAGCGCGTGGCGGCGGCGCTCACGGCGGCAGTGGATTAGGCGCCAGCTCTCTCCTTCCCCTTGCGGGGAGGAACCGGAGGTGGAGGTGATTCCGGATGAGGCTCAGCGGTCCCGTCTGAACTGCCCCCACCCCTGACCCCTCTCCGCAAGGGGGAGGGGAAACCCCGAGGAGATGACGACAATGCAACTCGGCATGATCGGCCTCGGCCGGATGGGCGGCAACATCGTCCGGCGCCTCCTGCGCGACGGGCACACGGCCGTGGTCTTCGATCAGAACCCGGCGGCTTTGGCCGCGCTGGTCGAGGCCGGCGCGGTCGGCGCGTCGAGCCTGGAGGATCTGGTCTCCAAGCTGGAAGTGCCGCGCACCGCCTGGGTGATGCTGCCGGCCGGCGCGATCACCGAGGAGGCGGTCAAGACGCTGGGCGGCCTGATGCAGTCCGGCGACTGCATCATCGACGGTGGCAATTCCTTCTACGGCGACGACGTGCGCCGGGGGCTGGAATTGAAGGAGAAGGGTCTGCATTACGTCGATGTCGGCACATCGGGCGGCGTCTGGGGCCTGGAGCGCGGCTACTGCATGATGATCGGCGGCGATACCGAGACCGTCGACCGCCTCGACCCGATCTTCAAGACCCTGGCGCCGGGCATCGGCGACATCCCGAAGACCCCCAACCGCGACGGCCGCGACCCGCGCGCCGAGCAGGGCTACATCCATGCCGGGCCCACCGGCGCCGGCCATTTCGTCAAGATGGTCCATAACGGCATCGAGTACGGCCTGATGCAGGCCTATGCCGAGGGCTTCGACATCCTGAAACACGCCAATGCGGATGCGCTTCCGCCTGAGCGGCGCTTCGACCTGAACATGGGCGACATCGCCGAGGTCTGGCGACGCGGCAGCGTCGTCTCGTCCTGGCTGCTCGACCTGACCGCCCAGGCGCTGGCCGGCGACGAGAGCCTCCACGACTTCTCCGGCTACGTCGAGGATTCCGGCGAGGGCCGTTGGACGATCAACGCTGCCATCGAGGAGAGCGTCCCGGCAACCGTGCTGTCCGCCGCCCTGTACCGCCGCTTCCGCTCGCGCGAGCAGGAGAGCTACGCCGACAAGCTGCTCTCGGCCATGCGCAAGGGGTTCGGCGGCCACCAGGAGCCCAAGAAGTCCTGAAGCCAAGAACTCCTGATCCCAAAGAATCCCGAGGCGCCGATGAGCCTTCCCACCGGAATCCATGTCCTGCCCGATCCGCAGGCGGTCGCCCGCGAGGCGGCCGAGCGGCTGATCGTGGCCTGCGGCGAGACCGACGCCGAGCGGATCGCGCTCTGCCTGGCCGGAGGCTCGACCCCGAAGGTGCTCTACGGCCTGCTCGCCGGCCCGGACTACGCCGCCCGGGTGCCGTGGGAGAGGATCCACTGGTTCTTCGGCGACGACCGCGTGGTCCCCTGGGACGATGAGCGCAGCAATGTCCGGATGGTCCGCGAGGCGTTCGGGCACGGCTCCCGGATCCCCTCGACCCACCTGCACTTCATCCCGTCCGACGCGGGCGTGGAGGCCGGAGCCCGGGCCTACGAGCGGACCCTGCTGGACTTCTACGGGGCCGACAGCCTCGATCCCGCCCGGCCGCTGTTCGACCAGGTGCTGCTCGGCCTCGGCGAGGACGGGCACACGGCTTCCCTGTTCCCGGGCAAGCCGGCCGTCGCCGAGACCGACTGCCTGGTCGCCCCCGTGCCCGAAGCCGGGCTGGCGCCGTTCGTGCCGCGGATCAGCCTGACCCTGCCGGCCCTGGCCTCGTCACGGCACGTCCTGTTCCTGGTCACGGGTGCCGGCAAGCGCGAGGCCCTCGCTCGGATCGCCGACGGGGAGGACCTGCCGGCAGGCCGGGTCACCAGCGTGGGCGACGTGGCCTGGCTGCTCGACGCCGCGGCGGCGCCGTAGGCGGTGATCCGGCGTTACGGTCTGGCAAGGCCGATGCGCTAAGACGGCCTGCCTGCGACGCGACGCGGATCCCGCTGCCTCTCGGGCCGGGGGCATGCCACGAAGAGCCAGATGCGCGCGGGCACCGTCGTCCTTTACACCGACCAGCCCGGCCGCCGCGGCGAACTCCTGCGCGTGCTCGGAGACATTGCCCCCTGCACGGTGCTGAACGCGGCCGCGATGCCGCCCCCCGGCCCCTGCCTCGCCCTGGTGGCGGATGTCGACCTGCTGCAGCCCTCCCCGCTCATCGGCCTGCGGACCCTGATCGCCGCCGCCCCGGCCCTCCCGCGGGTGTTCCTGATGCGCAGCATGGGCGCACGCAGCCTGTCGGCGGCGCGCGGGCTCGGGGCGGGCCTCTGCCTCCCCGTGGATACGCCGGCCGAGACAGTGGCCGAGGCCCTGCTGGCGCAGCTGCCGCCCGTGCCCGGGGAAGTGACGAAGCCGGGCGGGCGCGTCGGGACGCCCCTCGTCGTCCAGGCCGCCGACAAGGCCGGCGCCGTCATCGCCAACCTGCTCGACGCCGCGCGAGCCTCCGGATCGGTCGATGCCGCCCTGGTCGACGACGGCCTTGAGCCGATCCTTGGGGCGATCGGCCAGGGCGGCCTCAACGCCTGGCTCGACACGGTCCGTGCCTACGACGACGCGACCTATCAGCATTGCCTTCTGGTAGCCGGCCTCGCCGCGACCTTCGCGATCGACCTCGGCTTCTCCGACGCCGACCGCCATCAACTCGTGCGCGCCGCCCTCGTGCACGATGTCGGCAAGGCCAAGATTCCCCTGGAGATCCTGAATAAGGCCGGTCCCCTCGACGTGGCGGAGCGGGCCGTGATGCGCGAGCACCCGGCGCTGGGGCACCGGATACTGGTCCAGGCCGGCGGCTTCGACGACGCGGTGCTGAAGGTGGTGCGACACCACCACGAACTCCTCGACGGCTCGGGCTATCCGGACGGGCTCGTGGGTGACGCCATCGACGACATCGTCCGGCTGATCACTGTCTGCGACGTCTACGCCGCGCTGGTCGAGCGCCGCCCCTACCGGGCCCCGATGTCGGCCGCGGCGGCCATGGCGATCCTGCACGGCATGGATGGCAAGCTCGACCGGGCGCTGGTGCGCGCTTTCGAGCGCTCCGTCGCCGGGTCCTGATGGGCGCTGGCGTCCGCGAACGATCGATCTCCCTGAACGGTCCGATCGACGCGGCCTCTCGCGTCACGTCGCCCTTACGAACGCAGCGAAGCGATCCGGGGAGACGCCGATGTCCGGACAACGCGCTGCGCCGGGTCGTTTCGCTGCGCTCGCGATGACGGTCGAGCCTGCAGACGAAGTATGCGGAAACCGCCGCCCACGCACCTCCTGCATTGCGCCGGAACAGCCAGACGCGTGGAACGGCCTGACGCGATTGGTCAACCAAGAAATCAAACCCTCGCGATCCGTCGCTCCGCGCAATCTCATTGCGCGAGGGAGCAGCACGAGACCGAACTTGGCAACCTGTCTCCCGCACCCTGGCGGTAGGATTCGCCGAGCCCGACGGAGGGCTTCGAAGGAGATCGCCATGACCCCGCTAAGCCATCCGGCCGACATCGAGGCGATGATGGCGGATCTGGCGCTCTCGGCCGCTCGCTCTCCTGACGCCTACCTGGCCGCGGCTCGGACGACCCTGACGCAGATCCTGGCGCGCCCGGGGGGCGTGGACCGGACGCGGCTGGCCGCACCGCCGGAGGGTCTGGGCCGCAACCTGCTGTTCGGGACGCGGGCGATCAGCGTCTGGGCCATGGTGTGGAGCCCCGGCGCCATCACGCCGGTGCACGACCACCATTGCTCCTGCTGCTTCGGCCTGCTCAGCGGCAGCCTGCGGGAGACCTGGTATCGCCCGATCAGCGACACCCACGCGGTCGCGACCCGCGATGCGGTCCGGGAGCCAGGCTACGTGGCCTGCATGATGCCCTCGGGGCCGAACCTGCACCGGATCGCCAACGACGGACCAGCGACAGCGATCTCGATCCACGTCTACGGCTACGATCACCGGGAGCAGGCCTCCTCGGTGCACCGCACCTACGAGGTCGCGGCGGGGTGACGGCGGGCGCCTACACGGTGCCCGGCTGAGGCTTTCGGATCTCGCTGATCGGCATCGCGCCGAGCAACCCGATCAACCCGCGTCTCACGCGTGGTACCGCCTCGAGGCGGTGACTTCCGGCGCAGGGCAGACGTCCGCTACAGGAACGAAAGGCCCCCCGGCCCGAGTCGTAACTCGGCTCGACGGTTCGTTCACTCTCGCAGCAGGACGCCAACATGAGCCTTCGCGTCGGCATCGTCGGGATCAGTGGTTTTGGCGGCGGCGAGGCGTTGCGCCTGATCGCGGGCCACCCGTCCTTCGAGCTCGTCTACGCCGCGGGCGAGGGGAGCGCCGGTAGCCGTTTGGCGGATCGCTATCCCGGTGTGCCGGCTAAGCTGGCTGAGCTGGTGATCGAGAAGTGGGACCCCGGGGCCCTGCCGAAGCTCGACGTGCTGTTCGCGTCGCTACCCACGGGCGCCTCGGCCGAGGCGCTGGCGCGCGTCCCCGGGGACGTCAAGATCGTCGATATCGGTGGTGACCACCGCTACGTCGCGGGGTGGGCATACGGCCTGGCCGACATCTGGCCGGCCCGGATCGTGGATCAAGCGCGCGTCGCCAACCCCGGCTGTTTTCCGGCAGCGACGCTGACGGCGCTGGCGCCGTTGCTGGCCGATAAGCTGATCGAGCCCGGCAACATCGTGATCGACGCCAAGACCGGCATTTCCGGTGCCGGTCGGGGCGGTGCGGACAGCCGGTTCGGCTACGCCGAGAGCAACGAGAACCTGGTGCCCTATGGCCTGCTCAATCATGTCCACATGCCCGAAATCGCCGAGACGATCGAGCGGCTGAGCGGTGGCAGCGCGGCCGGGCTGGTGTTCACGCCGCACTTGGTTCCGATGACCCGCGGCGTCCTCGTGACGATCTACTGCCGTGGCCGCGCCACGACGGATCAATGCCTGGAGGCGGCGCGGCGCTTCTACGCCGGACGTGCCTTCGTCCGCGTCACCGACAAGCCACCGCAGACCAAATGGGCGACCGGCTCGAACCTCGCGTTCGTCAGTTATGCGGCAGATCCCGAGCGCAACCTCGTGATCGCGATGGGCGTGGTCGACAATCTCGGCAAGGGGGCGGCCGGTCAGGCGGTTCAGAATGCGAACCTGATCTGCGGCCTGCCGGAAACCGCAGGGCTCGACGGCGCACCTGTCTGGCCGTGAGGCTTGCACGCGTGCGCGTCGTCGGCTTGAGGCGGTCGGCAGTGCTTCATTGCGCCGGATCCGCCGCGGTCCGGGACCGCGCATCGCCCCGGGTTGCCCCGCCGGTCCCGCGATGGCGCCGGAGGCCACGCCCTGCCTCCTGCTGAAAGACGGCCTCACGTCATGTAGATCGTCGGCACCGCGGTCGTGTACTTCATCTCCTCCATGGCGATGGAGGAGGACAGGTTCGAGAATTCGAGCTTCGCGATGAGCCGCTGGTAGACCGCGTCGTAGGTCTCGATGTCGGGCACGACGATGCGCAGCAGGTAGTCGATCTCGCCGGTCAGGCGCCAGGCCTCGACGATTTCCGGGAAGCCTGCCACCACCCGGCGGAACGCGTCGGACCAGTCTGCGGCGTGGCGCGGTGCCTTCACGGCGACGAACACCGTGGTCGGGACGTTGACCTTGCGGCGGTCCACCAGGGCGACCCGGCCCCGGATGACGCCGGAGGCCTCCAGCTTCTTGACCCGGCGCCAGCACGGCGCGGCGCTGACGCCGACTCGCTCGGCCAACTCGGCGACCGGCAGCGTCGCGTCCTGCTGCAGGACGTCCAGGATTTTTCGGTCCACCGCGTCCATACGACCATCGCTCCCGCGCGGGGTCCGGGCTGCCGGGGCTACAGGAAGAAGTGCTTCGAGAGCTTCAGCCCCTGGGCCTGGTAGTTCGATCCGGCCCCGGCGCCGTAGAGCGTGCCGGGGATGGCCAGCATCCGCTCGTAGACGAGCCGTCCGACGATCTGGCCGTCCTCCAGCAGGAACGGCACGTCCCGGGAGCGGACTTCGAGCACCGCGCGGGCACCCGCCCCGCCGGCCCCGGCATGGCCGAAGCCCGGGTCGAAGAACCCGGCGTAATGGACCCGGAACTCGCCGACCAGCGGATCGAACGGCACCATCTCGGCGGCGTGGTCGGGGGGGACCTGCACCGATTCCTTGGAGGCCAGGATGTAGAACTGGCCGGGATCGAGGATCAGGGCGCCCGAGCCGTCCGCCGGCAGCGGCTCCCAGAAATCCGCCGCCCGGTGGCGGCCCGGGGCGTCGACGTCCACCAACCCGGTATGGCGCTTGGCCCGGTAGCCGATCAGCCCATCGAACCCGGACAGGTCCACCGAGACCGCGACGCCGCCCTGGAAGGACGGGGCAGCGCAATCGACCAGCGGTGAACGCAGGTGGAGCTGGCCGAGTTCGGCCTCCGTCAGCCGCGGCGCCCCACGGCGGAAGCGGATCTGCGACAGACGCGATCCGGTGCGGACCAGCACCGGGAAGGTGCGTGGCGAGATCTCGGCATAGAGCGGCCCGGTATAGCCGGGCTCGACCTGGTCGAATGCCTCACCCCGGTCGGTGATGACCCGGGTGAACACGTCGATGCGGCCGGTTGAACTCTTGGGGTTCGCGGCCGCCGCCAGGTCGGCGGGGAGCGCCAGGCCCTCCTGCAGTTCCGCGATGTAGACGCAGCCCGTCTCCAGCACAGCGCCGGGGCGCAGGTCGATCGTGTGCAGCGACAGGCGGTCGACGCAGGCCTGGACCGTCCGGGCCGCCCCCGGCAGGAAGCTGGTGCGGACCCGGTAGGCCGTCGCACCGAGGCGCAGGTCGAGGCTTGCCGGCTGGATCTGGTCCGGCGCGAAGGCGGCGGCGGTGCGGATGCCGCCCGCCTGCGCCAGCGCCGCGATCGCCTCGGCCGGCAGGATGCCGCCACGGATCTCGACGCCCGGATCGGCGGCCTGCGAATCGGCGGCATCCTGGCCTGCGCCCGCGTTCATCGCGCCTCGACTCCTTCGCGCGCCTCCGGGTGGATCCGCGATCCCCGACGTTCTCCGCCCGGACTGGCTAATGCCGGCTTAATCCGGATGGTACGATACGCGCGGCGCGGGACTCGACCCCCCTCGGACGAGGCTGCGGCATCATCCGCGCGAGGTAGTCCGCCGCAATTGACGCCGATTTCACTGGCCACTACCACCGCCAGTGAAGCGCGTTCAATTCGTCTTCATCGAATCGCACCGTTCGAAGAAGGGCCTAATAGGGCGATGTACAAGGCCGAGACGCGGGGAATTCGTGTGACCGTTGAGCCCCGCTTCGTCGAGGAGGAATCCTCGCCGAATGAAAGTCGTTACTTCTTCGCCTATACGGTCGAGATCGTGAACACCGGCAGCGAGCAGGTGCAGCTGCGCTCCCGGCACTGGCGCATCATCGACGGGCACGGGGCCTGCCAGGAAGTGCGAGGCACGGGCGTGGTCGGCAAGCAGCCGGTGCTAGAGCCCGGCGAGTCCTTCTGCTACACGAGCGGCTGCCCGCTCAACACGCCCGATGGCCTGATGGCCGGCAGCTACACCATGGCGACGGTGGCCGGCGAGAGCTTCGAGGCCGAGATTCCCGCCTTCTCCCTCGACAGCCCGCACGTCCGCCGCAGCCTGCACTGAGGTCCCGGCTCCGGGGTCTCGCTCCGGAGGGACCTATGTCTGGGATCGGCGAGCGGCTCAGCCCGCTCGACATGCTCGCTCGCCTCGTGTCGTTCGATACCGAGAGCGACAAACCGAACCTCGCCCTGATCGATTCCGTCTGCGCCTATCTCGACGGTTGGGGTGTCCGTTATCTGCGCCTGCCGAACGCGGCCGGCGACAAGGCCGCCCTGTTCGCCACGATCGGCCCGATGGTCGACGGCGGCGTCGTGCTCTCCGGCCATACCGACGTGGTCCCGGTGGCGGGTCAGGCTTGGACCGGCGACCCGTTCACCCTGCGCGTCGCCGACGGGCGGGCCTACGGTCGTGGCGCCGTCGACATGAAGGCCTTCGACGCCCTGGCGCTGGCGCTGGTGCCCGACATGCTGGCCGCCAGCCTCACGCGGCCGATCCACATCCTGCTGTCCTACGACGAGGAGACCACCTGCCTCGGCTCGATGGATGTGATCACGCGGTTCGGTGCCGACCTCCCGCGGCCCGGCGCCGTGATCGTCGGAGAGCCGACCGGCATGGAGGTCGCGGACGCGCACAAGAGCATCGTCACCTGCCTGACCACCGTACACGGCCACGAGGCCCATTCGGCACGGCCGGCGCTGGGGGCGAACGCGGTCGCGGCGGCCTGCGAGCTGGTCGCCGGCCTGAACCGGATCGCCGACCTGATGATCGAGCGCGGCGACGCCTCCGGGCGCTTCGATCCGGCCGCCACCACGGTCCATGTCGGGACGATCCACGGTGGCACGGCGCGCAACATCCTCGCCAAGGAGTGCCGCTTCCTCTGGGAATACCGCGGCCTGCCGGACCTCGACCCGGCCGAGGTTCCGCGCCTGTTCGGCGAGGTGGTCGAGCGGGTGACGCGCGAGCGCCTGAACCGCTACGGTGAGTACGGGCGAATCGAGACGCTCGAGGAGGTCGACATTCCTGGGCTCGCACCAGATCCAGGCTCAGAGGCCGAACGGCTGTGCCTGCGGCTCGCGGGGCGCAACCGCACCATCGCGGTGCCCTACGCCACGGAGGCCGGTCGCTTCCAGCAGGCCGGGATCGCGACCGTCGTCTGCGGCCCCGGCGACATCGCCCAGGCCCACCAACCCGACGAGTTCATCACCCTCGACGCGCTCGGCAAGGGCGAGCGGTTCCTGAGGGCCCTGATCGAGGCTTGTGCGTCATGAACGCGCTGATCGGCATCACCATCAAGCTGCGCCCGCTGGAACGCGAGGACCTGCGCTTCGTCCACCAGCTGAACAACAACGACAGCATCATGCGCTACTGGTTCGAGGAGGCCTACGAGTCCTTCGCCGAGCTGCAGCAGCTCTACGAGCGCAACATCCACAACCAGACCGAGCGCCGCTTCATCGTGGCCGATCCGAGCGGCGAACCGGCGGGGCTGATCGAGCTCGTGGAGATCAACCACCTGCACCGGCGCTGCGAGTTCCAGATCGCGATCCACCCCAGCTTCCAGGGCCGTGGCTATGCTTGGCAGGCGACCCGGATCGCCATGGATTACGCGTTCAGCGTGCTCAACATCCACAAGCTGTACCTACACGTGGACCGGGACAATGCCCGGGCCGTGCGGATCTACGAGCGCTGCGGCTTCCATCCCGAAGGCGTGCTCAAGGACGAGTTCTTCGTGAACGGCCGCTATCGCGACGCCGTGCGGATGTGCCTGTTCCAGCCGGATTATCTCAAGAACCGCGGCAGCGGCGACATCGCCGAACCGGTGCTGAAAGTCTGATCCCGCGGCGGATGCGGGAGGGGCCGCGCGGACCCCTCCCGGACCTCTGCTTAGTTGCGGCCGGCGCCGGGCTCGCGGCCGACCCTTCCGGCTCCCTGCGCTGCGCCGCCCTGAGCGCCACCGGCATTCATGTCGCCGCGCTCGGTGTTGCCCATCCGGCCACCGTCGTTGTTGGCCGGCCGCGCGCCACCCTGCTGGTCGCCGCGCTCGGAGGCATCGCGGATGCCGTCCTGTCGGCCGCCCCGCATGTCGCCGCTACGCGTGCCGTTGTCCCGGCCCTGGCGATTGGCCGTCCGATCCCTGTCGCCGCCGTCAGTATTGCGGGCGCCGTCGCGCTGATCGCGACGGTCCGTGCGGACGCCGGCGCGGGTCTCGGCCCGGAAGCCGGCATTGACCGTGCCGCCGCCGCTCAGGCGACGGTATTCATCGGAGCCGTAGCGCACCCTCTGGCCGCGGATCGTCACGAACCGCTCCTCGCGCACCGATACCAGGCGGCGATACTCGGGCGAGCCGTACACGACACGCTGGCCCCGGATGGTCACGAAGCGTTCCCGCGGCCGGCTCTCGCGGACGCCGACGAGGCGGCGGTACTCGGGCGAGCCATAGAGGACGCGCTGCCCGCGGATCACCACGTACCGGACCCGAGGCCCCCGATTCTCGGTAACGATCAGGCGGCGGTACTCGGGCGATCCGTAGACCACCCGGTGGCCGCCGATCACCACGAACCGGCCCTCGCGGCGGACGCCGCCTCCGACTCGATCCGACCGGACATCGGTCCGGCGCTCCGTGCGGCTCTCGCTGCGCCCACCCCGGATCTCGGCGCGCTCGCCCCGCGCACCATCCCGGCCGCCGCGCGCACCGGCTTCCGAGTCGGCCCGCCCGCGATCCTGGGCTGCCCGGTCACCGGAAGCCCGGTTGCCGTTCCCACCCTGCGCGGCCCGGCCGCTCTCCGCACCGGTGCGTCCCGCTGCCGCCTGATCGGCGGCCTGTGACGCGGTCCGGTCGGACCCGGTCCGCAGGCTCGATTCCGAGCCGCCGGCTTCGGCCCGGCCGGCCATCCCGGTGCCGCGATCGGCCCCGCCCGGCTGCTGCGCATAGGCCGAGGTGCTGATCAGCAGCGCGGCCAACCCGATCGACAACGTTCGCATGGCGTCTCCTCCGATATTGAAGCAGCCACGCAACGTCGAAGGTCCGAAAACGGTTCTGTCCGGGATCCTTAAAAATTCGCGCATCGAATACTGAGGTGACAGCGTTTCGCGCGGAGAAGCTTGACCGTTATCGGTAGCCGAGACCGGAAGATCGGTCTTGCTGGCTAAGTATCTACTGGTTCGACTGCGCGCCGATTTCGGCTTCGACCTCCTGCGGGTCGAGGTCGTAGCGGCGGGAGCAGAACTCGCAGGTGATGACGATGCGCCCGTCATCCGCGATGATGTCGCGCCGCTCCTGAGGCGAGAACGAGCGGATCATGCCCATGACGCGCTCCTGGGAGCAACGGCAGGCCTCGTGCACCGGCTGACGGTCGAACACACGCACGCCGCGCTCGTGGAACAGCCGGTAGAGCAGGCGCTCGCTGGACACGTTCGGATCGACCAGCTCGTGGTCCTCGACCGTGCCGACGAGAGAACGCGCCTCGACCCAAGCATCGTCCTCGACAGCTTGACCGGACAGATGCGTATGTCCCTCCGGGATGTCGCCCGGCGGCAGATCGGCGAGGCGGGCGCGGTCGATCGACTGCGGCAGGAACTGCACGATCAGGCCGCCGGCCCGCCACCGGGCAGCCCCCTCCTCCACCGCCTCGGCGACCGCGAGGCGCACCTGGGTCGGGATCTGCTCGGACTGCCGGAAATACTGGTGCGCAGCCTCCTCCAGGCTCTGGCCTTCGAGGGCGACGACGCCCTGGTAGCGGCTGGACGCGGAGCCCTGGTCGATGGTCATGGCGAGGTGGCCCGCACCGATCAGGTCGGCGTCCTTCAGCGGGCGCTCGCCCAGGGCGGCGACCCGGTCGGCGTCGAACCGCGCGGTGGCGCGCAGGCGATCGGGCGCCTCGAAGTCGACGACGATCATCGCCACCGGACCGTCGGTCTTGGTCTGGAGCTGGAAGCGGCCCTCGAACTTGAGCGACGAGCCCAGCAGCACGGTCAGGGCGGCGGCCTCGCCCAGAAGCCGGGCGACGGCATCCGGGTAGCCGTGACGGCGCAGGATCGTATCCACCGAGGGGCCGAGCCGGACCAGCCGCCCGCGTACGTCGAGGGCTTCCACGGCAAAGGGCAGTACGGCATCGTCCGCGCCGTCATGGCCGTTGCCGACCGCCTGCACCTGGGATTGCGACTCTGTTCCTGAGGTCATGCCCGCTCCGATCGATCCATTCGGCGCCCGCGACGGCCGCTCCGACAGGCCGGGGCGCGGGTCCCGCTCCCGCAGGGAGGGGAATGGCGTGAGGAAGTGGACCCGTCTGGAGCGATCTGTTCCCTCACCCCGCCCGCGCCGGCACGGGAGAAGGGGCGCATCGCGCCACATCCGTCGCCGGGATGCTGCCGTCCGGCAGCCGTGATGGGGAGGCGGGCCGCGAAAGCCGCCCGCTCACCCGTATATGGGGCGGCATTCCGACATTCGCGACCGCCCCGCCTCGAAAATCGGGACCGGTGCGGTGCGCGAGCCTGCGTTCAGGGCGTCTCCGCGCCCAGGCACCAGGCCAGGATCCCCTTCTGCGCGTGCAGGCGGTTCTCGGCCTCGTCGAACACCACGGAGCGCGGCCCATCCATGATCTCGGCCGTGACTTCCTCGCCGCGGTGGGCCGGCAGGCAGTGCATGAAGATCGCGTCCGGGTTGGCGGTCGCCATCAGCTTGGCGTTCACCTGATAGGGGTTCAGCAGGTTGTGGCGGTGGCCTTCGTCGTCGTCGCCCATCGAGACCCAGCAATCCGTCACCACGGCGTCGGCGCCGGCCACGGCCGCGAAGGCGTCGGTGCCGACATTGACCGTCGCGCCTTCGCGCTTCGCCCAGGCGATCAGGCCGGGCGGGGGGGCGAGCTCGGGCGGGCTGGCGATGTTGAGACGGAAATCGAGCCGCGCGGCCGCGTGGACCCAACTCGCCAGAACGTTGTTCGAATCACCCGACCACGCCACCGTGCGGCCCTTGATCGGCCCGCGATGCTCCTCGAAGGTCATCACGTCGGCCATGATCTGGCACGGATGCGAGACCTTGGTCAGCGCGTTGATCACCGGCACGGTCGCGTGCTCGGCCAGTTCCAGCATCTGGCCGTGGTCGAGGATGCGGATCATGATCGCGTCCACGAAGCGCGACAGGACCTGGGCGGTGTCGCCGATGGTCTCGCCCCGGCCGAGCTGCATCTCGGAGCCGGTCAGCATCAGGGTCTCACCGCCGAGTTCACGCATCGCCACGTCGAACGAGACGCGCGTCCGGGTCGAGGGCCGGTCGAACACCATCGCGAGGGTCTTGCCGACCAGGGGGCGCTCGGCGGCGCGCTCACCCTTGCGGCGGCGCGCCTTGATGGCGGCGCTCGCGTCGAGCACCCCGCGCAGCTGCGCTCCGGAGAAGTCCTTGAGGTCGAGGAAGTGGCGGGGGCCGGCACCGTTCAGGTGCGGGACTGGGGCACGCGCCCGGCCGTCAATCTGGGCTTTCATCGCGTCACGTTCGCTAGAGCCTGCTCCACGATCACCTGATCATGAACGACACTCTATCTCCTGGTGAGGGGCATTCTCGTCACGCACGGCGGGATCGACCGTGCCCGAAAATGCTTCGCACCGCCCGGCACCGGAACGCGGCGCTGGGCGGTGATTCGTAGAAGCGGGATCGGCCTGCTATTCGGCCGCCCCGCGCAGAGCTGCGAAGGAGGAGGCGGCCTCGTCCAGCCGCCGGACCGCCTCGTCGATCTCGCTGTCGCCGACGATCAGCGGTGGCAGCAGGCGGACGATGTTGTCGCCCGCCGGGATAACCAGAAGATGTGCGGCCCGGGCGGCGGCGGCAAAATCCGTGTTCGGCACGCCGAGCTTGAGGCCGAGCATCAGTCCCTCGCCTCGGACCTCTTGGAATACGTGCGGGTGGCGGTCGCGCAGGGCGGCCAGCTTCTGCTTGAGCAGCAGCCCGGCATGGGCGACGCGGGCGAGGAACCCATCCGCCAGCACCACGTCGAGAACGGCGTTGCCGACCGCCATGGCGAGCGGGTTGCCGCCGAAGGTGGTGCCGTGGCTGCCGGCAGTCATGCCGCGGGCTGCCTCGCGGGTGGCGAGACAGGCGCCCATCGGGAAGCCGCCGCCGATGCCCTTGGCCACGCTCATGATGTCCGGGGTGATGCCGGACCATTCGTGCGCAAACAGCTTGCCGGTGCGCCCGACACCGGTCTGGACCTCGTCCATGATCAGCAGCAGGCCGTGCGCGTCGCAGATCTCGCGCAGGCGGCGCAGATCCGCATGCGGGATCACCCGCACGCCGCCCTCGCCCTGGATCGGCTCGATCATCAGGGCGGCCGTCTCCTCGCCGATCACGGCCTCCAGAGCCGCGAAGTCGCCGGCCGGGACCTGATCGAAGCCTTCGACCTTGGGGCCAAACCCCTCGATGTATTTCTGCTGGCCGCCTGCCGCGAGGGTCGCCAGGGTCCGGCCGTGGAAGGCGCCCGCGAAGGTGACGATCCGGTAGCGCTCCGGATTGCCGCCGGCCGCGTGATACTTCCGGGCGATCTTGATCGCCGCCTCGTTGGCCTCCGCCCCCGAGTTGCAGAAGAACGCCACGTCCGCAAAGGTCGCGTCCACGAGACGCCGCCCGAAGCGCTCGCCGCCCGGGATCTCGAACAGGTTCGACGTATGCCAGATCCGGCTGGCCTGCTCGGTGAGCGCGCCGACAAGGTGCGGATGGGCGTGGCCGAGGCCGTTGACCGCGATGCCGGCCCCGAAATCGAGATATCGCTCTCCGGCCTCCGTCACGAGCCAGGCGCCCTCGCCGCGCTCGAAAGCGAGCGGCGCGCGGACGTAGGTCGGCAGAAGGGCTGACGTCACGGATCCCGTCTCCGTCTCTCAAGGCACCGGAGCAAGCATTGTGCCGGCTCCAAATGAAAGTGCCGCCTCGTTATGGGCGGCACGCGCGCGATTACTATGAAACGGCCGGCTCCTGTCAACGTTGCGACGTCGGTTCAGGGTGCGCGGCAGCTCTGCGCGATGCTTGCGCGGATCGGATTTCAGCGGTGTGACACCCGGCCGATGCCCTTGCGCGGCAGGGTGCGGACATGCTCCTGCTGCCGCAGATTCGAGTTGGCGCGGGAGAATCCCATGAGCACGATCAAGGACCGTCTGGAGAGCCTGGGCCTCACCTTGCCGAAGGCGGCGGCACCGGTGGCCAACTACGTGCCGTTCGTGCGCACCGGCAACCTCGTGGTCATCTCCGGCCAGGTCTGCTTCGGCGCGGACGGGACCATCGCCCCCGAGCACAAGGGCAAGGTCGGCGGCGACGTCTCGGCCGAGGCCGGCAAGGCGGCGGCTCGGCTCTGCGCCCTCAACGTCCTGGCTCAGCTCGAGGCTGCGGTGGGTGACCTCGACCGGGCCCTGGAGCAATGCGTGCGGCTGGGCGGCTTCATCAATGCGGCCCCGGGCTTCTCCGCGGTCGCCGGGGTGATGAACGGCGCCTCCGACCTGATGGTCGAGCTGCTGGGCGACAGCGGACGCCATGCCCGCTCGACGGTCGGCGTCGCCGAATTGCCCCTCGACGCCGCGGTCGAGGTCGAGGCGATCTTCGAGGTCCGCTGAGCGTGGCTGCGCCCGACTGGCTCACCGCGCGGCCGATCGCCCATCGCGGGTTGCACGACCGGGCGGCGGGTCGGCCGGAGAACACCCTGGCTGCCGCCCGTGCGGCGGTGGCGGGGGGCTTTGCCATCGAATGCGACGTTCAACTGAGCGCCGATGGCGAGGCGATGGTGTTCCACGACGCGGCGCTGGGCCGGCTGACCGGGGCGAGCGAGGCGATCGGGACCAAATCGGCGGCCGAACTCGGGGCGCTCGTTGTCGGCGGGACCGCCGAGACGATCCCGACCCTGACGGCCTTCCTGGCGGCGGTGGCTGGGGCGGTCCCGGTCGTGATCGAGGTCAAGTCCCGCTACGATGGAGACCTGCGGCTGGCGACCCGTGCGGCGGAGATCGCCGTGGCTTCGGGCGGCCCCGTGGCGATGAAGTCCTTCGACCCGCAGGTGGTGGCCGCCTTGCGGGATCTCTGCCCGCCCGCAATGCCCCGTGGGATCGTGGCCGAGACCACCCAGGACGACCCTGCCTATGCCGCCCTCCCCTGGGCGACGCGCCGGGCCCTGTCCAACCTGCTGCACTTTTCGGAGTCGCGGCCCGACTTCCTGTCCTGGCGGGTCGACGACCTCCCCTGCGCGCCGACCTACCTGTGCCGGCTCCTCAGCCGCATCCCGGTGATGGCCTGGACGGTGCGGACCGAGGACCAGCGCATCCGCGCGGGCGCGCACGCGGACCAGATGGTGTTCGAGGGTTTCGTCCCGTGATCGATGCGGGCCGTTCGGTTTTGCCGCCCGACGGTGTGACGCCGTCGTCCATCTGACAAGTCCGCCGGGCAGCCGCGCGCATCCGCCCGCTTGCCCGGCTGCCCGGCCCGGCTAGATTGGGCGCATGAAGCAAACACCCGGGCCGGCGCCGGAGACCTCCTCGCTCACCGTGCGGGCGATGACCGGCTTGAAGGAGATCGGCGCCGCGGCCTGGGATGCCTGCGCGTTCTCCTCCGAGACCCTGGCGGCGGGCGACGAGACTCACAACCCGTTCGTCTCGCACGCCTTCCTGTCGGCGCTGGAGGAATCCGGCTGCGTCGCGCGCAAGACCGGCTGGCTGCCGCTCCACGTGGCGGTGGAGCGCGAAGGTACGCTGCTCGGGGTGGCGCCTTGCTATCTGAAGTCGCACAGCCAGGGCGAGTACGTGTTCGATCACGGCTGGGCCGATGCCTACGAGCGGGTCGGCGGCGCCTATTATCCGAAGCTGCAGGTCAGCGTGCCGTTCACCCCCGTGAGCGGCCCGCGTTTCCTGATCGCCCCGGGCGCCGATCCGGACGAGGCGACCGCCGGGCTGGTCGCCGGCCTGCGGGCGCTCCGGGCCGAGACCAAGGCGTCGTCGATCCACGTCACCTTCATGCGCGAGGCCGAGTGGGAGCGGGCCGGAGCCGCTGGCTTCCTGCAGCGCACCGACCAGCAGTTCCACTGGGAGAATGCCGGCTACGCGAGCTTCGACGATTTCCTCAACGCGCTCGCATCCCGAAAACGGAAGACCATCCGCAAGGAGCGGCGCGACGCGCTAGCCCCCGGGATCACCGTCGAGCACCTGACCGGCGCCGACATCACCGAGGCCCATTGGGATGCGTTCTACGCCTTCTACATGGATACGGGCGCGCGCAAATGGGGGCGGCCCTACCTCAACCGCCGGTTCTTCTCGCTCCTGTCCGAGCGCATGGCCGACCGGGTTCTGCTGATCATGGCCCGCCGCGGTGACGCCTACATCGCCGGCGCGATCAACCTGATCGGCGACACGGCGCTGTACGGACGCAACTGGGGCTGCATCGAGGACCACCCGTTCCTGCATTTCGAGATCTGCTACTATCAGGCGATCGACTTCGCGATCCGCCGCGGGCTCAAGCGGGTCGAGGCCGGGGCGCAGGGGGAGCACAAGCTGGCCCGCGGCTACAGGCCGGTGCTGATGCACTCCGCCCACGACATCGCCGACCCGGCCTTCCGCCGGGCGGTGGCCGATTATTTGCAGCGGGAGCGCGCCCACGTCGCCGAGGCGGTCGACGTCCTCGACACGCTCACGCCGTTCCGGCGCACCGACGCGGACGCTGTCGGCGACGCTGAGGCCCGGTCCACGCCTTCGTCCCCCGAGAGCCCGAGCACATGAGCCCGATCGACCACATCAAGACCTATGCCGACGAGCTGACGGCCCTGCGCCGCGACCTGCACGCCCACCCGGAGCTGGGCTTCGAGGAGGTACGCACCGCCGGCATCGTCGCCGATCTCCTGGAGCAGTACGGCTGCGAGGTGCATCGCGGCGTCGGCGGCACCGGCGTGGTCGGGCTCCTGAAGGGCCGCACCGATAACGGCCGCCGGATCGGCCTGCGCGCCGACATGGACGCCCTGCCGATCGAAGAGGAGACCAACCTCCCCTATCGCTCGACCTACGCGGGCAAGATGCACGCCTGCGGTCATGACGGCCACACGACGATGCTGGTCGGCGCGGCGCGCTACCTCGCCGAGACCCGCGACTTCGACGGCACGGCCGTGTTCGTGTTCCAGCCCGCCGAGGAGGGCCGCGGCGGCGCCCGGGCGATGCTGAAGGACGGGCTGTTCGAGCGCTTCCCGTGCGACGAGATCTACGGCCTGCACAACCAGCCGGGCGGCGGCCACGGGCGGATCAAGCTGCGCCCCGGGCCGCTCATGGCGGCGGCCGACTTCTTCGACATCAACATCCGTGGCCGGGGGGCGCACGCCGCCCATCCGCAAGGCGGCATCGACCCGATCGTGATCGCCACGGGGCTCGCCCAGGCGCTCCAGTCGATCGTCTCGCGCAACGCCGACCCGCTGAAGTCGATCGTGCTGTCGATCACCCGGATCTCGGCCGGCTCGGCCTACAACGTCATCCCGGAGACGGCGCAGCTGGCCGGCACGATCCGCACCTTCGATCGGGAACTGCGCGCGCTCGCCGGAACTCGCATGCGCGAGCTGGCCGCGGGCTTCGCCGCCGCGTACGGCGCCGAGATCAAGGTCGATATCCACGACATGTTCTCCGTTCTGGAGAACGCACCCGAGCAGGCGGCCGCCGCGACTGCGGTGGCGACCGAACTTTTCGGACCCGACAATGTCGAGGCGGATGCGGCCCCGAAGATGGGCAGCGAGGATTTTGCCGACATGGCCCAGGCTGTGCCGGCCGCGTATGTCTGGCTCGGCTCGAACCCCGGTCCGGGCCTGCACAATGCCAGCTACAATTTCGACGACTCGGTTATCCCGATCGGCAGCGCCTTCCTGGCCCGGATGGTCGAGAGCCGCACCGCCGCCTGAGACGACGCCTCAGCCCGCTGCGGTCGCGATCCGCGACCGCAGCGCGGCCAGCGCGCGGGTGAAGACCGCCGGCTCGTCGAGCGCCCGCGCGAGCACGATCGCCCCCTGGATCTGCGCGACGACGTCCTCAGCCAGCGCCGTGCAGGCTTCCGCATCGTGCCCCGCACGCATCAATGCGTCGGCGAGGGCGGCGACCCAGCGGGCGAAGTAGCCCCGCACCGCCTCGGCGAACAGATCACGGCCGCTGCCGAGGGCCAGGACGCCGACGAGGCAGACCCGCTGCCCCGACCGGAAATAGGTTTGGACCGACGCGAACATCTCCCAGATCGCGGTCTCGGGCCGGTCGGCCTCGCGCAGCGGCCGGTATACGTTGGCCTCGAACCACGCGTCGATCTCCGCGAGCACGCAGGCTGCCATCTCGGCCTTCCCGCCCGGGAAGAGGTGGTACAGGCTGCCTTTGCCCAGGCCGGTGGCCTTGCCGATCAGCGCGAGGCTGGCGCCCGCGTAGCCGTGCTCGCGAAAGACCTCCGCGAGCGCCGGCAGAATCTCGCTGCGCACCGTCACCGTGCCTAGAGGCCCAGGTCGCTCAGGCCCGGATGATCGTCGGGGCGCCGGCCCAGCGGCCAACGGAACTTCCGGTCGGCGGCGGCGATCGCCAGATCGTTGATGCTGGCGATCCGGCGGCGCATCAGCCCGTGCGCGTCGAACTCCCAGTTCTCGTTGCCGTACGAGCGGTACCATTGCCCGCCCGCGTCGTGCCACTCGTACGCGAAGCGCACGGCGATCCGGTCGCCGCCGCAGGTCCAGAGCTCCTTGATCAGCCGGTATTCGCGTTCGTGCGCCCACTTGCGCTGGAGGAACGCCACGATCGCCGCGCGCCCCGACAGGAACTCGCTTCGGTTCCGCCACACGCTGTCCGGCGTGTAGGCGTGCGAGACCCGCTCTGGATCCCGCCCGTTCCAGGCATCCTCGGCCATGCGGGCCTTTCGGGCGGCGGTCTCCGCGGTGAAAGGTGGAAATGGCGGGCGGTCCGACATCAGCGCATCCTCACGGTTTGTACCGATTGGTACAAACGTGGACGCATCGGGAGCTCCCGTCAACCGGATCGGCTCGCCTTGCGGGTCGGTACGGCTCGTCCAAAGGCAGCGGCGGGATCCGCGCCCTGGGTCCGATAGGCGGCCGGGGCTGCACCGATGATCCGGCGGAACATGGCCGCAAAGGCGCTGGGCGTCTCGTAGCCCAGCGCGGCCGCGGTTTCGGCGACCGATCCGCCTCCAACCAGCATCGGCAACGCGGCCAGGACGCGGGCCTGCTGACGCCAGACTGAGAACGGGACCATCAGCTCTCGTTCCGCCAGCCGCGCCAGTGTTCTCGGCGAGGCCCCGGCATCCCGGGCGAAGGCCGCCATGTCCCGCCGGTCGCCGGGACGCGCCAGGATCGCGTCGCAGACACGCCGGAGCCGCGGGTCGTCCGGCATCGCCAGGCAGAATGGGCAGTGCGGGAGCGCGGCGACCTCATCAAGCAGGACATCGAACAGCCGGCCCTGCCGCCCGACCCGATCGTCCGCCCGGCCATCGCGGATCGCCCGCAGGATCAGTTCGCGCAGGAGCGGCGTCACCGCGAGACCGGTCGGCACGTTCGGCCGCTACGGCAAGGTGGGCGACGTGGAAGGTCCGGAGCTCTTTCACCGCCGAGAAGCCGTGGGCCATCACCACGGCCGCAGCGGATGCGCCCTCCGGTGTGTCCGGCCGATAGAGCCAGCCCCGCAAGGTCCGGCCCTCCGAACTGAACACAACATCGCTTCGCATCGGTCGCTCCCTCGATCGCCGAAGCATCGTGCCGGACCTTGCTTAGGTCGGCGCGGTGAACCCGGTCAAAGATGGCGCCGTTTCGGCCAGAGATCCCTGTCGCCCGATGGCGCCGTCCACCGTCGACAGCCAGGCCGATCGGTGCAACTCTGGCACGCAAAGCGCCGCGGAGCGCGGCCCGGCGGACCGGGCGATACGATCGGGGAGGCTCATGGCGTCGGACATCCAAGAATCGCGGGCTGCGCTCATTCTTCTGGCGGTTGTGATCGGGGCGGTGCTGCTGTTCGGCGTGTTCACGCTGGTCACGCAGATCGGCTGAAGCCCGCGCATGAAGTACAACCGTCGCGCGTCCATCGACATGGCGCGAAACCGGGGACGGTTCGTCGGTCGGCGGGAATAACCTCAATCCATCAGTAGAATGACCGGGAGAGCATTGAGGTTGCGGTGTTGAGTTAACCGCCTCTTAATTCCATCATGGGTTGTATGGCTGCGAAGAATGCGTGCGAGGGGCACGCCGGTTTCGGAGATCGCCCATGGTTGTCGACGCGATCAAGCGCCCGCGCGGCCTGCCGGTGGATCTGTCGGCAGCCCTCGACGCGTCCGGCGTGATCGGCGCGTGGTCGTGGTCGCCCCGGTCCGATCGCTGCACCCTCGATGCCGGCGCCGCCGACGTGCTCGCGGGCGATCCTGGCCTCGCCGGGCGGCCGATTCCGCTGGAGATCGCGAAGGCCTGCGTCCATCCCGAGGACCGGCCGGCGGTGGTGCGGCAGTTCCAGGCGATCCGCGAGCGCGGCGGCCTGTTCGTGGCCGAGTACCGCACGCTCTCGCCGGCCGGCCAGGTCCGGTGGATCCTCGACCGCGGCCGGCTGCCGGCGGGCTCGTCGAGCCGGCGGACCGGGCACGGCATCATCATCGACGTGACCGACAGCCGGCTCGAGGATGAGCAGGCCGCCCCGTTGCCGGTCGAGCCGCTGGATGCGCTCTCGGTCGCCATCGACCGGGCCCTCGAATGCCGCGACGCGCTCGAAGGAGTCGCGGATACCGAACTGCAATTGCTGATCGATATGCTGCTGCTGCGCCTCGGGCAGAGCATCGCCAAGACCCCCGCCGCCGCGGCGGCAGGCCGGCGCGGGCATTGACCGATCGCGGGGGCGGCTCCTCGGCACCCTGGCACAGGATCGCGCGCGGAAGCGCGGAAGCGCGGACCGGATCGGCCTTCGGCGAGGATATCGGCCCCTCGGCAAACGAGAGGGCCCGCTTCGAGACGTTGTTTGCGAAGGCCGCGCGATTGCAAGGCGCGGGGGCGTAGGGGCGGCTGATTGCTAACCCGGTTGAACGGGCGATGCATCCGGAGCAGTGATTTGCTTCGGCGATCCGGATGCTGTTGTCTGGCCGTTGTCGGAGCGACCCCGGTCTCTCTTCGATCGGACCTCTATGTCGCCCTGCCCGCCGCACGCATCCTGACGAGGCTGCTCCGATGGATCCCGGCGCGCGCGACACCGCTCGGCGGGGTGGTCTGTCCCGCTTCCTCGTTTTGTACGTTGCCCTGTACGGGGCCTACGGTTTCCTCTCCCCGATCCTGCCGGGCTTTCTCGCGGCGCGTGGGCTGGAGCCGGGGCAGATCGGCACCCTCCTGGCAGCCGCCGGCGCCCTGCGGCTGGTGATCGGCCCCCTGGCCGGCGCCTTCGCGGACCGGAGCCGGGCCGGCCGTCCCGTCCTGGCGGCGAGCATCGCGCTCGCGGGTCTCGCCGTCCTGGCGCACCTGCCCGGCGTCGGGTTCTGGCAGCTCCTTGGGCCGGCCCTGCTGTACGCGGCCGGAACCGCCGCGCCTGCGCCGCTGGCCGACGCGCTGGCGCTCGCCGCCGCCCGGGGCGGGGCCGTCTTCCAGTATGGCTGGGTCCGGGCGGCCGGCTCGGCCGGCTTCATCGCCGCCACCGGCGCCGCCGGCTGGCTGATCGCCGCGTCCGGCTTGTGGGCCGCGCTGGTGGCGAGCGGGGGCCTGTTCATCGCCGCTTCGGGTGCGGCCCTGGCGCTGCCGGTCCGCGAAGGCGCGCAAAACGGCCCCATGCCGTGGCACAACTTCGCGGATCTGCTGCGGCTGCCGCGCTTCCTGCGCGTGGTCTTCGCGGCTTCGCTGGTGGTCGGCGCCCACGCCATGCATGACGGTTTCGCCATGATCCTGTGGCGCGCTGCCGGAATTGGAGCCGGCACCGCCGGACTGCTCTGGTCTGGATCGGTGGCGGCCGAGGTGCTGGTGTTCCTGTTCGCCGGACCCTGGCTCCTAGCGCGGATCGGGCTCCCGGCCGGAATCGCGGTCGCGGCGCTGGCCGGCGCCCTGCGCTGGGCGGCGCTCGCCTCGACCACAGCGATCCCCGTCCTCGCGGGTGCGGAGGTCCTGCACGGGCTGAGCTTCGCCCTGCTGCACCTCGCCTGCCTCGGCCTGATCGAGGCCGCGACGCCCCCGGAACGTCGGGCCACCGCGCTGGCACTCTACGGGACCCTGGGCCTCGGCCTGTCCGGCGTGCTGGCGACGCTGGCCTCCGGCGCGCTCTTCGGCGCCTTCGGGGCACTGGCCTTCTGGGCGATGGCGGCCATGAGCCTCGCCGCCCTGCCGCTGGTGCCGGGTCTGCGGGACGGCTGAAGCCGCGGGTTCTTTTCCCGGCCCTGTGGTACGGACCCGGAACGGACCCGCCCGATACGCCCGCATGCCCTTTGTCGCCGAGATCCTGATCCCGCTGGCGCTCGATGCGCCCTACAGCTACGCCGTGCCCGGCGGCCTCGACCTCGCGGTCGGCGACGTGGTGCAGGTGCCGCTCGGGCCCCGCGAGATCGTGGGCGTCGTCTGGGGCTTGGCCGAGACGGCCGGCGGCTCGAACCTGCGCCCCGTGACCGGCACCCTCCCCTACGCACCGCTCTCGGAGCCGCTGCGCAGTCTGGTCGACTGGATCGCCCGGTACACCCTCGCCCCGAAGGGCTCGGCGCTCGCCATGGTGCTGCGCCTGCCCGACGAGGCCGCCGCCGCCGAGACCGCCCGGGTTGCGGTGCGCCTCACCGACAAGCCGCCCTCACGGCCGACCGCGGCGCGAGCCAAGGTCGTGGCGACGGCCGCGGACCGTGCGCTGCGCGGCAAGAGCGCGCTCGCCAAGGAAGCCGGGGTCTCGCTCTCGGTAATCGACGGCCTGATCGACGACGGCGTCCTGGAGACCATCGCGGTCGAGCCCGAGCCGGTCGCCCTGCCCCCCGAGCCGGACTTTCCGCGCACGCCGCTCTCGCCCGCCCAGGCCGAGGCGGTGACGGAACTGGTCGAGCCGTTCCCGTGGCTGTCACCCGACGCGGAGGCGGCCGACAACCGGCCGATCCTGCTCGAGGGCGTCACCGGCTCCGGCAAGACCGAGGTTTATTTCGAGGCGGTCGCGGCCTGCGTCCGGGCGGGGCGCCAAGCGCTGATCCTGATGCCCGAGATCGCCCTCACGGCGCAGTTCCTCGACCGGTTCGCCCAGCGCTTCGGGGTCCGGCCGGCGGCCTGGCATTCCGGCATCGGCGGCAAACGCCGCGAGCGACTGCGGGCCGCGGTGGCGGCCGGCGAGGCTCTGGTGGTGGTGGGCGCGCGCTCGGCGCTGTTCCTGCCGTTCGCCCGCCTCGGCCTGATCGTCGTCGATGAGGAGCACGAGGCGGCCTACAAGCAGGAGGACGGCGTCCACTACCACGCCCGCGACATGGCGGTGGTGCGCGGGCGCCTGGAGGGCTGTCCGGTGGTGCTGGCCTCGGCGACGCCGTCGATCGAGACCCGGGTGAACGCGGCGCGCGGGCGCTACCGCCACGTGCTGCTGCCGGAGCGGTTCGGCGGGCGGCGCCTGCCCGACATCGCCGCCATCGACATGCGCAAGGACCAGCCCGAGCGGGGCCGCTTCCTCAGCCCGCCGCTGGTCAACGCCGTGAAGCATACCCTGGAGCGGGGCGAGCAGGCCTTGCTGTTCCTCAACCGCCGGGGCTACGCACCGCTGACCCTGTGCCGGGCCTGCGGGCACCGCTATCAGTGCAAGAACTGCTCGACCTGGCTCGTGGAGCACCGGTTCCGGCGGGCGCTCGTCTGCCATCAGTGCGGCTACACCGAGCGGCGGCCCGACGCCTGCACCGAGTGCGGCACCTTCGACAACCTGACCGCGTGCGGCCCCGGCGTCGAGCGGATCGCCGAGGAGGCCGCTGCGCTGTTCCCGGACCGGCGCATCGTCGTGCTGTCGAGCGACTTTCCCGGTGGCGCCGACCGCCTGCGACAGGAGCTGGAGGCGGTGGCGGCCGGTGAATGCGACCTCGTCATCGGCACGCAGCTGGTGGCCAAGGGCCACAACTTCCCGAGCCTGACCCTGGTCGGCGTTCTGGACGCCGATATCGGACTGACCTCTGGCGATCCGCGGGCGGCGGAGCGCACCTTCCAGCTGCTTCAGCAGGTCACCGGCCGGGCCGGGCGCGGCGACAAGCCCGGCCGGGCGCTGGTCCAGACCTACCAGCCCGAACACCCGGTGATCGCCTCCCTGTTGTCGGGGGATGCGGAGCGCTTCTATCAGGAGGAGATCCACGCCCGCGAGGCGGCGGGGCTGCCACCGTTCGGGCGGCTCGCCGCGCTGATCGTCTCGGCCGCCGAGCGGGAGGTCGCCGAGGCGCACGGACAGGCGCTCGCCCGCGCCGCCGATCCGCCGGAGGGTGTGATGGTGCTGGGGCCCGCGGAGGCGCCGCTCGCCTTGGTCCGGGGCCGCTACCGCTTCCGGCTGCTGGTGAAGACGGAGCGCAACATCGACATGCAGGCCTATCTGCGCGCCTGGATCGCCCGCGGCCCGAAGGTGCGTGGCAACGTCCGGGTCGCGATCGATGTCGACCCGCAGAGCTTTTTGTAAGACAGTGCGGCCACGGGCAGCGGACCCGCGGCCGGAGATCGGCGGCGGGACGCGTGCGGTTCCCGGAGGAGCGATCAGTGCTGAGCTATACCAAGACGCCGGACTCGAACGTCGCCGAGATCGTGGTCGACGGCAAGATCTCCGACGAGGAGATGAACGCCGCGATGAATGCCATGAAGGCGGACCTCGACAAGGGCGGCAAGATCAAGCTGCTCGAGGATATCCGCGCCTTCGAGGGCATGGAGCCGGCCGCCTTCTTCAAGGACCCGCGCTTCGGCATCTCGATGATGAAGAGCGTCAGCCATGTCGCCCTGGTGACGGATGCGCCCTGGCTGAAGGCATTGGCCGAGACCTTCAATTTCGTCTCGCCGACCCAGATCAAGGTGTTCGAGCGCGCCCGCCTCGCCGAGGCGCGGACCTGGCTCGCCGGCGCCGCCTGACCGTCGTCAGTCGGCCTGCGCGGTGCGGTCGTTCCTGCGCCGCGCGGTCCAGTGGCCGGAGCATAGGGTGGCGACCTTCCAGGTGCCCGAGCCGGTACCGGCCTGAAGCCGCCCGGTTCCGGTCCCGCTCGCCGTCCCGGTGGTGACGGCGAGACCGACGCTGCCGTCGGCGCCGACATGGCCGCTCACCCGGGCTCCTGCCTCGCCCGAGACCAGCCGAACCTGGCCCTCGCGGATCGCCAAGGCGTAAGTGTAGCGGGCGTTGCATAGCCCGCTCTCGGTCACGAGTTCCACCGACCACGTTCCGTTGTTCGCGCCCGGTGCGGCGTGGGCCGACGGGGATATGGCGGAGAACAGGCCGGCGGCGAGAGCCGCGGCGGCGACCAGTTTGATCATGCGGGTATCTCTTTCAGCAAAGCGCGCGCCGCCCGTCATGGCGCGCTGGGTCACACTCGTCGATGGAGGATGACGCAATGCTGAATGAGGGAAGCGGCAAGAGTATGGCTGCACGGTTTTTGGGTGAGATCAGGATCTGCGCCTCGATGAGGCGGAAATAGTCACGCCGCGCTCTGCGATTGCTTGGCCGTATCATTGATTGGGGAACGTTCATCCACGCCGTCCTCGAAGGCGGCGTGTGGAACGGGTGCGCCCGGGCCCGGCGTAGCATTCTTCTCGACCCGCGCCCGGATTTTCAGATTGCGCCTTGGCACGGGGAACAGACGCGCCCGCCCATACCGTCGAGCTCGTGCATCGCAGGGCGAGGCATCGGTCCCCCGCGCCGGGGCGAGAGACGAGATGTCCATTTCGGGCTGGACAGCGCGACGGCAGGATGAAGAAAAAGTCCTCTGCCGTCAGGGAAAGGAGGTACGGCGCACCTAGCGGAACGCGCTGCGTGACCGTCGCAGCCCGTCCTGGAGCGGCGGTACGAGGCCGGTGCTTCGTCGAGCGGCGCGGACCATGTCCGCCCGACCGCGTGTCCCGGCCCCGCGCGTCTCAATCCGTCAGTGAGCGCGCCTCTTCCGGCAGCATGATCGGGATGCCGTCGCGGATCGGGTAGGCGAGCTTCGCAGAGCGGCTGATCAGTTCCTGGCGGGCGGAATCGTATTCGAGCGTGCCCTTGGTCAGCGGACAAACCAGGATCTCAAGGAGCTTGGGGTCCACGCGGGTCGCCTCGACGGTGGTTGTGAGGTCGTTGGTCATCGGTCGTGCGAGCCTATTGCATCGTCGGCTCGGGGCCGGAGCCGCGAACCAGTTCCATCTGCGTGACCGCGATCAGGATTTCCGCCCGGGTCTTAAGGTCGGGGGCCTCCAGCATCGCCTGCTTCTCGCGAACGCCGAACGGACTCATCATGCAGAGGGCGTTGACCAGCGCCTCGTCTGGCGCCTCGTCGATCCCGTCCCAATCCACCTTCAGATCGTTCGATTCCACGAAGTCGCGCAGTGCCTTGAGGACGCCGTCGCGGTCGACCAATTCCTCGCCCGCCCGCGCCTCGAAGTCCACCGCGAAGTCCTCGTAGGAGACGTGGCAGCGGCGGTAGGTGCTGGTGGAGGCCAGCTCGCTCTCGACCCGGAACCGGCTGATGCCGGTCAGCGAGACGAGGTAACGGCCGTCGCCGGTCTCGGCGTATTGCGTGATCCGTCCCACGCAGCCGACCCGGTAGAGCTTGGGGTTCGCCGCCCCCGACCCTTCCGGATCGGGCTGGATCATCCCGATCACCCGATCCGTGCGCATCGCGTCGTCGATCATCGACAGGTAGCGTGGCTCGAAGATGTTCAGGGGCATCTGGCCGCGCGGCAGCAGCAATGCGCCGGGCAGCGGAAAGACTGGGATGACGGCGGGGCAATCCGCCGGGCCCTTGTAGCTCGCATGGGTGCTCATGGCGCCTCCCGGATGGGCCTGATGCTGGGGCGGAATATCCGCCCCAGGGCGAGCCGAAGTGTCATGAGAACAGGAGCGCCGAGAGCTTGCGTCGTCCCCGGATCGTGTCGGGATCCATCACGCCCCAGGCCTCGAAGAACTGCAGGAGCTGCTTGCGCGCCGCATCCTCGTTCCATTCCTTGTCGCGCTTGCGCAACTCGATCAGGTGATCGACCGCTTGTCCGCGCTCGTTCGCGGCGGCGAGACCCAGAGCGAGGTCGAACCGCGCCTGGTGGGCGTCCGGATTGGCGTCGACCTCACGCTGCAATCCCGTGAGGTCGCCGAGCGAGGCGGCCTGCTCGGCGAGTTCCAGGGCGGCACGGACGCCGGTGAGCGCCGGGTCGGCGGCCTTTGCGTCCGGGACCATCGCCAGCACGCGCTTGGCATTCTCGATCTCGCCGGCGTCGAGCTGCATCTTCGCCAGGCCGGCGAGCGCCGCCACGTTGTCGGGCTGCTGCTCCAGGACCGCGGCGTAGATCTCGGAGGCGCCCGCAAGGTCGCCCTCCTCGATCAGGGCGGCGGCGTCCGCGAGTGCCAGCTCGACCGGATCCTGGGCGGGGCCCGCGACACGGTCGATCAGCTCCTTGATCTGGCTTTCCGGTACTGCACCCATGAAGCCGTCGACGGGCTGGCCCTTCTGGAACACGATCACGGCCGGGATCGACTGGATCCCGAGCTGGCCCGCGATCGAGGGATGGTCGTCGATGTTCATCTTGACCAGCGCCACGGCGCCCTTGGCCGCCTTGACAATCTTCTCCAGGACCGGCGTGAGCTGCTTGCAGGGGCCGCACCAAGGCGCCCAGAAATCGACCAGGACCGGCCGGTGCATCGACTCGGCGATGACATCCTGTCGGAAGCCCGCGGTCGTCGTGTCCTTGATCAGGGCATCGGTGTCGCCGGCCGGAGCAGCGCCGCCGGCAAGGGTGTCATTCAGCATTGGCCTAGCTTCGGAACTTTTTTCGTGGAGTGCCTTAGATGGGGCTTCGGACCGGGTCTGACCAGTCCAAACTCACCGGGCCGGCGCCCCGGGTGCCCCCTTCTCCGCAGCTTTGGCGGCCGTTACGAAGGTTCCCGCGAAGGCGCGGCCATCCGCCGTGCTGGCCTCGCAGGTGATCGCGGTGCGGCCGGGCTCCGGGGCCGAGAAGCGGCAGGCGCCGATCGCCAGCGTCGGCGTCCCGTCCTTGCCGACCATCACCAAGTTGATCGGCTGCAGCGGGTCGGTCTCCTCGGTCGCCTCCTGCTGTGCGCCGTTGCCGCTGAAGCTGATGGTCTGGCCATCCTTCGCGGAGAAGTCGAAGCTCGTGCGGTTGCGGTTGACGGCATTCATCAGCACGTCGCTGCAGGACGCGCTGAGATCCTGGCCGTTGACGATCAGCTTCTCGCACGACCCTTCCAGCCGGAGCGCAGCCTGCGCGTGCGCCGTGCAGGGGAGGCCGAGGAGCGCGCAAAGCAGCGCGAGGCGCAGTCGGTTCGTCATGGCAGGCCTGTCTCCTCCGTTTGCGGTCGAACTAGGCGTCCTGAACGGTCTGTCGAGGGAGGCGGGCCTGCCGGGCGGGATCGGCCTCCGCTCAACCGAACCGTAGGGCACGGTCGTTTGGGGCGGTAAGATCGATTTCTGGACCGAGCGGTACGATCCGGGTCGGGTTGATGGTCGGATGACTCTCGTAATAGTGCCGCTTGATGTGCGTGAAATCGACTGTCGAGGCCACACCGGGAAGCGCGTAGAGGTCGCGCAGATAGTTCGACAGGTTGGGATAATCCGCGATGCGGCGCCGGTTGCACTTGAAATGCCCGACATAGACGGCATCGAACCGCACGAGCGTCGTGAACAGGCGGATATCAGCCTCGGTCAGTCGGTCGCCGCAGAGATAGCGGCCCCGGTCGAGGCGCTCCTCCAGCGCGTCGAGTTCGGAAAACAGCGCCTCGAAGGCTGCCGCGTAGGCGTCCTGCGCGGTGGCGAAGCCGGCCTTGTAGACGCCGTTGTTGACCCGGTCGTAAACCCGCTCGTTGATCGCGTCGATCGCAACGCGCAGATCCTCGGGGTACAGGTCCGGCCCGGTCTCCCCGAAGGCGCTGTTGAGCATCCGCAGGATCTCGGCGGATTCGTTCGACACGATGGTGCCGCGCTTGCGGTCCCACAGCACCGGCACCGTGACGCGGCCGGTATAGGATGAGTCCGCCGCCCGGTAGACCTCGTAGAGGCGGCTGGCGCGATGGATCGGGTCCGGCGTCGCCCCGGGCGTGTCTCCGAACACCCAGCCCTCGGCACCCATGTGCGGATCCACCACCGAGACCGTGATCGCCTCCTCCAGGCCCTTGAGCGCCCGCCCGATCAGGGTGCGGTGGGCCCACGGGCAGGCCAGCGAGACGTAGAGGTGATAGCGCCCCGGCTCGGCCCTGAAGCCGCCCTCCCCTGAAGGACCGGGTGCTCCGTCGGCGGTCACCCAGTTGCGGAAGGACGAGGCCTTTCGCTCGAACCGGCCTCCGGTCGAGGCGGTGTCGTACCACTGGTCGCGCCAGACGCCGTCGACGAGGAGGCCCATGGTGATATCCCGGTTCAGATGGTCGTCGAAGCGAGATGGGAGCCCGGACGGCTGCGGAAAGGGGCCGGCGGCGCCGTCCGACTCGGTTCCGGCGTGCGCCCCAGCCTCGTGCAACGCAGGCTTGCGCGAACGCTTCTATTGCAGTGCAGCATAATCGGCCATTTTCCGGCCACCCGCCCGCTTCTGCGCATCCGCAGCGCCCCCGGCTCGGCGGGAGACTGGATGGAGCTGAGAGATGTCGTTCGCGCTGGTGCCCGTCGCTGAGGCGGCCCTGTTCACCCTGGGGTGTCTGTTGATCCACACCCTTAAGCGGCATGCGGACGTGGTCACGGCGACGCTCGCCTGCGTCGCCACCCTGCTCGTGCTGATGATCGGGATCGCCTGCGCCCCCGAATCCTTCGTCAAGTATCAAGGGGCCAGCATCACCGAGTTCGCCCGCCTGGACCCCGCGATCTACTGAGCCGCGGTGGCGCGCCCGGCGCCGTTCATCTGCGCCAGCCGCCCGCCGGTCCCGCGCTGGCCAGAGACCGCCACGTCGAAATCGTCCCGCGGCAGCCGCGCCAGGAATCGCTCGGCCAACTCGAACAGCAGGATGTCGGGGCGCACGCGTTCGATGTAGCCCCAGTCGAGGCTGGCCGACCAGACAAAGTGAACCTCGCGGAAGCTTTCGGCCAGCAGCCCGGTCAGCAGGAACGGGTCAAAATGCGCGCAGGAATCACCGAACAGCACGAGGCGGCGCGGGTCGGCGCCCTCCGCCTCGTTCCGGAAGACGACGTGGGCCCCGACATGGGCCTCCCGGTCGCGCCCCTGCACCTCGTAGGCGGCGAGCAGCGGGCCGACCTCGACCCGCTTGGCGTCGCGCAGCAGCATGAACCGGTTCAGCCGCTCCAGTGGGCGCTCGCTGAGTTTCTCGCCGAGGTCCATTACGGCTTCGGTGACGAGTTGCGGCCGCGCGCCGATATCGGCCGGCGGGATCGACCCCAGCGCGCGCATGATCTCGCGATAGGCCAGGAGGCAGCCCTCGATGGTCCAATGCGTGTCGGTGCGGAGGTAGAGCGGCACCAGGCCGTCACGGCCCGCCCGGAGGGGCGCCAGGAGATCGAGGTAGGCCGGATGCCGGGCCAGGCGTCGCGCCAGACGGCGTGTGGAGGCCTTGCCCGGGGCGTAACGCAGCCCGTCGGTCTTGTCGTCGTAGACCGACAGCTTCTCCGGCACGATCACGTGAAGGCAGCGGATCCCGAGACGCTCCGCGCGCCGGGCCCGGGCTTCGATCAGCCGCGTCCAGCCGCGCAGGAGCAGCCAGTGCCGCAATCCGCCCCGGTAACGGTCCAGGACGCGGTTGGTGCCGCCGATGAGGAACAGCCATCCGTCGCGGCCGACATGTACGCTCTCCCTGCCTGCAGCCATGGCGGTGCTTTAGAGCCGTTCCCGATCACCTTGCAATCGGGAACGGCGACAGGCCTTCAATGCGGCGAGCGCTTCGGCCGCACGCTGCCGGGTCGCCGAGGCCGGACCCGCCCGGGGTGGCGTGCGTTCGACAGACATGTCGTCCAGCGCTGCCCTGATGCCCGCCCCCTCGCCGGTTGAAAGCCACGGCTCGGCCCGTGCCCGTCCGGCCCGGCTCTGGCGCCCGCGCCGAGTGCTGGTAACCCCGGCCGCGCTGGATTTCGCGCATGGGCGTGCCATGGTCGCGCGGGCCGAGGCGATGGGGCTGCCCGTGGAGCGGCTCGCCGCCAACCGCCTCACCGGGCTGCGCGACGCTGATCCGCGCCGGGCCTACACCGCTGCCAAGGCGACCCTCGCCATTACGGTGGCGCCGCCGACGAAGCTGCGGTTGCAACCGATCCCGCCCTCGGCCGACTGGCGCTTCGACCTCGCGGAGGGCTGCCCGGCCCATTGCCAGTATTGCTACCTCGCCGGCTCGCTCCAGGGGCCGCCCTTGACCCGGGCCTACGCCAATCTCGACGCGATACTGGGCAACCTCGCGGGCTATGCCGGCCAGGGCGCCGTGACCTCCGCGTCCACTGAGCGCGCTCACGAGGGCACGACCTTCGAGGCGTCCTGCTACACGGATCCTCTGGGCATCGAGCATCTCACCGGCTCGCTCTCGGCGGCGATCCGGCATTTCGGCGCTTGGAACGCGCCGGTGCAGTTGCGCTTCACCACGAAGTTCGCCGCCGTCGCCCCGCTCCTCGACCTGCCGCACAACCGGCGCACGCGGATCCGCTTCTCGGTCAATGCCCGTCCCGCTTCCCGCTACGAGGGCGGCACCGACCCGCTCGACGCGCGGCTCGCCGCCATGGCCGCGATGGCGCGGGCCGGCTATCCCGTGGGCCTAACCATCGCGCCGATCATCCCGGTACCGGATTGGGAGGCGGCCTATGCCGGGCTGATCCGCGATGCCGCCGACGCGCTGGCGGGCATCCCCGATCTGGACCTGACCGCCGAACTCATCACCCACCGCTTCACGCCGATCTCGAAGGCGGTCCTGCGCGGCTGGTACCCGGGATCGGACCTGCCCCTCGACGAGGCCGACCGCGTGGAGAAGCGCACCAAGTTCGGCACCGTGAAGCACGTCTTCCCGAAGCCCTTGATGCAGGCGATGCGCACGCATCTGACGGATCGCCTCGCTCGCGACCTGCCGGCCGCGCGGGTGCTCTACTGGACCTGAGCGGTTTTGGCGCCATGTCGCGTCTCATGCATGACGCGGCCCCCCTGATCCTGACGCTCGCCTTCGACGAGCCGACTTTCGCGCGCTTCGACGGCGAGCGCCGGCGCAACTTCCCGGAGGCCCTGAACTTCATCCCGGCCCACGCGACGCTGTTCCACCACCTGCCGGGGGACCGGGAGCGCGGGGTGATCGAGGCGGTGACGACGCTGGCCCGGACGGTGCCGGCGCCTGGCGTCGCCGTCACGGGCCTGCGCTTCACGGGCCGCGGCGTCGCCTACGTCCTCGAATCAGAGTCGCTGTCGAACTTCCGGGCTCGGCTGGCCAAGGCCTTCGAGCCCTACTTGACGGCGCAGGACCGGCAGGGTTGGCGGCCACACGTGACGGTGCAGAACAAGGTCACCCCCGACAAGGCCCGCGCGCTCCGCGCCGACCTGTCGGCCGGCTTCGCGCCGTTCCACTTCACTGCGCCCGCGACGCAACTGTGGCGCTATCTTGGCGGTCCCTGGGAGCCCGTCGCCACGCTGGCCTTCGGGGAGAATGCCTAATGGTTCTCACGCCGACCGGAAGGGGAGCGCCATGAGGGCGCCGGGTGGCCTGCAGCGCAATCCCCTGACCGGGCGCGCGATGTCGGTCTGGCTGCGCCTTCGGCTGAACGAGGTCGGGCCCCTCGTGGCTCTGCTCGGGGTCAGCATCCTGGGCTACGGCTTCTTCTACCTCGCCCACGAGGTCGGCGAGGGCTCGACCGCGGCGCTGGACCGCAAGATCCTCCTGGCCCTGCGCAATCCCGCCGACCTGTCCGACCCGATCGGGCCGCCCTGGCTCGAGGAGACGATGCGCGACATCACCGGGCTCGGCAGCGTCTTCACGGTCCTGTTCCTGACCTGTGCGGTGGCGGCCTACCTGGCGGTCTCCGGACGCCGGCGGATCAGCCTGTTCGTGCTCGCCGCGGTCGGCAGCGGTGAGCTAATCTCGACGGTGCTGAAGCTGTTCTACCAGCGGCCCCGGCCGGACCTTGTCCCGCACGGCATGGAGGTCTTCACGGCGAGCTTCCCGAGCGGCCACGCCACGATGTCGGCGATCGCGTACCTGACCCTGGCGACCCTCATTGCCCGGCTCGACCGCAATCGCAGCGCGAAGGCCCTGGTTCTCGGACTGGGGGTCGGCCTGACGCTGCTGGTCGGACTCAGCCGGATCTATCTCGGCGTTCACTGGCCGAGCGACGTGCTGGCCGGGTGGTGCATCGGCGCGGCCTGGGCGTCGCTGTGCTGGTTCGTCGCCCTCCAGCTTCAGCGGCGGGGCGAGGTGGAGGCGCCCGATCCCCCGCCGCCCGCCTGACCGGACGATCAAGGTAAACCGGAGGTTGAGGGGGCCTTCGGGTCCCATCCGCGAGGCGACGGAGGCGGCCTCCGAGTCGGATGCCGGCGGCCCGCCGCCTGACCGACAGTGAGGCGGAGGTCGCGCGTCTGCGCGCCGCGCTGCTGTCCGGAAACGACCGGATGGCGGCCTGCGTTCACTGACGGGACAGCGTTGATCGCGGACGCTCGTCCCATGTCGCGGCGATTCGCTGCCGTGACCCGGATCCAGCGAAACGGCGAGGCTCATGGCGGACGACACCCGACTCTCACGACGCACCCTCCTGGCCGCGGGGGGCGCCCTGGCCGGCGCTGGCCTCGGCAGCACCGCCCAGGCGGCCCAGCTCGGCCCGGCGGTTCCGGCCGATACCGGCGCTGTTCAGGGCGGCCGCGTGATGTTCCCGAACTGGCGCGGCCCGGCCGACCGGCCGCCGGCGCCGAGCCCGGCGCCGCAGCCTCCGGGCCAGCGGGTTGGCTATTGCGTCGTCGGCCTCGGGCGTTTGAGCCTCGACGAGATCCTGCCGGCCTTCGGGGTTACCAAGCGCTCGCGGTTGGCCGCGGTGATGTCGGGAACCCCCGACAAGGCCAAGCTCGTGGCGCGGCAATACGGCCTGCCCGAGGATGCCGTCTACGGCTACGACGAGTGGGATCGGCTGAAGGCCAACCCGGCAATCCAGGCGGTCTACGTCGTGACGCCCAACAGCGTGCACCGGGACAACGTCCTGGCCGCCGCGGCAGCCGGAAAGCAGGTGCTGTGCGAGAAGCCAATGGCGGTGGCCTCGCAGGAGTGCCGCGACATGATCGCGGCTTGCAACCAGGCCAACGTCAAGCTGATGATCGCCTATCGCTGCCAGTACGAGCCGCACAACCGCGCGGTGATCAAGCTCGCCCGCTCAGGCGAGTTCGGGCGTCCCCGGCTGATCCAGGCGTTCAACGGCCAGACGAGCGGGCTGCCTGAGCAGTGGCGGCTCAAGAAGGCGCTCGCGGGCGGCGGATCGCTGCCGGATATCGGGCTCTACTGCCTCAACACCACCCGGGCCGTCCTCGGCGAGGAGCCCGACCTGATCCAGGCCCAGATCCACTCTCCGCCCGACGATCCGAAGTTCCGCGAGGTCGAGGAGACGGTCACCTTCACGATGCGCTTCCCGTCCGGGGTGATCGCGCAATGCACGTCGAGCTACGGCGTGTACGAGGCCCGGAGCCTGACGCTCCACACCGGGAGCGCCTCCGTCGATCTGCAGAACGCCTTCGCGTACGAGGGCCAGCGCCTGTTCGTGTCCCACCGCGACGGCAAGAACGGAACCCGCGACGAGAAGGTTCTGAGCCCCAAGAACCAGTTCGCCCTCGAGATGGACCACTTCTCCCGGTGCATCCAGGAGAACCTGCGTCCCCGCACCCCCGGCGAAGAGGGGCTGCAGGATCAGGTGCTCATGGAGGCGAT
This sequence comes from Methylobacterium sp. AC315, assembly GCF_979253755.1. NCBI lineage: Bacteria > Pseudomonadati > Pseudomonadota > Alphaproteobacteria > Hyphomicrobiales > Methylobacteriaceae > Methylobacterium > Methylobacterium sp. AC315. The sequence continues at coordinate 262,469 of NZ_CEEDEA010000004.1, forward strand.
CTACGAGGCCGCGCGCACCGGTGCGCCGGTGAAGGTCGGGCCGCCCGCGGGGGCCGCCTCGGGCCTCGACGTGACCCGCGGGCCGGAGCCGGAGGAGCCGAGCTGAGAGCGCTCAGAACGGCAGCAGGATATCCACGATCTGCTGGCCGTAGCGGGGCTGCTGCACGTCGGTGATCTGGCCGCGGCCGCCATACGCGATGCGGGCCTGGGCGATCTTGGTCGAGTCGATGGTGTTGTCGGACTCGATGTCCTCCGGCCGGACCACGCCGGCCACCACCATCTCGCGAACCTCGAAGTTGACGCGGATCTCCTGCTTGCCCTCGACCACCAGGTTGCCGTTGGGCAGCACCTGCGTGACCACCGCGGCGACGTTGGTGGTCACGGTCTCGGCCCGCTGGACCGAGCCGGCGCCGTCGTTGGCAGTGGCCGAGGTGGCGGCGAGCAGCGCCGTGCTGCCGACGCCGAAGGACTTGCCGACCGCATTGTTCTCCAGCCCCAGGGCGTTCGGCAGGCCGAAGCTCTCGGTGTTGGCCCGGGACCGCTTGGTCTCGTTGTTGATGTTGGCCTTGTCGGTGACGTTGACCTTCACGGTCAGCAGGTCGCCGAGCCGGGCCGCCCGCTGATCCTTGAAGAACGCCCGGGAGCCGGTGCGCCAGAGCGAATTCGGCGCGTAGGAGACCGGCTGCACGTCGGGCATCGGCATCCGGACAGGCTTGTAGCCCGGCTGGGTGGTCGGATCCTCGATCGCCGACAGCGCCGGGGTGGCGCCGACCTGGGACAGCCGGTCGGCGGTGTTGCAGGCCCCGAGGCCGGCGAACAGCACGGCGACGAGCGGGGTCAGGGCGAGGCGGCTGGTCATCGGGAAACTCGTTGACGCATCGGATGGGCGATCAGCGCAGGGACGCCGTCGCCTGGACTTGCGGGGCCGCGGCGGCCTGCTGAGTCGTGGAGGCGGGGCCGACCGAGACCCGGCCGGGGCCGATCACGGTAGCCTGGAGGACCTTCTTCGAGGCCACATTCACGACGTTGACGACCGCGCCCATCCGGCCGGCCTCGTTGGCCAGCCCGCGCATCGACAGGCTGACGCTGGCGGTCTCGTACACGATGGTCACGCTCTCGCCCCGGGCCACCAGCTCCGGCAGGGCGGTGTCGGAGACCCGCAGCACCGTGCCGGCCGGCAGCGCGTGCTGGGCGACCTCACCCAGGACCGCCGTGGCGCCGGCCTGCGCGTCGGCCGCGACCATCTCGCGGGGGCGGCGCTCGACGACGAGGTCGCCGTCTCGCACCGGATCACCCCGGTTGAGCGACCGGGTGAGCACCGCCACCTCGCGCAGTTCGACCACCACGCCCGAGACCCGGAGCGATGCCTGCCGCTCGCCGAGACTGACGAGACCCGTGACGCGGCGGGAGCGCGGATCGTAGGTCAGGTCGAGGGCCGTGGCCTGACCGGCGAGGTCAACCGGCGCCAGCAGCGTCGGGCCGTCGCCGTCGAAGCGGACGGCCACGCTGCGCGGATCGAGGCCGTAGCCCGTCTCCAGGGCGCGCTTGAGCGCGGCCTCCAGATCCGGCGGTCCCAGGCGTCGCGCGGCGCGCTGCACGGCGATCTGCATCCGGCCACCGGTCTCCAGGCCGGTCAGGCCCAGGGCTGCGGCGGCCTCGACGATGCGGCGGGTCTGGATCGTGCCGGTGGCGCCGAGCGCGGGTGAGCGGAACAGCGGCCGCGCGGCGAGCGCGTCCGGCGCGCCCTCGACGAGGTCGGACAGGGCGAGCACATCGCCGCGGGCGGTCACGTCTCCGCGCAGGCGCGGCTGCGCCTTCTGAGCCTCGTTCTGCGGGGGGGCGGTCTGGGCCATCGCCGGGATCGCAAGGGCGCCGATGGCCGCGAAGGTCAGGAAGGCGAGCGCCGCGCGCACAAGCACCGCGGCGCCGGGGGGCGCCACCCGCGGGCGGGTCCGGCGGACGATCGGGTTGAGGTCGCTCTCGTCCGTCGCCGTGCTGACGAGGGGCAGGTCGGCAAGGTCGATCTGGGAGCCGGCATACATGATCGGAGACCTGAAGTGAGGGCAGGACGCGCGGTCAGCTGCGGAACATCTGCGAGGTGGTGGAGAGCATCTGGTCGGCGGCGGTCACGACCTTCGAGTTCATCTCGTAGGCGCGCTGCGCGGCGATCAGCGACGAGATCTCGGTGACGGCGTTCACGTTCGCCTCTTCCAAATAACTCTGCTGAAGGTTTCCAAATCCTTCCGCTCCCGGCAGGCCGCTGATCGCCGGCCCCGAGGCCGCCGTCTCGATGAACAGGTTGTCGCCGATCGATTCGAGGCCGACCTTGTTGACGAAGCGCGAGAGCTGGAACTGGCCGAGCGCCTGCGGCGCGGTCTGCCCGGGCAGCGTCGCCTGGACGGCGCCGGTAGCGCTGATCGTGACCGCGGTCGCCGTCTGCGGCACGGTGATCGCCGGATCGAGCAGGTAGCCGTCGCGGGTGACGAGCTGGCCGGTGGCCGAGAGGTCGAACGAACCGTCCCGGGAATAGGCGGTGCGGCCATCCGGCATCGTCACCCGGAAGAAGCCCTCGCCACGGACCGCGACGTCGTAGTCCTTCTCGGTCGAGCTCAGCGTGCCCTGCGACATGACGCGGGCGGTCGAGGTCGTCTTCACGCCCGAGCCGAGGGCGAGGCCGGCGGGAAGCTGGGTGTTCTGCTCGGAAGTCGAGGAGCCGGCTCGGCGCAGGTTCTGGTAGAGCAGATCCTGGAAATGCACCTGCTGGCGCTTGTAGCCGGTGGTGCGCAGGTTCGCGATGTTGTTCGAGATGACCTGGACGTTCAGTTCCTGGGCCGCCATGCCGGTGGCGGCTGAGTAAAGGGCGCGCATCGGTCGAGCCCCCCTTACGCGACGTCGGCGAGGCGGCGGATCGCCGTGCCCCGCAGGTCGTCGAGGCGGCTGATCATGCTCGACACCATGGCATAGGAGCGGTTCACGTCCATCAGCCGGGTCATCTCGATGACCGGACGGACGTTCGAGCGCTCCAGCGCGCCGGATTCCAGGCGGCCGTCGAGTCCGGCCGCGCGGGCCGGCTCGGGCGACGCGTAGAGGTTGCCGCCCTCGTTGGTGAGACGCTGCGGGTTTGCGAAGGTGACGAGCTTGATCTTGCCGCGGATGCCGAGGTTGGTCGACACGGTGCCGTCGAGGCCGATCGTCAGCCCGGTCTCCTGTTGGTTGATGGTGATCGGCCCGCCGTCGCCGACGACCTTGTAGCCGTCGCTGGTCACCAGCGCGCCGGTCGGGTCGATCTCGAAGGCGCCGTTCCGGGTGTAGCGCTCGCCTTGGGGCGACTGCACCGCGATGAACGCCGAGCCCTTCACCGCGACGTTGAGCGGGTTGCCGGTCTGCTCGATCGGCCCCTGCCCCAGGTCCAGCGTCGTGCCCTGGTCGATGACGTAGGAGAGGCGCCTGTCCGGGCGGGCGAACGAATCCGCGCTCGCCACCGGCATCAGGTATTCCTGGAACCGCGTGCTCCGGCCCTTGAAGCCGGTGGTCGAGACGTTCGCCATGTTGTTGGAGATGACGTCCAGCTCGCGCTGAAGCGCCACCTGGCTCGACACGCCGACGAAGAGGGCATTCTGCATCGTGGACTCTGACACTCGCGTGCCGCGGTGGCGGCAACGATCCATTCAGCATCCGCTGTGCCAACGCTCAAAAATCCAAATTTGCATGCAAATTGAATGATTTGCGCGACGCTCCGGCAACCACCCGGATGGGTCGGGCCTGCGCTACGGCAATCCTGGCCCGGCAGGATTTGCCCGCTTAACGACGCGTTAACCGTAATGCTCCGATATCCGGTCATACCCGGCACGCGGATATCCGCGAGAGAGTATTATTTCCCATGGCCAAGAAGCCCAAAAAGGCCGCCGAAGAGGGCGAAGCCGGCGCCGAGGCGGCTCCGAAGGGCAAGAAGAAGCTCATCATGATCGGGGCGGCCGTGTTGCTGGTCGTCGTCGGCGGCGGCGGTGCCTTCATGATGATGGGGTCTGGCGGTGGCGGTGAGGGCAAGGAGGCTGCCTCGGGCGGCGGACATGGTGGTGGTCACGGCGGCGGGCACGGCGACGCCGCCAAGGGCGTCGGCCCGGACGGCAAGAAGCCGATCGTGTTCGTCGAGATGCGCGAGATGCTGCTGAACCTCAGCCCCGACGCGCCACAGGAGAAGGCCAAGTACGCCAAGCTGCGGCTCGCCCTGGAACTCAAGGATGCCGGGGTCGAGGACGAGGTGAAGCCCCTGATGCCGCGCATCGAGGACACCCTGCAGGTCTACATGCGCGAGCTGCATGCGAGTGACCTCACCGGGTCGGTCGGGCTCTACCGGCTGCGCGAGGAGTTGCTGCGGCGCGTGAACGTCGCCGTCTATCCCGCCAAGGTCGAGGCGGTGCTGTTCAAGGACGTGATCGTCCAGTGACCGACCCGTCGGCCCTGGCGGTCACCGCGAACCAGGCTTCTAGCGGACGCGTCTGATGGAACCCGAGGACGAACTTCCCGAAGACGACTGGTCGGCCGCCCTCCTGGAGCAGGGCGCCGAGGGCGGCGACACGTCGCTCGCCGAGGAATGGGGCGCGGCGCTCGCCGAGCAGGGCACCACGCGCAACGCCGGAGACGTCGCCGCCGAATGGGCGACGATGATTGAGGACGGGGAGAGCGACAACCTCCCCGAGCTCGCCGGCAACGACCGGGTGCTGAACCAGGACGAGATCGACGGCGTCCTCGGCTTCTCGATGCGCGAGCTCTCGGCCTCGGGGGCCGGGGGCGTTCAGGCCATCGTCGACTCGGGCGTCGTCCAGTACGAACGCCTGCCGATGCTGGAGATCGTCTTCGACCGGATGATCCGGTTGCTGTCGACCTCCCTGCGCAACCTGTTCCAGGACAACGTCGAGGTGACGCTGGACAACATCACCTCGGTGCGCTTCGGCGACTATCTCAACGCGATCCCGCTCCCGACCCTGCTGGGCGTGTTCCGCGCCGAGCAATGGGAGAATTCCGGCCTCGTCACAGTCGATTCGAACCTCGCCTACGCGACCTTCGACCTGCTGCTCGGGGGCAAGCGCGGTGGCTCGTCGAGCCGTCTCGACGGACGGCCGTTCACGTCGATCGAGATGACGCTAGTGCGCCGCCTCGTGGAGATCGTGCTCGGCGATCTGGAGATGTCGTTCCAGCCGCTCTCGCCGGTGACCTTCGGCATCGACCGGATCGAGACCAACCCGCGCTTCGCCACCATCACCCGCCCCGGCAACGCCGCGATCCTGATCAGCCTCCGCCTCGACGTCGACGGGCGCGGCGGCATGCTGCAGATCCTGTTCCCCTACGCGACCATCGAGCCGATCCGGGAACTGCTGACCCAGAGCTTCATGGGCGAGAAGCTCGGCCGAGACCATGTCTGGGAGGGCCACCTCGCCACCGAGATCTGGCAGGCCGACGTCACCATGGAGGCGGTGCTGCACGAGATGATGCTGCCGCTCAAGCAGGTGATGCGCCTCAAGGTCGGCGACACCCTGATGTTCGACGCCAAGCCCTCCGACCTGATTGCGGTGCGCTGCGGCGACTGGGCCCTCACCCAGGGACGGATCGGCCAGGTCGACGGTAACATCGCCGTGCAGGTCACCCGGCCCCTGCGCCGCTCGCGCACGACCATCCAGGCCTACGAGGCCTCAATGAACAGCCACACAGACGTCTAGCGTGCGATAGGTCCGGATCATGAGTCTCTTCGTCACGCTCGCCGCCGATATCCTGGTCGCCGTCCTCCTGGCGGCCACGATCGTCACCTGCCTGCGCCTGTCGCGCCGGATCAGCCAACTCAAGGGTGACGAGGCGGCCTTGCGCCAGACTATCGGCGACTTAATGGTCGCCACCAGCACCGCCGAGCGCGCTATCGCGGGGCTGCGCTCGGCGATCGATGACGGCGACCGCACCCTGACCACGCGGATCGAGGCCGCCACAGCCCGCTCCGCCGAACTGGCTGCGCAGGTGGAGGCCGGGGAGACCGTCGTGATGCGCATCGGAGCGATCGTCGCGCAGATGCGGGCCGCGCCGGTCCGGTCCGAGCCGCCGTCCGCCCCGCGGCCGGTCCCCGAGCCCGAGGCTCCCGCGACGCGCCGGTCCGAGCCCGCGAGCCCCAACGGCGAGCGCCTCGGCGCCGCCGCCGCCGCGGCCCTGGCCATGAGCGAGCGCGCCCTCGCCCGCGTCCGGGCGCGCGCCGCGTGACCGGCGTCCCGGCCCCGAAGATCCCGCCGGCACCCAAGCCGACCCCGCAGGCGCCACGCACGGACGCCACGGCCCTGCGCCGCCCGCGGTTGAAGCCCGTGCGGCCGGTGCGGCTGCGCCTGATCGATGCCGTGGCGATCGCAGCCGGCGGCCTGCTGCTGCTCAAGCTGCTCACCCTGGGGCAGGTCGGCCTGCCGGGTGCCGGAACCCTGCCCGAATACGGCCGGGCGGTGGCCCGGGCGCGCACCGGCTACGAGCCCCCCGATCCCGGTACCACCGGCTCGGTCGGCGCCAAGGAGGAGACGGCCGCGGCACCGATCGAGAAGCCGTCGGAGATGCCCGCGCCCGAGCCGGCGAAGGCGGCATCCGGTTCCCCGACCGAACGCGCGCTCCTGGAAAAGCTCGGCGCCCGGCGCGACGCGCTGCGGCAGAAGAACGACGAGCTGGAACTGCGCGAGAAGATGCTCAACGAGGCCGAACGCAAGCTCGAGACCGGGCTGGGCGACCTCAAGCAGGCGGAGGAGAAGGTCGATTCGGCTGCCAAGGCCCGCGAGGACGCCGAGAAGCAGGGGCTCAAGAACATCGTCACGATGTACGAGACGATGAAGCCCAAGGATGCTGCCCGGGTGTTCGACCGCCTCGGCCAGGACGTGCTGGTGCCGATCGTGCTGGCCATGAACCCGCGCAAGATGGCCGAGGTGCTCTCGGCGATGCAGCCCGATACGGCCGAGCGCCTCACCGTCACCCTGGCCAACCGGGCGCGCGGGGTCGGAACTGCGCAGGCGCAGGTCGGCGCGGCCCTCCCGGCGAACGAGTTGCCGGCGATCGATCCGGGACCACCGCTGTCGCGATAGGCTCGCGAGGCCCTCCGGTCTCACGCCGATGCGGCAGCGCCTCCCGGCCTCCGCCTCGGTCGACGATGACGAATGGAGATCGCCCGGTGTCCCGGTGTCGAAGGGCGAGGCCGGGTCTTTCCTGGATGCCCGCGCGGCGACCTGGTCCCGGAGCAGGCAAGGGTTTTCGGGAAATCGTATCGTCTGCCGGCTCGGGACCGAACTGAATCGGTGCCGATCGCATGAGATGCGCTGCGCAGTGTCCTTGACATTACAGTAAAAACATTTACTGCGCTGCGCAAATTCATGTATCTGGGCCGGACGGTGATGACTTCGAGGGAATATCTCCTTTCCGGTGCGTCTAGCTTGGCCGGCAAGCTGTTAGACAATGTTGCCATCCAAAAGATGTTATTCAACGCTTTGCGCCTCAACAGGAAGCAGGTACGACGGTTCGTATTGGATCGCGATGCGACGTTCCTTGCGTATTGCCTTGCGCGAAGGTCTCAATCGAAATCGCAGATTTTGCAGGATCTCTGGGTTTGCTTCGAGCTGGGCGAGAAGATCGGCGGCTACTTTGTAGAATTCGGGGCCACGAACGGCAGGAAGAACAGCAACACGTGGCTGCTCGAAAAAACACTGGGGTGGAAGGGGATTCTTGCGGAGCCGAATCCTATCTGGCACGCCGCGTTGGCGGCCGAGCGAGACGCCGCGATCGAACACAGATGCGTTTCGTCCCGGTCGCACGAGACGGTCACCTTCATCGCGACCAACGACTCGGATCCCGAATTGAGCGGCATCGCCCGTTTCGCTGAGTCCGACCATTTCGCCGAGACGCGCAGCCGCGGGCAGCGCATCGAGATTGAAACCATTTCCCTGGACGATCTGCTCGACGCCTACGCGGCGCCGCCTTGCATCGATTACCTGTCGATCGATACCGAGGGGAGCGAACTCGACATCCTTTCGGCTTACAGCTTCAGCCGAAAATTCAATGTCCTATCTGTCGAGAACAATCCGAAGAACGAGGTCGCGATCGACGCGCTTCTCGCTGCGAAGGGATATGTCCGGGTTTTTCGGCAGTTCTCCCAGTGGGATAGCTGGTACGTATCCGGGGAACTGAGGGCTGAAGGACCGGTGATCGTGGCGGCCCCGGATGCATGATCGTCATCCCGGATCGCGAATGGCTTTAGGTTAAGCACCGGTCAAAGGTTTCGCCGGTCGTGATCGCTGAGATCACTTCCGCCAGATCGGGCCGGTTCGTCGGGGTCGGTTGCAGGCAGGCCTCCACAAGCGTCTGCAGCCCGTTCAGGGCCCCGTCGCTGCGGTCCAGCAACTCGCTCAGCAGGATCCCCACCGCCCGCACCTCGATCCGCTTCAGCGCCGCACCGTCTTCGCCAGCAGGCAGCGCCGAGGCGGCGCCGAAATCGCTGAGCACGGCGGCGCCGGTTGCGGCATTCCACAGCGTGTTGTGGGCGTAGACGTCGCCGTGGAGCAGGCCACGCCCGTGCAGATGGGCCACGGCTTCGGCCACCGCGCCGGCGATGCGCAGGCCATGCCCTGTGGCAAGCGTCAGGGTGGGGTCGTAGACGTCACGGCTGCAACTCGCGAGGCTCGGCGGGCCGGCGAGCACGCGCCACTGGGCCGGCAAGAGCCGGAGCAGCAAGCCCTGCGCACCGTCGGGATGGTCGACGAGCCGGCCGAGGGCGCCTGTGAGCGCCGGATGGGTTCCGGCAGCGAGGCAGGCTTCCATCTCGCGCTCCGGCAGACCGTCGCTGGTCATCGCGCCCTTGAACAGCTTCAGCGCAACCTCCTGCGGGCCAGTAGGTCCGCGCCAGACGGCGCGGTGGACCCGGCCCGAGGCACCCTCCCCGAGCAAATCGCCGACCTCGAGCGCGGTCCACGGCACGGCCGCCGCCGGTGCGGGCTCCGTCGGCGGTTCGGCGGGATTGCCCGCGTAGGAGATCCAGGCGAGGCGCGGCAGGCGTGCCAGCCAAGGCGGCAGCGCCTCGAGACGGTTGCAGGACAGGCGGATCAGTTCGAGGTTCTGCGCCTCCGCCAAGCTCTCGGGCAGATGCGCGATGCGGTTGCCCGACAGCATCAGCTTCTGTAGCAGCGGCCGTGCCCCCAGCGTGTTCGGCAGCGTCTCGATCCGGTTGTCCGTGAGGGTGAGCCAGCGCAGGTCGCGTGGCAGCGCCTCCGCCGGCACCTCCCGGATGCCGCATCCGCGAAAGCCGAGCTGGCTCAGCGTCGGGCATTGGCCGAGGACGGACGGCAGCCGCGCGAACGGATTGCCGGAGCAGAACAGCACCCTCAGATTCTGGAGGCGGCCGAGATCGACCGGCAGATCGGCGAGGCTACCACGCCCGAGATCCAGCACTTCCAGGGTGTCTGCGAGGCCGAACACCTCCTGGGGAAATTCAGCGAGTCCGTCCGGCAACCGCAGTTCCCGGGCGCCCGCGAGATCGCCGCGCCGCAGGGCCGCGAGGGTTTCGGTCCGATCCAAGATGTCAGCCCCGCTTGAAAAAGGCGTCGGCCGCGCCTTGTGCGGCCTGCTTGGCCGCCCGGGCCGCCTCGATCCGCGCGATCTCCTCTCGCAGCAGCGCGACGCGCGCGTCGAGGTCGGAGAGCGACAGCGTGTCGAGGGATTGCCCGATCTCGTGGGCGACGGCCTTGCGCGGCCGCTCGTCGTCGTCTCGCATGTCTCGGCTCCCTACAGGAACGATTGGCCGGCGCCATCCCAGGCCAGGCCGAGATGGGCCGCCAGGGTGGCGCCGATATCGGCGAAGGTGTCCCGCCGGCCGATCGATCGGGACGCGACACCGGGGCCGAAAGCCAGGACTGGCACCTGCTCCCGCGTATGGTCGGTCCCCGGCCAGGTCGGGTCGTTGCCGTGGTCGGCAGTGATCACCGCCAGGTCGCCGGGCCCGAGCGCCGCCAGGATCTCCGGGATGCGGGCGTCGAACGCCTCCAGTTCCGCGGCGTAGCCGGGCACGTCCCGGCGGTGGCCGTGCTCCGTGTCGAAATCCACCAGGTTCACGAAGATCAGCCCGCCCTCGGGCAGATCTCCCAAGGCGTCCAGGGCCGCATTGAGGCAGGCCGCGTTCGCGCCAGGCTTGATCTCGCGGCCGGTGGCGCGGTGGGCGAAGATGTCGCCGATCTTGCCGACGCTGACCACTGCCCGGCCCTCGGCTTCGGCCCGGTCGAGCAGGGTTTGCCCCGGGGGGGCGACCGCGAAATCCTTGCGGTTGCCGGTCCGGCGGAAGCCCGCCGCCACGGAGCCGATGAACGGCCGGGCGATCACGCGGCAGACCCGGTAGGGGTCGCATAGGCGGCGCGCGGTCATGCAAAGCGCGTAGAGGCGCTCCAATCCGAACGCCTCCTCGTGGGCGGCGATCTGGAAGACGCTGTCGGCCGAGGTGTAGCAGATCGGCCGACCGGTCCGGACGTGCTCGGCGCCGAGTTCGTAGATGATGGCGACGCCGGGCGCGTGTCGGTCACCCAGGATGCCGGGTAGGCCGCCTTCCGCGATCAACGCCGCCGTCAGCGCGGCCGGGAAGGCTGGTTGGCTGTTCGGGAAATGGCCCCAGGGTTCGGGCATCGGTAGCCCGGTGATCTCCCAATGGCCGGATGGGGTGTCCTTGCCGGCGGCCGTCTCCACGGCATGTCCGTAGGCGCCCTCCGGCTCACCTGCGGGGTCGAGGTTCGGAGGCATACGGCCCGAAGCTCCGGCGGCCGCCAGACCCAGCCCGAGGCCGGCGAGATGGGGCAGGCGCAGAGGGCCGGCGCGTAGGCCCGCCCGGTCGCCGCGCCCGGCCGCGCAGGCCTCGGCGATATGCCCGAGCGTGTCGGACCCAGTATCGCCGTACGCTGCGGCGTCCGGGGCGCCGCCGATGCCGACGGAATCGAGGACGATGAGGAGGGCGCGCGCCACTTTCAGGCGGGCTCCAGCTCGGCGGCGACATCGCTGTCCAGGGCGAAGGCGGCCTTGAACAGCGCCCGTGTGTAGGGTGTCTGCGGATCGGAAAAAATCGTCTCCGCCGGGCCTTCCTCGACCACCCGGCCGTTCTGCATCACCACCACGTAGTTCGCGAGCGCCCGCACCACCTTCAGGTCGTGGCTGATGAACAGGTAGGCCAACCCGCGCTCGCGCTGCAGGTCGCGCAGCAGCGTCACGATCTGCGCCTGCACCGAGCGGTCCAGCGCCGACGTCGGCTCGTCCAACACGACGAAGCGTGGGTTGAGCACCATGGCCCGGGCGATGGCGATGCGCTGGCGCTGGCCGCCGGAGAATTCGTGCGGGTAGCGGTCCATGGCGGCCGGGTCGAGGCCGACATCGGTGAGCGCCTTGGAGACCACCGCCCGCCGCTCGGCCCGGGAGCGCGCGGTGCCCTGCACGATCAGCCCCTCGGCGACGATGTCGGCCACGGACATGCGCGGCGAGAGCGAGCCGTAGGGGTCCTGGAAGACCACCTGCATGTCCTTCCGGAGTGGGCGCATCTGCGCCACGGTGAAGCCGTCGATGGCCTGGCCCAGGAACACGATCGGGCCTTCGGAGCCGGTGAGCCGCAGCAGGGCGAGGCCCAGCGTGGTCTTGCCGGACCCGGATTCGCCAACGACACCAACGGTTTCGCCCGCCCGCACCGTGAGCGAGACCCCGTCCACCGCCTTGACGTGGCCGGTGACGCGCCGGAACGCGCCCGCCTTCAGCGGGAACCAGACCTTGAGCGGGCCGGCCTCCACCAGGGGCGCCGCGTCGGCCGGGACCGGGTTGGCCCGGCCCTTCGGTTCCGAGGCGATCAGGCGGCGTGTGTAGTCGTGCTGCGGGTCGGCGAAGACCGCCTTGGTCTCGCCGGCCTCGACGATCTTGCCCTTCAGCATCACGCAGACCCGGTCGGCGATGCGCTCGACGATGCCGAGATCGTGGGTGATGAACAGGAGCGCCATGCCGAGCCGCTTCTGCAGGTCGGCGAGCAGCGCCAGGATCTGGGCCTGCACCGTCACATCGAGAGCGGTGGTCGGCTCGTCGGCGACCAGCAGGTCCGGTTCGCAGGCCAGCGCCATGGCGATCATCACCCGCTGGCGCTGGCCACCGGAGAGTTCGTGCGGGTAGGCGCCCAGGCGGCGCGCGGCATCGCGCAGGCCAACCAGTTCCAGGAGCTCGAGAATCCGCGCCCGGGCGGGTTTGCCGGTGAGGCCGCGGTGGAGCCCCAGCACCTCGCCGATCTGCCGCTCGATCGTGTGGAGCGGGTTGAGCGAGGTCATCGGCTCCTGGAACACCATGGTGATGTCGGCGCCGCGCACATCGCGCATCTGGCGTTCCGATAGAACCGCCAAGTCCCTGCCTTTGAACAGGATTTTTCCACTCTGCCGCGCCGCGCCGTCGAGCAGCCGCAGGATCGCCAGGGCGGTCACGGACTTGCCGGAGCCCGATTCCCCCACCAGCGCGACGGTCTCGCCCCGGTGGATCGTGAAGCCGATCGAATCGACCGCCGCCGTCTCGCCTGCGCGGGAGCGGAAGGCGACGGACAGGCCCTCGACGGACAGGAGCGGCGGGGTTTCGGCCTCGGACATGGGACCCTTATAGCGCGGCCGGCACCCTAGCCTACCCGCCCGCGGATGCGCGATCATGCGCGGTGCTCGCAGCGGGGGGGACGCGCCATGCCCGGGATCGACGAAGAATTGGCCGCCCAAGTCCGGCTTCCCTTCGCAGAGCCTTCACGGCCTGCCGCCAGACTTCGCGTTTCCGGGTCCGGCGCCCTGCCCTCCGCATTCCGGGTGACGGACCTCGCCGCGGCCTCGATTGCAGCCGCCGGCCAGGCGCTCGCGGAAGTTGCGGGCCTCGATGGGCCGGTCGCCGTGGACCGGCGGCTCGCCGCGGCCTGGTTCGCGACGTCGCTGCGGCCGGATAACTGGCGGGTGCCGGCGCCCTGGGATCCGGTGGCCGGGGATTACCGGACCCGGGACGGCTGGATCCGGCTCCACACCAACGCCCCGCATCACCGGGCGGCGGCCGAACGGGTGCTCGGCGCCCAGGCCGACCGGGCCGGCATGGCGCGGGCGGTGGCCGGCTGGGCCAAGGCGGATCTCGAGGCGGCGGTGGTGGCCGAGGGCGGCTGCGCGGCCGAGATGCGTGGGTTGGAGGCGTGGGCGTCCCATCCCCAGGGCCGGGCGGTGGCGGCCGAGCCCCTGGTGGCGTTCGATTCGGACCCCGACCGGAGCGCGTCGCGCTGGCGGCCCCGGCCGGAGCGGCCGCTGGCGGGTTTGCGGGTGCTCGACCTGACCCGGGTGCTCGCCGGCCCGGTGGCGACCCGGTTCCTGGCCGGGTTCGGGGCGGATGTGCTGCGGATCGATGCGCCCGACTGGGACGAGCCGGCCCTCGTGCCCGAGATGACGCTGGGGAAGACCTGTTCCCGCCTCGACCTGCGCAGGGCCGCAGACCGGGCGACCTTCGAGGCGCTGCTGGCGGGGGCGGACGTGCTGGTCCACGGCTACCGCCCCGGCGCCCTCGACGGCCTCGGCTACGGCCCCGAGGCGCGGCGGGCTCTGGCCCCGGGCCTGATCGACGTGGCGCTCGACGCCTATGGCTGGACCGGCCCCTGGGCGGGGCGGCGCGGCTTCGACAGCCTCGTGCAGATGAGCTGCGGCCTCGCCGCGGCCGGGCAGGCCTGGCGGCAGGCCGAGGCGCCGGTGCCGCTCCCGGTCCAGGCGCTCGACCACGCCACCGGCTACCTCATGGCGGCGGGCGCGCTCCGCCTGCTGGCCCACCGGCTTCGAGACGGCACCGGCGGCCGCGCCCGCCTGTCGCTCGCCCGGACGGCGGCGTTCCTGGTCGCGGCCGGCCCGGCCGAACCGGAGCCGGCCTTCGCCCCCGAGACCCCGGAGGATCTCGCCCCGGAGGTCGAGGCGACCTCCTGGGGGCCTGCGCATCGCCTGCGCCCACCGCTGAATGTGGCGGGTGCCGCGATGCGCTGGGACCGGGCCGCCCGCCGGCTGGGGGATGACGCGCCGGCTTGGGCCGGGGAGCCGGGGGCGTCCCTGCGGTAGGAGCCGGGTTTTGGGCCAGCCCTCTCGAGCTGTTTGGATGGGGTCGCGATCGAGACGTTCGACCAAGCGGATCGACACGTCTCAGTTTGGCGCCAACGCCTCGAAAAATAGGCGTTTTCCCGCTCCGCGCTCCACTTCGGCGGACCGCACGCTGGACCGGCGCGTGAGGCCGGCAACGCCGTGATGTTGGCGATCTGGTCGATCGGCCCCGTGCGCGGAAGATTGACGGTGAACCAGTCCACCGGAGACATGCCGGCAAGAGCGGTAGTGGGAGCGAGAATTGGGCTTCAAGACCACCAATTTGAGCTTGACATTTAACATGAATCAAATAGAAACACTTGAAAATGGTATTGACCTATAAAAATTGAAACATTCGGAGACGTGTATACTCTGAAAGCATGGGTGGAAAGCAGAAGCGGCGGACACTGAGCCATTGCGCGCCTAATTTTTCAGCAGCGGGTGCCTTATGACAGCGATGCAAAAGATCGACGTCACGATACGAAAGATCTTCCATCGCATTGCACAATGGCCGTCCAAGACAACGCATTTGGTCTATTCGCTTGGTCCTATCCAGCGCAGGTCGATCAACAACCGGGCGTCTGATATCGAAGCTCACAGGCACAAGTTGCCGATATTGACGTTTCAGGAGCTGCCGCTCGCGCATGCTTTGAGTGAGCGGGGTTTCTGCAGGGCGGACGTGGATTTATTCGAATCCTTCACGGCGAACCGATTTCGTACCGCCGCCAATCGGATCTATGATGAGACAGAACGGACCTACCTCAAAACAGGCAAGACTATCGACATCATAAGGTTGCTCGACGCAAATCCCTCTTTGCTGGATCAATTCAAGGTCATTTTCTCCGCGGGACTGGATGAAAAATTTCTTAAAATCATTGAGCATTACTTGAAGCTCCCCGTCGCGTTCGGAGGAGTCGATATATTTTTCACTGTTGCCGATGGCTTAGAAAAAGGCGCCCGGACTTGGCACAAAGATAGCGAAGACACTCCGATGGTGAAAGTTGCTATCTATCTGAACGATGTCGGTGACGACGACGGACCTTTTGAAATTCTTCATTTGCAACACAAAACCTCCGATCTTGAAAAATCACGAGGCTTCAAGCAACAGAAATTGATAAAGGCTCAAAACGAGGGCAAGATCGATTTCGACATCACAACCTTCAACGGCCCGGCGGGGTCCGTGATATTTTGTGATACATCGAAATACTACCACAGGGGCAAGCCTGCCACCGGCAAAAATCGCAGGGCCTTGTTCTATAACTACTACGCCAGCAGGCCGCTAACCCCGTATTTCTGCCCGAATCCGCCATTCTCCCCGGATGGCATGAGAGATCTGGTTTCAGGTCTATCGCCGACACAAAAGGCAGCGGCTTTGTGGCGCGAGAATTTAACGCGCTTCGATAAAATCGTGACCAAGCGAAAGCCGTATCTGAACTTATAACGTGGCAACTTCGGTCACCTATAGATTGACGGGCGCTTGCCGGAGAAACGACATCTCCCCGTGCCGGTCGGGGCTATGTGCCGACAATCTTGAGGGTGCGGCTGAACTGACCGCCGTTACAGGTGGATGATGGCGCCGCTGACCAAGGATGTTTAATCGCGGCCGCGTTTTATCTCTCTAATAAAAAATGGATTTAATCTAAACTTTTCAAATATTTAGCAAAAGTCGTGCATCTCTTCGTTCGCGTGCATTCAGTAAAGCAATTGCAGTCGAGAAACTACAGTCATGCAAATCAGGTGGCGAGCGCCCGCCGGCGAAGAGCATACTGGTGCGGCGGCGCGCGTTGAATTGCGGATTGAGACCCATCCGTTTCCAAGTGTTTGCTGCGGGAGGCAGACACTATCCCGCCATCCGACGCGCAAGTTGCTTGCCGACGCCGGTCCGACAGCAACCCCGGTCATCCCGGGGTGCTTCGCTGACCGCCATGACGGAGCGGGTCGCGTCAGCTGGCCGAAACCGAATTCATCCCGGATATCGCGGCCGCGGGATGACGCGGTGGGCATCCGTGTAGCTTGAGCAATCCCTAGTCACGGCCGCACGGCGGTGACCTCGATCTCCACCAGCCAGCCCGGATTGGCGAGCGCCGCGACCTGCACGGCCGAGCGGGTCGGCAGGTTCGGCTGAGCCGCCGTCCCGAACGTCGCGCGGTAGGATTCCATCAGGCCGGCGAAATCCATCCGCCCGCCCTTGGCCGGGTCACCGACCAAGAAGACCGTCATTTTCACAACGTCGCGGAGGGAGAGGTTCCGGCGTTTCAGGGCCGCCTCGATGGCGGCTAGGGTCGAGGCGGTCTGGGCGCGGGTATCGCCGAAGGCGGCGACCGTGTTCTTCTCGGCGTTGGGATCGGTCACGGCCGGCCCGAAGCCGCTGAGATAGACGGTCGCGTGCCCGGCGGGCACCTCGACCGCTTCCGAGATCGGGAAGTCCGAGCCAGGGATCGGGTGCCGGGTAATGTCTTCGGAAAGCGCCGGCCCGGCCGACAGGGCGAGGGCGAGCGGTATCAGGATCCGTCCGATCATGGCCGTGCTGCCTTCACATCCTGGGGGGCGACCGCGTCGCCGTAATGGTTGTCGAAATGGGTGCGGACGTAGTTCACCACCGCGGCCACCTGGGTGTCGCTCATCATGCGCCCGAGCGGGGGCATGCCGCGCAGGCCGTACAGCAGCACCGTGACGGCGTAGCCGGCGCCGGCGAGTCTTTCGTTGTGCAGGAGCGGCGGATACGAGGCCGCGCCGACCGCGCCCTCGCCCCCCGCCTGGTGGCAGGCGGCGCAGACCTGGGCGTAGAGCGCCTCGCCTTCGGCCTGGGTGAAGCTCTTGCCTTGGCTCATCGCGGGACCGGCCGACGGCAGGGCCGCCATCGTGGCGTGCTCCTGCGCGGTGGCGGCTCCGCCCGAGGCGAGCAGCAGCGCGACGATTCGGGGGATCGAAAGGACATTCATGCCGCCAGAACCCTCTTGTGGAGCCGCGTGACCGCGTCAAGCGCCGAGAGGATCGCACCCTCCTGCCAGGCCGGGATGTATGAGGCGTGCTCGCCGGCCAGCATGATCCGCCCGTCGATCGCGCAGAGGTTGTCGTAGTGCTGGGCCCGCGCCTCGTCGGTCCAGTCGCCGGCGCAGCCCAGGGTGAACGGCACCCGGTGCCAGGCCACCGCGATCCCGGTCTCGAACTCGGTGCGGTATTGCGGGTGGATCTGGCTGCCGTAGGCCACCGCCCGGCGCACCCGCTCGGCGGGGCTCTGGGCTGTGAATTCATAGGAGTTCGGCCCGTTCCAGGTATAGGCGCCGAGTAGAACGCCCTTGCCGCCGGCATTGTAACCGGTCGCGGGATAGGCGATCTGGCGGATCGGCAGGTCGGTGTAGGAGATGCCGCCGAAGATATGCTCGTCCTCCTCCCAGAACCGCCGCTTGAACTGAAGCCCGACCTTTACGGATGAGGCGTAGGGCACGGCGTCGATCGCCGCCTTCATGGTCGGGCCGACCTGGGTCGGGATCTGGCTCAGCACCGTCAGCGGCAGGGCGCAGACGCACCAATCCGCCTGAGCCTGCCGCATGGCGCCGCCCTGGCCGAGATCCCGGTAGGTGGCGGTGACGCCGTGGGCATCCTGCGCAATCTGCGTGACCTTGGCGCCGTACCGGATCATGTCCGGCGGCAGCGCGCGGGCGAAGGCCTCGCCGATCCGGCCCATGCCGCCGACCGGCTGGAACATCGTGGTCTGGAACTCGTAGAGCAGGAAATTCTGCAGGCCGCGCCACAGCCGCGAGGTCAGGATGTCGTGCAGCGCCATCGGCTCGCCGTCGACCGGGCGTGCCGAGAGGCCGCCGCCGGGATCGTGGGCGTAGCCGCGGAATTCCGAGGACTCGGATCCGGCGCGATAGGCGAGGTTCTCGTCGAGACCGCCGAGGGAGCGCAGGGCCTCGATCAGGATCTCCTGGTCCTCCTTGGAGACCTGCGCGTCCAGCGCGCCCTTGCGGGTGGCCTTGGCGAGCAATTCTGCGGTGGCACCGTCGAGATCGGTCTTCACCGTGCGGATCCGCTGCGGCTTGCCGCCGAAAGCGGTCGCGCTGTGCACGAAGGCGTTGTGGTTGAGCTGGATGAACGGCTCCAGCGCCACCCCGAGCCGGCGGCAGTAATCGAGCACGCCGTGGTGGTGGTAGGGAATCCGCCAGGGACCGGGATTGAGGTAGAGGCCGGCGTCGAATTGGCAGCGCTGGGTTTCGCCGCCCAACTCCGTGTAGGTGTCGCCCCCGCGCAGCGACCAGTTCCGGCCGCCGGCGCGGGTGTTGTATTCGAGGATCTGCACCCGGTACCCGGCCCGGTGCAGCTCCAGCGCCGCCGTCATGCCGGCGAGCCCGGCCCCGAGGACCAGCACCGAGGCGCCTTTGGGATCCCCGTCGAGCTGGATCGGCCCGCGATAGGGCGATTCCCCGGCAAACCCGAGGCTGGTCATCACCTGATAGGCCGCCGCGCTCCCGGCGGCGGCGCCGACCATGGCGATGAGCTTGCGGCGACTGAAGCCTGATGTGTCTGCCATCTCGCCTCCCGTTTCCTCATAAGGATGCGTCCAGGACGATTCGGTCTAAGCAAGCCGGAGGCCAATTTTGGAGCTATGCAAATGAAGCGCGCCGGACGCAGCGTCCAGCCGATGGAATGCGTCCTCGGACTTGCAACTTAAGCGGATGTGAGGCGCGGATAAATCATCGTCCCCGGTGGTCTTGCTTCGGATCGCGCCGGGATCGCCTGAGATAGTCTTTCCGGTCCGGGTCCTCATCCCGAGATGCGGCGGCGTCGCCACGGCCACGAAGGAGCCCGCCCGCCGGCCGCGCGATCCCCGGAAGGCGCCCTCGCGGTTCGCCGCGCTCGCGGCGCAGGCCGGCGATGCCCAGCGCGTCATCGCTCCCCAACCGTACGGATTGATCCGCCCGTGCGCCCCGCTACAAGCGGTTGCGTGATCGTCCCCCGCCTGCGCCTCCTCGCCCTCCTCGCCCTCCTCCCGCTGCTCTGCGCCGGCCCGGCCGCGGCGGCCCCGTCCGAGGGGGCGACCGAGACCGTCGAGCAGGCTTTGTGCCGCCTCATCGACGATTCCGCGAAGGCGCGCGGGCTGCCGGTGCCGTTCCTGACCCGGCTGATCTGGCGCGAGAGCAGTTTTCGCGTCGGCGTGGTGAGCTCGGCCGGCGCGCAGGGCGTCGCGCAGTTCATGCCCGGCACGGCCCGGGAGCGCGGCCTGCTCGACCCGTTCGATCCCGAGCAGGCGATCCCGCACGCCGCCCACCTGCTCGCGGACCTGAAGACGCAGTTCGGCAATCTCGGGCTCGCGGCGGCGGCCTATAACGGCGGTGCCGGCCGGGTCAGCAAGTGGCTGTCCGGCGAGGGCGGCCTGCCCGCCGAGACCCGGGCCTACGTCGCCGCCATCACGGGGACGCCCGCCGAGGATTGGCGCGGCGGCACCGCCGGGACGATCACGTATCCCGAGGGCGGCGCGCCGGAGGCGAAGGCCAGAGAGGCCAAAGAAACCAAGCCCGGGGCCAAGTCCGAGACCAAGCCGGAGACGCCGGTGACCTGCCTGCAGGTCACGGCCAGCCTGCGCATCCCGTCGCGCGGCGACCGCTTCGCGCTGGGGCCGAACGAGGGTCCGGCGGCGCCCTGGGGCATCCAGCTCGCCGGCAACTTCTCCAAGGCGCTGGCCCTGCAGAGCTTCAACCGTGCGCGCAGCGCCTATGCCGGCGTGATCGGCGAGGCCCGGCCGATGATCATCGGCACCCGCCTGCGCAACCGCGGCACCCGGGCCTTCTACCGGATCCGCCTCCCCGCCCAGAGCCGGCAGGCCGCCGACGACCTGTGCGGCCGCATCCGCAAGGTCGGGGGCGCCTGCATCGTGCTCCGGACCTGACGATTTATGGCCCGCTGCCCCGCCCGCGTCATCAATCCGCCCCGAGCGGAGCCCTGAATGGGCCAATCAGGGCAACCGGACGGGATATGACACGCCTCCTCATCGCGTTTGCCAGCCTTCTCGGGCTCGGTCTTGCGGCGTACGGCTTCAGCGCCGCCTCGCCGCTGACCCTGTTCGACGCAATCGGCCCGCGCGACGCCGGCGGCCGCCTCGCGGCGCGCGATCAGGCCTTCGGTGCGGGGCCGCGGCGGCGGCTCGACGTCTACGTCCCCACCGTGGCGGCCGAGCGGGCGCCCGTGCTGGTGTTCTTCTACGGCGGCTCCTGGCAGAGCGGCTCCAAGGACGACTACGCCTTCGTGGGCCACGCGCTGGCCGCCCAGGGCTTCGTGACGGTGATGCCGGATTACCGGCTCTACCCGGAGGCGCCGTTCCCCGGCTTCCTCCAAGACGGCGCGGCGGCGATCGCCTGGGTGCGGGACAACATCGCGGCCTATGGCGGCGACCCCCGCCGCATCGTGCTCGCCGGCCACTCGGCCGGGGCCTACAACGCCGTGATGCTCGGGCTCGATCCGCGCTACCTCACCGCCGCCGGGGTCGATCCCAAGGTGATCAAGGCGGTGGCGGGCCTGTCCGGCCCCTACGACTTCCTGCCGCTCGACCAGGACACCACCGTCAAGGTCTTCGGTCAGGCGCCCGATCTGCCCCTGACCCAGCCGATGACCTTCGCGGGCCCGCTCTCGCCGCCGACCTTCCTGGCCTCGGGCGATTCCGACACGGTGGTGAAGCCCCGGCATACGGCGAGCCTCGCCGCCAAGCTGCGCGCCGCCCACGTACCCGTGCAGGAGCGCATCTATGCCGGGCTCGACCACAAGGACACGCTGCTGGCGCTGTCGGTGACATTCCGCTCCAAGGCCCCGGAACTCGCCGAGATGGCCTCGTTCCTGATGCGCCAGGCCGCCGGGCGGTCGCAGTACACGATGCGGCGGTAGGGCCGCACCGCTCAGCGCCGGCCCGGAATCTCGACCGTCCGCGCGATCCCGATGGCGTGCAGGAACGCCGGATCGTGGCTGACCACGAGCAGCGCGCCGTCATAGCCCCGCAACGCCCCCTCCAGCAGCGCGACGGACTCGATGTCGAGGTGGTTGGTCGGCTCGTCGAGGATCAGCAGCCAGGGCGCCTCCTTCCGACCGAGGAGGGCGGCGAGCCCGGCGCGCAGGCGCTCGCCGCCCGAGAGCGTGTCCACCCGCCGCCCGGCCTCGCGGTTGCGGAAGGCGAAGCGGGCGCAGACCGCATAGGCCTCCCGTTCACTCAGACCCTCGTTCAGGCGGCGGACATTGGCCAGGATGCTGGCGGCGGGGTCGAGCAACCCGACATGCTGGTCGAGCGTGGCGACCCGGCCCTCCGCCCGCCGCACCCGGCCCTTGACCGGCATCGTTGAACCCGCCGCCACCGTCAGCAGGGTCGTCTTGCCCGCGCCGTTCGGGCCCTCAACCGCCACCCGCTCCGGCCCGGTGATCGCGAGCGTCCAGGGACCGAGCGGGCGGCCGCCGGGATCGGCGACGACATCCTCCAGGGCGAGTAGGTCGGCCCCCGAGGGCAGCCCGCTCGGCGGCAAGGCGATGGTCAGTGGCGTCAGCACCTCGACGCGTGCCCGCGCCGCCCCGGCCCGGGCGGCGGCATCCCCGATCAGCCGCGCGCCTACGGCCTGGACGCGGGCGCCGGTCTTTTCGGCGCGCTCTGCCCGGGCGCCGAGCAGGATCTTCGGCTCCGAGCCTTTGACCGCCGCGGCGCGACCGGTCCTGTCGCGCCGGGCCTTGGCTTCGCGTTCCTGCTGTGCGGCCTCGCGCACGTCGCGCAACTGGATGTCGGCCCGCTCCAATTCAGCGGCGGCGCGGGCCCGCTCTGTCTCCCGCCAGGCCGCGAAGGCGGACCAGCCGCCACCGACGATCCGAACACCGAGGGGCGTCAATTCGACGATGCGGTCGACATGCTCCAGCAGAGCGCGGTCGTGGCTCGCCACCAGCACGCCGCCGCGCCAGCCGCGCACCAGCGCCTGGATCGCGTCCCGCCCGGACCCGTCGAGATTGTTGGTCGGCTCGTCGAGCAGGATGAGATCGGGCGTCTCGACCAGAAGGCGCGCGATGCCGACGCGCGTGCGCTCGCCGCCCGACAGCGTGCCCACGCGGCGCTCGAGCGGCCATCCGGGCAGGCCTGCCTCTGCGAGCGCTCCCGCGATGCGCGATTCCAGGGTCCAGTCTGCGGTATCGAGGTCGTCGGGGCTGCCGGTTCCGGTCAGAACCCGCTCCAGCGTCGCCAACTGGGCGGCCATCCCGAGCGCGTCCGCCAGCGTCCATTCTTCGGGCCAGTCCTGCCGAAGCAGGCCGACCGTGCCCGAGCGTTGCAGGCAACCGGCGGCGGGCTCGGCCTCACCCGCGACGACGCGCAGGAGCGATGACTTGCCGGAGCCGTTGCGGCCGACAAGGCCGACCCGCTCCGCCCCGAGCGACAGTCTCAGATCGTCGAAGAGGGTCTGCCCCTCAGGTGTGCGGAGGGAAACACCGTCCAGGGTGAGGAATGCGGACATGGCGAGCCGGGAGCGTGAACGAGACGGGGCGAAGAGCGGTGTTCATCCTGTCGTTCACGGCGGCGCACTCCTTCTGGGCTGCGGTGGAAAGCTAGAGCTGCCGGGGCTCGTGGTGCAACCCGGGGCCGACGATCGCCGCGCGCGCAAGGGTACGACGGGGCGCGGCGGTCACGCCAGCACCGGCACGTGCGGGGCGCAGGTCCGGGGCAGGACGCCGGTGAGGCGCGGATCGGGTGCGACTTCGACCGTCACGGCGCAGGGCGTGAAGCCCGAGCGGCGGTAGAGACCGAGCGCCCCGGGATGGTCGAACGTGCAGGTATGGACCCAGAACCGCCGGATCGGGTGCGACCAGGCGCTTTCGATCGCCGCGTCGATCAGGTTGCGGCCGAGCCCCTGCCCGACCGCGCTCGGGATGAGGCCGAGGAAGGCGAGCTCGCAGGTGTCCGGCTCGCGGAAGTCGAGCTCCAGCAGGCCGACATCCGTGCCGTCCCGGCGCAGCGCCTGGATCTCGACGCGTGGATCGTCGAGGATCGCCTGCAGCGCCGCCTCCGGCAGGGTCAGGCGCGAGAACCACAGCCACTCCGCCCCGACGGCCCGATACAGCCTGCGGTAGGTCTCGCAATCCGGCCGGACGAGGCGGTGGAGCGCCGTCCCGGCCGGGCAAGGCCGCTCTGGCCGCGGGGCCGGCGGCTCGAACATTTCCAGGCTGGTGACGATGGCCGCGATGTAGCCCGGCGGGACCGCGGAAAAGCCCGGCGGCAGCGCCGGCGAAGAAGGGTTGGTTGGCATCGGCTCGGAGCTGTGGCGACCGCGAAGGCCGCCACCCTACCCGATTCCCGCCCCTCAGATCTGGATGCAGATCTTGCCGAAATGGCGGTTGCTCTCCTGGTGCCGGAACGCCGCCACGATCTCGTCCAGCGGGTAGACGCTGTCCACGACCGGCCGCAGGCCGCACGCCTCGATGCCGCGGATCATCGCGATCTGCTGGCTGCGGCTGCCGACCAGCACGCCCTGGAGCCGGATCTGCCGGATCAGCGCCGGGACCAGCGGCAGCGGCCCGGCCACGCCCGTCAGGATCCCGATCACCGAGATGTGGCCGGCCACCCGGACGGCCGCCATCGATTGCTCCAGCGTCCCGGGGCCGCCGACATCGAGCACGTGGTCGACGCCGCGCCCGTCGGTCAGGCGCCTTGCGGTCTCGCCCCAGGCCGGATCGGCGCGGTAGTTGATCAGGTGGTCGGCGCCGAGGGCGCGCAGGCGCTCGAGCTTCGCGTCGCTGGACGAGGTGGCGATCACGGTCGCGCCCGCCGCCTTGGCGAATTGCAGGGCGAACAGCGACACGCCGCCGGTGCCCTGCACCAGCACCACGTCGCCGCCCTTGAGCCCGGCATCGGCGTGGAGCGCCCGCCACGCGGTGAGCGCGGCCGTGGTCAGGGTCGCGGCCTCGGCATGGTCCCAGCCCCGGGGGGCGTGGGTGAAGGCGGTCGCGGGCGCCGTGACCCACTCGCGGGCGTAGCCGTCGACCCCGTCGCCCGGCACGGTCGCGAAGCCCTCGACGAGCGGCGTGCCGTCGAGCCAGGTCGGGAAGAACGTGCTGACCACCCGGTCGCCCACCGCGCACCCGTCCACGCCCGGGCCCACGGCCTCGATCTCCCCGGCGCCGTCCGACATCGGCACCCGCGCCTCGCTCGGCCCCCACAGGCCGCTGACCACGGCGTAGTCGTGATAGTTGAGCGAACTCGCCCGCAGCCGCACGGTGATCGCGCCGGGTCCCGGCTCAGGCACGGGGCGCTCGCCGAACCCCACCGCGTCGAAGCCGCCGCCGGGCTGGACGATGACCGCCCGGGATGCCGATCGGGTCATGGTGCACCTGTTGTCTGCGCGGGGCCGGCGGGTGTTCCCACGATCTGGGCCGGATCGAACTGGCCGCCACGCCCGAGGCAGGAGCGGCGGCAAGAGCAGTCTGCTCGACGGAGCGTCACATCAAGAAAGTCGTGCCTCAGAGGATCCCTGCCTCAGCGGATCAGCGCGATCGTGACACCGGCGGCCCCGGCGATGTCCGGCCAGCGCCGCTCCGCCGTGAGGGCGGGTACGCCTTCTCGCTTCGCCAGAGCCAAGCAATAGCGGTCCCCGAGCGACAGGCCGCCTTCGAGCGTGATCGAACGTAAGAGGCCCGCGTCGTAGGACAATGCCGCATCGACGGGAAACAGGCGGATCGGCAGGGGCCGCAGCAGCATCTCGATGTCGTGGCGTCCAGCACCGAGCTTGGCGTAGTCGCTGATCACCTCGGCGAGGTTGACGGTCGTCATGACAGAACCGTCGAGCCCGGCCTTGACCGTGTCGGCCCCACGCTCTCCGAGCAGGAGCGCGAGGAGAGCCGAGGCATCGAGGACGAAGCGTGTCACTCGCGCTCGGCCTCGCGGGCGCGGTCGGCCAGGAAATCCTCGACCGAGGCGCCGACGTGGCCGCCAATCAACCGGCGGCTCATATCCTGCGCGCGCGCCACCACCTGATCCAGCGTCCGGAGCACGATGGCGTCCCCGACATCTTCGACGATGACCTCGCCGCCATTGCCGAGCCCATGCCTCTTGCGGAGGTCGGCGGGCAGGCTCATCCGTCCATCAGGCATGACCTTGGCCCTCATGGGGTACCTCCACGTTATGCCGTACGTGGATCTATACGCCAGGAGGTATCTCCGATGCCAGATCTGTCATCTTAAGCCGTCGCCTTCGCAGGCCCCCTCCTGCGATCGCCCCCGCTAAGGTTATCGCCAGATCTTCCGCTGCAACTGTCGGTCGCCCCATCGCCCCGGCGTCCACACCCGCTACAATGACAAGCGCCGCATCACGCGGCTGCTGCGGTGGAACGGCATGGCTACGGCGGACGCGGCGATCGGGATCCCGGCCGGGACGGCTCAGAACGGCGTGGCCGGGCGCGACCTGCCGGATGTCGTGCGCGTGCTCCTGAACGGGGCGGTGTTCGTCCTGCTGTGGAACCACGACTGGCTCAAGGACCTGTCCGACCGGTCGTCGCTGGCGGCCGCCGAGGATGGCAGCCTGCTGACCCAGGTGCTGTTCCTGGCGGCGGGACTCGGCATGGCGGCGGCGATCCACCGGATCGGGTTCCGCCACCTGCGGCCGCTCGCGACCTGGCCGCTGATGCTGTGCGGCGCCTGGCTCGGGCTCACCGCGCTCCTGTCGGTGGAGCCGAGCCTGTCGCTGCGGCGGCTCGCCCTGCTCGGCATCGCCACGATGCTGTCGGCGGGCGTCCTGTTGGTCGCGCGCTCGCCGCGGCAGCTGGCCCTGACCATGGCCTGGTCCGCCCTGGTGATCCTGGTCGCGTCGTACCTGGCGGTGGCCCTGGTGCCGGATCTGGCGATCCACTCGGCCTTCGACGTGAATTCCGATCCGAGCCATCCGGGCCTGTGGCGGGGCATCTTCCCGCAGAAGAACGAGGCCGGGGCCGCCATGGTGATCCTGGTGATCGTGGGGTTCTACGTCGCCGCCGCCGCGAGCCGCGTGCTCGGCTGGACCATCGTGCTCCTGGCCCTCGGCTTCCTGGTGGCCAGCGGCTCCAAGACCGCGATCCTGCTCCTGCCGGTGATCCTGGCGGTCACCGGCCTGTGCCGGATCCTGACCGGGCGGGGCCTGCGGGCGCTGCTGCTGCTCGGGCCGATCGCCGGGTTCTCGCTGGTCTCGATCGGCTCGATCCTGATCCCGGCGATTCAGGACGCGGTCGGCACGCTCCTGACCGACGCGACCTTCACGGGGCGCAGCGAGATCTGGCAGTTCGCCCTGGACAACATCATGGTCCGCCCCTGGCGGGGCTGGGGCATCGGCGCATTCTGGATGACCGAGCGGACCATGTATGGCGGCTCCGAGGAACTCACCTGGGTCAACACCGCCAACCACTCGCACAACGCCTACCTCGACACGGCGCTGATCGGCGGATTCCCATTCCTGGCGCTCACCGTGGTGGCGTTCGTGCTGGCGCCGGTCCGCGACCTGCAGCGCGTCGCCGGGGGGCGCGGCCTCGATGCCGAGACGCTGCTGTTCCTGCGCCTGTGGTTCCTGGGCCTCGTCTCGGCCTCGTTCGAGACCGTGCTGTACAACGGCAACAACGCCACCTGCTGCATGTTCATGATGGCGGTGTTCGGCCTGCGGCTGCGGACGCGCTACGCCTTGGCGGCGGGGTGAACAGGGTCGTTCGCATCAGAGTGACGAGTCGAAGCCGCCGCCGCATCCGTGGTCGTACGGCAGGCGGGAAGAAGCTGCGATGCGCGATCCGCTTCCGCACCATCGACGTCCCAGCCCGAGGCGAGCGTCCGACACAAGCGCCCTCAGCCCGGGTCCTCGTCGGGGACGGTGTCGTGGAACGGCACCGTGAGCACCAATTCGCCCGCCTCGTCCCCGATCTCGAAGGCGCATTCCATCCAGTCGCGGATGAACGTGTGGCGCTCCCGCGCGATCATCCCGCGCGCCTGAGACAGGGCGTTCTCGCGCGCCGCACCCAGGTCCGTGTAGTCCTCGCCTTCCGGATCCACGGCCAGCCCCGCCGGGCCGGGACGATGCCGGACGTTGAAGAAGTAGCGCGGCATCACGCCCCCTTGATCAGCCGGGCGAACTCTCGCTCGGGCAGGCCGTAGCTGTCGTCGGCCACCGCCACCAGGGCCGCCCGGTCCAGGATCGTGATGCGGCCGCGCCGGGCCCGGATCAGGCGATGCCCCTCCAGCGTCTGGATGGCCAGGGTCGTGCTGGACCGCTGCACGCCCAGCATCATCGACAGGAACTCGTGCGTGAGGAGGAGCTCGTCGCCGTCGAGCCGGTCGTGGCACATCAGCAGCCAGCGGGCGAGGCGGATGTCGACCGTGTAGCTCGCGTTGGCGAAGGCGGTCTGCGCCGTCTGGAGGATCTGAACCTGGATCGAGCGCAGGAGCAGCGTGTGCAGCCGCGGGCTCTCCGCGACGGCCGCGTACAGCGCCTCGGTATCGATGACCAGCATCATGCCGGCGTTCTGGACGAAGTGTTCGTGGGGCGTGCGATCGGTGCCCAGCAGGATGGGCGAGGCGCCGCCCAGACCCTCGCGTCCGACGATGCCGACCTCGACCTTCCTGTCCGCGCCGTGGGTGACGATCGAGCCGAAGCCCACCTCGGGAAAGTACAGCTGCCGGATCGGTACGTCGGCCTCGATGAGCGGCTGGTGCAGGACCGTCGTCACGGGCTGCAGGTGCGGCTGCAGCAGAGCGAAGTCGCCGGGCGCGAGCGCCTTCAGCAGATGATTGCGGATACTGGATTGCTCAGGCTGGGGCACGCTTTCGCTCCCGTCGGGGCAAGAGCACACGCCGTCTCTCAAGCGCCTGCGCCCGGATCAGCCGGCAGGCGACATTCTAATAATCCAGTCGAATTGGCGGTATCAAGCCTCGAATTCAAACCTATGTTAGCGGAAAACGCAGTATTCCGTATGGTGGGGTACCATACCGATATACGGATGCACCTTCCATAACACGGGAGCCTAGGTTTACAGCTTGCGTTATCCATTCATGCGTGAGCCGAATGATCGGACGGCTCGACCGGCGGGAGCTTTGCATGCTACAGATGGGCCAACAGCGTGCCATCCTGCTCGCCGAGAGCGACGCCGTGATCGGCATGGACCTGAGCGACGCCCTCGAGAGGTCCGGCTACCGCGTGCTCGGGCCGGCCAGGACCACGGCCGAGGCGCTGCGCCTGCTGGTGCAGCGGAAGCCCGACCTGGCGTTCGTCGACGGCGCGCTGAAGGACGGCAGCTTCATCGAGCTCGCGCACACCCTGCGCCGGCTCGACGTGCCGATCCTCGTCCACCTGGAGGCGGGTCAGGACCAGCATCTGACGCCCGACCTCGCGGGCGTGCCCTGGCTCCTCAAGCCGGCCTTATCCTTCGACGTCGTGGCCGCGCTCCGTGAGTTGATGGCGGCGTCGGTGCGTGCAAGAGCCGCCCCGGTGCCGCGCCTCCGGCCCGCCGGCACCGCGGGCAATCCGCTGATCCGCAAGCTGAGCGGCCTCACCACCCTGTCGGACGCGGACCGGGTCACGCTGGCGCGGATCAGCGCCGAGCCGCGCCGGGTCACCCCCGGCACCGACCTGGTGCGCGAGGGCGACCGCCCGGACGGCGTGTTCCTGGTGATGAACGGCGTGGCGGTCCGGCACAAGCTGCGGGTGAGCGGCGCCCGGCAGATCATGGCGTACCTGGTGCCGGGCGACCTGTGCGACCTCACGTCGCCCTTCTGAGCGCGATGGACCATACCATCACGGCCCTGTCGGCCTGCGAGGTCGTGCGCCTGGCGCCCGAGACGGTGGCCGACCTCCTGGCGAACCATCCGCAGATCGCCCGGGGGCTGCGCAAGGCCCAGCTCGTGGACGAGGCCACCCTGCGCGAGTGGCTGGTCAACGTCGGCCGCCGTTCGGCCCTGGAGCGGCTGGCGCACCTGCTCTGCGAGCTGCTGCTGCGCCTGCGCGCGGTGGGTCTGGCGCCGGGCGACAGCTACGAACTTCCGGTCACCCAGATGGACCTCGCCGACACCGCCGGGCTCACGCCCGTGCACGTGAACCGCACCCTCGGGGAACTCCGGCGACAGGGGCTGATTGAACTGAGGACGAGACGGCTCAAGATCCTCGACCTGCCCCGCCTGCGGGCGCTGGCGGAGTTCCGGCCCAATTACCTGCATCTTGGAGACCAAGCTGCGGCATGAACCTACGCCTGCAACCCATCCAAGTCGCGACGGGCAGCTACGACACTGAGGGTCAGCTGGTCTTCGCTGATGGGTTCCTCGCGGCGGTGCTGGTGAAGCTCTCGGGCTTTCACCAGGACATGGCCGGGATGTGGTTCCTGGAGGCCGGCTTCGGCCGGGTCGACACCCCGAACCGGCCGACGTTCTCCGATCTCGACGAAGCGCAGGACTGGATCGAGCGGCAGCTGGAACGGGTGCGCTGACGCCGCCCGCCGCGACGCAGGATCAGGTCCGCGAGAAGGGGCCGTTCGACGGTTCGACCTGTTCCCGATCCCCGAGGACGCGCCGCGCGGAGGCGAGGATCTGGATCACGCTCCGGCTGTCGCATTCCTGCCGGGCCACCGCCTCCAGGTCCCGCAGGTAGGCGATCACCGGCTTCCGCGCGCGCGGCCCCTGCCGCAGGACGGGTTCGACCTTCGTGGTCACATGCACGGCCAGGCCGTCCCAGAAGTCCGGATCCTTCGAAGACCCTTCCGTCATCCAGCGTGCTCCGTACCGAAAGAGCGGCCCCGTTGACCATGGACCGAGGGGGCGAAAACCCATGATCGACGGGGCCGACCGGAGCGGATCCGGCGCGCCCGATCTGGCCCAGGAGCGCCGTCGCTGAAATCACCTGGGTTGCGTCACGCGTCCGGTGCGACAGTGCTGTCCATCCGGCGCGCCCGCCGGCTCCGGTGGCGGGGTTGCCAGCACGGGCTTACTCCGCCGGCACCGGGCGCGGGCGGCGGTCGTCGCCGATCGCCACGAAGGTGAAGGTCGCCTCCGTGACCTTCATGGTGGTCTCGCTCGCCCGCTCCCGGCGCCAGACCTCGACCTGGATGCGCAGGGACGAGCGCCCGACCGTGATCAGCCAGGCGTAGAGGCTGACCTCGTCGCCGACGAAGACCGGATGGTGGAAGGTGATCGCGTCGACCGCGATGGTGGCGCACCGCCCGCGCGAGCGCCGGGCCGCCACGTTGCCGGCCGCCAGATCCATCTGGGCCATCAGCCAGCCGCCGAAGATGTCGCCCGCCGGGTTGGTGTCGGCCGGCCTCGCGATGGTGCGGATCACCGGCGCGCCGCGCTGGCTCGGCTGCGAAGCCGCGCCCGCCTGCGCACCGTCCTGGCTGCTTCCGTCCGCCATCGTCCCGCCGAGTCGCCGAGCTTGACCGGAAGCCTTCCAGTCAAGCTCGGCCGGCGTCAATCGGGCAGCGCGAAGACCAGCAGTGCGTCGCCGGTGCCGAACCCGGCCGCCTTGGTGAAGGACGCGCCGCCGGCCGCCACCGCGAGGTACTGCTTGCCGTCGAGCGCGTAGGTCATGGCCGGGCCGCTGATGCCCGCCCCGCACTGGAACCGCCAGAGCAGCGTGCCGTCGCGCGCATCGTGGGCTTCGAGGTGGCCATCCTCGGCGCCGGAGAATACGAGGCCGCCCGCGGTGGCGAGCGTCCCCCCGGAGAGCCGGCTGTCGGACCGCAGGGTCCAGGCGATCTTGCCGCCGTCGGCGAGGTCCACGGCGGTCAGCGTGCTGAAGGACGGCTCGCCCT
Organism: Methylobacterium sp. AC315; assembly: GCF_979253755.1. NCBI lineage: Bacteria > Pseudomonadati > Pseudomonadota > Alphaproteobacteria > Hyphomicrobiales > Methylobacteriaceae > Methylobacterium > Methylobacterium sp. AC315. Next base: position 293,364 of record NZ_CEEDEA010000004.1, read on the forward strand.
TCGCCTCGCTGGTCTCGGTGTAGCGGATCTCCGCCCGGTCGCCGGAGGCCGGCACGGTCTTGATCGTGTAGGTCGTGGCCCCATGGCGGACCTGCACGTAGGCGCGGCGGCCGTCATAGGCGGTGGGCGGCCACGACACGGCGCCGAGCGGCCCCGGCGCCACCACGGTGCCCTGCGGGGTCGGCGGCGCGAACAGGTTCTTCTGCTCGATCAGCGGGGCCGAGCGTTCGAGCAGCGTCCCCGTCGCGCGGTCGTGGACGTAGATCCACCCGGTCTTGCTGGCCGAGGCTACGGCCTTGGTGCCGTTCGGCCCGTCGAGCAGGAACGGTGGCGCGGCGACGTCGTAGCCCCATTCGTCGTGCGGCACCTGCTGCGAATACCAGCGCAGCTGTCCGGTGCGGACGTCGAGCGCCACGAGGCACATCGTGTAGAGGTTGTCCCCCGGGCGCGACAGGCCGAAATTCTGCGGCGCCGGGTTGCCGGTGCCGAGGAAGATCAGGCCGAGATCCGGGTCGTAGGCCGGGGTCATCCAGAGCGAGCCGCCGCCGACCCGCCAGGCGTCGCGGTTGGCCGGCGCCGCTTCCTTCTCGGCGGCGATGTCGCGCTGGAGCGGCACGCCGTCCACCGTCTGGGCGACGAAGCCGCCCTCCCAGCCCTCGGGCGGGGTGACGTACCAGCGCCAGCGCTCCGCGCCGGTCTTGGCATCGTAGGCCGCGAGCCAGCCGCGCCGTCCGTAGCCGCCCTCGATCCCGACCACGGCGCCGCCGTCGAGCCCGCCGGCCTCGTCCGCGATATGCAGGCCGTAGCCCGCCCCCGTGACCCCGACGATCACCAGCCCTTCAACCACCAGCGGCGGCATCTTGAACCCGAGCCGGCTCGAACCCTGCACCGGCTTGCCGCCGAGCTTGCCCGCGAGATCCGAGGCGGTCTCGCTCTCGCCCTCCTCCGGGCGCACCGCCTCCGTGTCCCACACCACCCGGCCGGTCTTGGCGTCGAGCGCGATCAGCCGCCCGTCCATGGTCGCCTCGAACACGAGGCCGTCCGAGACCGCGACCCCGCGGTTGGAGGGGGGCCCGAAGATCTTTTCCGTGCGCAGCTTGTGCGTGTAGGTCCAGAGCGGCCGGCCGGTGCGGGCATCGAGCGCCGCGACGTTGTTCTGGGTCGTGGACGTGTAGAGCGCGCCGTCCACCATCACCGGCTGCGCCTGGAAATAGCCCGTCACCCCGGTCTGGAAGATCCAGGACGGCCGCAGCCGCGCGACGCTGGCACGGTCGATCTGGGTGAGGTCGGAGAAGTTGCGGTTGCTGTGGTCGTGCCCGAAGGCCGGCCAGGGGGTCTCGGCGGCGCGGGCGGCGGCGGGTAGGAGGATCGCGACGGCGATCAGCGCGGGGCGAAGTGCGGTCATGGGCGGCTCGGCGTTTCCTCGAGTTTTATCGGTTCTCTATTCCTTCACGTGCCCGGCTCGTGAATACAACGCGCCCATTCCTGCGCATCCCGTGCCGCTGCCGTCCCGGGCGAGAGTTTCCGGCGCCCGTCGTGTCGTCCCCCCTCGACGTTGGAGCCGACGCACCGGGTTTGCGTCCTCGACGCGATCCGGGCAGCGGAGTGTCTGGAAAGCTTGGGATCCGAGGTCGGCTCGACTTCCTGGGTACATCGACTCACTTAGAAAGAGATCGACAGCGAGCGCCGACGGTCTATGCTATCCTCGTCTTCGGTCCGACGTGCGTTTCGAGCCGGGATGTTTCTCATGCGCGGCAGGGCGCAGACATGATCGGTGCGGACATCTCCCCCACGCTTCGGGCCGCGATCGAAGCCGTCGTGTGGCAAGAGCTCGGCCGCTTCGGCGTCAGCGAGGTTGAAGTCACGGAGTCCGAGGATGCCGATGGCGATCCCGTCATCCTCGTCAACGTCCATTATCGGGATCCCGAAGCCGAGCCCGATTTCAAGGTCGCGTCCGGGGCTCTCACAAAACTGAATGACACGCTCTTCGAACTGAAAGAGCCGCGCTTCGGCTACATACGGCACAAGGTCCCGGACGCCATGCCTGAGCCGCGCAGCCGGCGATGAGCCGGGAGTTGCTCGGGACTGCACGGCGGTTGGCGCGGGCGAGTCCCGGCAAGCCGCGGCAGTCGGACCTCAAGCGCGCGATCAGCTCGGCCTATTACGCGCTCTTCCATGCGCTCGCGAAAGAATGTGCGGACCGGCTTGTCGGAACGGGACGGGCTCGGCCCGACAAGGCCTGGCGACACGCGTATCGCGCCCTGAATCACGGGGACGTCAAGAAGGCCTGCAGACAGCTGCGCACCTTCGGATTTCCTCCCGAGCTGATTCAGGTCGGAGACATCTTCCAGGGGCTCATGCTTCAGCGACACAGTGCGGATTACGACCCGACGCATCGCGTCACCCGTGCCGATGCTCTGGCAGTCATTTCACTGGCCGAAGAAGGTATGGCAAAGCTCGGCTCGGCGACCGCACGGGATCGCGTGGCCTTGGCGATCCAGCTTTTGTTAAAGCAACGGTCGGCGTGAAGATTGGTCGGGACAAGCGAACGGCAGGCAGGTTCGGTGTCGCGTCTTGTTCATGCTTCGCTGGCCACTTTCACGAAGGCGCGTAGACGGTTCGCGAAGGCCGCTCTTGGCTGATCCCGAGACTCCCACCCGGCCCTTCGACGTTTCGACGTATCTGCGTACGCCGGAGGACTCCGCCGCCTACCTATCTGCCGCCCTCGACGAACGATCCCGCTTCCTTCCGTCGAGCCCTGTGTGACGTTGCGCGCGCAGAGCATGGCGGTCGTCCCGTCGGCCCCCTTCGTCGAAAAATCCCTGATCCCTCACCCCGTCTTCCGTGCCGCCGCGTCGAGCTGGCCCGGGGTCGCCTGGGCGCCCATGGCCCGGGCCATGTCGGCGGCGCTCTGGCCGGCGGCATCGCGAAAGTCCGGGTCGGCGCCGTGCTCCAGCAGCAGCGCCACCATCTCGGTGCGGTCGAACATCGCCGCGGTCATCAGGGCGGTGCGGCTGCCGGTGCCGGTGCCGTTCACCGCGGCGCCGTGCTGGAGCAGCAGTCGGGCGACGGCGAGGTCGTTCTTGAACGCGGCGCCGGCCAGAGGCGTCTGGCCGCGATCGTTGGCGAGTTCCGGGTCGCCGCCGGCCTCCAGGATCACCCGGGTGGCGTCCGCTTGGCCGTTATAGGCCGCGAGCATCAGCAGGCTGTCGCCCTTGTCGTTGCGCAGGTTCGCCGGGAGCCCCTGCCCGAACAGCTCCGCCAGCTCGTCGGCGTGGCCCATCCGGGCGAACTGGAAGACCCGGCCCGCGAAAGCCAGGGTCGCGTCGTCGAGGGGCGGGGGCGTGTTCGTCTCGGAGGTCATCGTCGTTCGCCTGCTTCAACCAGGGCCGATCTGGGACGGGACCGTGCCCCTGTCCAGCGCCGGCCGAAACGCGCTTCATGAAAGGGTCGTTGCCGGACTCACGCGCATGTCACACCGGGCGGGGCTTCCTTGTCATGTCATCCGGGACCGGACTGACAGGGGGGATCATGGTCGACATTCGCGTGACGGAGCGTCGTGAGGATCCGGCGGCGGCCGCCGGATCCATGCGGATCGCCATCGTATTCCACTCGGGCTACGGCCACACGGCCCGCCAGGCCGAGGCTGTGGCACAGGGGGTGAGGCTCGTCGAAGGTGCCGACGCCCTGATTTTGCCCGTCGCAGACGTGGAGCGGTCCTGGGCCGTGCTGGAGGCCGCCCCAGCCATCATCTTCGGCACCCCGACGTATGTGGCCGGGCCGTCCGCGGCGTTCAAAACGTTCCAGGAATCGACTTCGAACCGGGTGATGGCCAAGGGTTATCCGTGGAAGGGCAAGATCGCCGCCGGGTTCACAAATTCCGGACAAGGGGCGTGAAGCCCTGGTCTGGCCCGGCATGCGAAGACGCCCAGCACCAGGCGGGAACGTTTTCCCCCGGATGCTCGTTGCAGCCGCCACCCGGGCCGTGACGGCCCGATCCGTCGCCGGAGCGAGCATGCCGCGCCCCTATGAGCCCTTCGCCGATGCGTTGCGCATCGCCCGCGACATCGTCCGCGACCGGGTCGGCGCGGTGACGCGGGCGGCCGTGCAGGCGGATCCCCACGCCTACGACGAGGCCTGCGACGCCCTCGCGCTCCGGATCGCCGAGGCGCTGGTCGACGAGGGCGAGGCGGTGGCGAGCCGCTATGCCGGCCGGGACGACCGGGCCGCCTGAAACCGGCGCGGTCAGCCGCGCTTGCGGCCGCCCCCGCCCTTGTATTTCGGCTTCTGGCCGCCGAGGCCCTGCGTCGAGCGCGGCTTGGGCCGCTCCTGCCAGGCCACCGCCCCCGCCGGCATCTCGCGGTCGGTGCCCGGGCCCATGTTGTCGAGTTCCGGCTTCGAGATCCGGGTCGCCCCGGCGCCGCGCGGCGCCTTGCGGCCGTACTTGCCGGCCTCGCGCTCGACGTCGCCCTGCCGGGCCATCGGGTCGTCCGAGACCAGCAGCTCCGTCGCCTGGAGACGCTTGAGCTCGTCGCGCAGGCGCGCGGCCTCCTCGAAGTCGAGATCGGCGGCGGCCGTCCGCATCCGCTTCTCCAGGTCGGCCAGCACCGCCTTGAGGTTGTGGCCCACCGTGATCGCGTCCTTGGCCAGGCCGGTATCGACCTGGACGTGGTCGCGCTCGTAGACGCTGTTGAGGATGTCGCTGATCCCGCGCTTCACGCTCTGGGGCGTGATGCCGTGCTCCTCGTTGTAGGCGAGCTGCTTGGTGCGGCGCCGCTCGGTCTCGGCCATCGCCCGCTCCATCGAGCCGGTGATGGAATCGGCGTACAGGATGCAGCGCGCGTCGGCGTTCCGGGCGGCCCGGCCGATGGTCTGGACCAGGGAGGTCTCCGAGCGCAGGAAGCCCTCCTTGTCGGCGTCCAGGATGGCGACCAGGGCGCATTCCGGGATGTCGAGGCCCTCGCGCAGCAGGTTGATGCCGATCAGGACGTCGAAGGCGCCGAGCCGCAGGTCGCGGATGATCTCGATCCGCTCCAGGGTGTCGATGTCGGAGTGCATGTAGCGCACCCGCACGCCGTTCTCGTGCAGGTACTCGGTGAGGTCTTCGGCCATGCGCTTGGTCAGCGTGGTCACGAGGGTCCGGTAGCCGGCCAGGGCGACCGCCTTGACCTCACCCAGCAGGTCGTCGACCTGCGCGCGCGCCGGGCGGATCTCGATCACCGGGTCGACCAGGCCGGTGGGGCGGATCACCTGCTCGGCGAAGACGCCACCGGTGCGCTCCATCTCCCACTTGCCGGGGGTGGCCGAGACGTGGACCGTCTGGGGCCGCATCGCGTCCCATTCCTCGAAGCGCAGCGGCCGATTGTCCAGGCAGGACGGCAGGCGGAAGCCGTACTCCGCCAGGGTCGCCTTGCGGCGGAAGTCGCCCCGGTACATGCCGCCGATCTGCGGCACGGTGACGTGGCTCTCGTCCGTGAACACCAGGGCGTTGTCGGGCAGGTACTCGAACAGGGTCGGCGGCGGCTCGCCGGGCCGGCGGCCGGTGAGGTAGCGGGAATAGTTCTCGATGCCGTTGCAGGCGCCGGTGGCCTCGATCATCTCGATGTCGAAGGTGCAGCGCTGGTCGATGCGCTGGGCCTCGATCAGCCGGCCCATCTTGGTCAATTCCTCGATCCGGCCGTTCAGCTCGTTCTTGATGCCCTTGATCGCCTGCTGCAGCGTCGGCCGCGGCGTGACGTAGTGGGAGTTGGCGTAGACCTTCACGAATTTCAGCTCGGCGATCTTCTTGCCGGTGAGCGGGTCGAACTCGACGATCGACTCGATCTCGTCGCCGAACATGCCGATCCGCCAGCCGCGATCTTCCAGGTGGGCCGGCCACAGCTCGATGGAATCGCCCCGCACCCGGAAGGTGCCGCGGGCGAAATCCGCCTGGATCCGCTTGTACTGGAGGGCCACGAGGTCGGCTACGAGCTGGCGCTGCTCGATCTTCTCACCCAGCGTCACGGTGAACGACATCGCCGTGTAGGTCTCGACCGAGCCGATGCCGTAGATGCACGAAACCGAGGCGACGATGATGACGTCGTCCCGTTCCAGCAGGGCGCGGGTGGCCGAATGGCGCATCCGGTCGATCTGCTCGTTGATCGACGATTCTTTTTCGATGAACGTGTCGGAGCGCGGGACATACGCCTCGGGCTGATAGTAATCGTAATACGAAACGAAATACTCGACGGCGTTGTCCGGGAAGAACGACTTGAACTCGCCGTAGAGCTGCGCCGCCAGGGTCTTGTTCGGGGCGAGGATCAGCGCCGGGCGCTGGGTCTGCTCGATGATCTTGGCCATCGTGAAGGTCTTGCCCGAACCGGTGACGCCCAGCAGCACCTGGTCGCGCTCGTGCGCCTGCACGCCCTTCACCAATTCGGCGATGGCGGTGGGCTGGTCGCCCGCCGGCTCGAACTCGGATTTCAGCGTGAACCGGAGGCCGCCCTCGGATTTCTGCGGCCGGTCCGGCCGGTGCGGCACCCAGGTCTGGCCGTCCTTGAACAGCGGGTTGCCCTCGATGAGCAGCCGCTCCAGCGCCGTCACGGTCGCGGAGGCGCCGCCGTCGCCGCCCGGATCCGGCAGCTCTGCGCCCGCGGGCACGGGCCCGTCCTCGGGCGGGGTCAGCCCCAGGGCCTGGGCGAGGCGCGGATCGACCTCGGCCGCGTCGCCGAGCGCGTAGCCGGCCTGGGCCGCCTCGGCGAAGCCGTCGCGGGCGATCTCGACCTTGCGGGTGGCCGCCTTGCCGGTCGACTCCTTGGCGGGCCGTCCCTTGGGCTTGCCCGGAGGCGGCTTCTCCAGCTCCGCCGCGATCGGCGGCGGCCGGTTGCGGTTCAGCGCCGGGTTCAGCAGTTCCGCCAGGTAGGTGTCGAGCGGCTTCAGCTCGGGCTTCGACGCCTTGGCCGACGAGGCCGAGACGGATACGGCGCGCGGCTTCTTCGGAGCGGGCGTGTTCTTCGGAGCGGGCATGGGTCCAATATGGGCCCCGCACGCGCCGCGAGAAACCCTCGGCCGCGCGGAGTTTTCACGCTTTCCCGGATGAGGCCCGCCGATGACCGCACCGATCCATCCCGAGACCCGCATCGGGCACGTCCACCTCAAGGTGGCCGACCTGGACCGGGCGCTCGGGTTCTATTGCGGGATCCTCGGCCTGGGCCTGACCCAGCGCTTCGGCACGCGCGCCGCCTTCGTCGCGGCCGGGGGCTACCACCACCATATCGGGCTCAACACCTGGGAGAGCCTCGGCGGCCTGCCGCCGGCCCCGGGCACCACCGGCCTGTACCATCTCGCCCTGCTCTACCCGACCCGGGCCGCCCTGGCGGATGCCCTGCGCCGGGTCGAGGCGGCCGGCATCCCCCTGGACGGCGCCAGCGACCACGGCGTCAGCGAGGCCCTGTACCTGCGCGACCCGGACGGGAACGGCGTCGAGCTCTACCGGGACCGGCCGGAGGCGGAGTGGCCCCGCGCTCCGGACGGCGCCCTGCGGATGGTCACGGCCCCGCTCGATCTCGATGCTCTTCGCCGCGAAGATGGATAATTACAACTCTTAGGTAGAATTCACCGTGCTTTGGCCTGGACCGGACCGGTCGATGCTGAGAAAATTCGGTCCCATCACCCGGTGAATTGGCTTGCGGCGACCGGAGCCCGTCGGTACTTTGCGGCGCAAAGCATGATGCAGGGCGGGGGCTGAAGCTCATGCAGGACCTGGACAAGGCGCTGGCCGACATCGTGGCGATCCGGTCGCAGATCGCCCGCGATACCGCGTTCCGCGGCCTGGGCGCCGCCACCGTGGCGGGCACCGGCGGCCTGTCGCTCGCCTGCGCGGTGGGCCAAGCCCTGTGGCTCGGCGATCCGTCGGCCCGGCCGGCCCTGTTCTTCGGCCTGTGGATCGGCGCCGCCCTGGTGGCGTTCGCGCTGATCGGGGTCGAGGCGGTCCGGCGCAGCCGCCGGCTCCATTCCGGCCTCGCCGACGCGATGGTGTGGAACGCCATCGAGGTGTTCATGCCGGCCGCCGGCACCGGGGCGTGCCTGGCCCTGGTGATCGCCCGCTTCGCTCCGGAAGAGGTCTGGATGCTGCCCGGCCTGTGGCAGGTGCTGGTCGGGCTCGGCCTGTTCGCCTCGGCGCGGATCCTGCCCCGGGCGGTCCAGGGCGTCGGCGCCTGGTACCTGCTCACCGGCCTCGCCGCGCTGGCGTTCGCGGCCGAGACCCGCACCCTGTCGCCCTGGACCATGGGACTTCCCTTCGTGGTCGGCCAGATCTGGCTGGCCGGCCTCATCCATCGCGGCGCCCGGGCCTTCGATGATGACCTCTGACCGCGACGACGGACGGTTCTCCTACGAGGGGCTGGACCGGATCATCCACGAGCGGGCGCGGCTCAGCGTGCTCACCTCCCTGGTGGCCCATCCCAAGGGGTTGCCGTTCCCCGACCTCAAGCGCCTGTGCGGGCTGACCGACGGCAACCTGAGCCGCCACCTGGCCGTGCTCAGCGAGGCCGACCTGGTGAGCCTCGAGAAGGGGTTTTCGCTCAACCGGACGCAGACGGTGTGCCGGATGACGCCGACCGGGCGCCGGCGCTTCATCTTCTATCTCGGCGTGCTCGAGCAGGTGGTGCGCGACGCGGCGGCGGCGGCCGAGCGAAGTCCGGACGGCGGGGTGCGCGGCCTCGATCCGGCCACGAAACCGGCCTGAGAACGCCGGATCGCGCAGAGACTGTCAACGCAAACCGAATAAACCTCAGCGATACGCCCATGCCGGGAGACTTTACGATGCAAAGCGAAGCGGGGCCGGGGGGGCTGCACGCCGCGATCATCATGGACGGCAACGGGCGCTGGGCGACGCAGCGCGGCCTGCCGCGTCTGGCGGGCCACCATCGCGGCGTCGAGGCGATCCGGCGCACCGCCGAGGCCTGCCCGGATCTCGGCATCGGCACGCTCACGCTCTACGCCTTCTCGGCCGACAACTGGCAGCGCCCCGACGACGAGGTCGGCGGCCTGATGCGGCTGCTGCGCTCCTACCTGCGCAACGAGACCCAGCGGCTCGCCCGCACCGGCACCCGGCTCAGCGTCGTGGGCCGGCGCGACCGCCTGCCCCGGGGCATCCCGGAGGCGATCGCGGCCGCCGAGGCGGCCACGGCGGCCGGCACCCGCCTGCACCTGCGGATCTGCGTCGACTATTCCGCGCGGGACGCCATCATCGCGGCGGCGCAGGCGCTCCAGGGCGGCGACGCCTCCCGCGAGAGTTTCGGCGCGCTGGTGGCCGGGCAGATGCACGGCTCGCCGGTGGACGTGGACCTCGTGATCCGCACCGGCGGCGAGCAGCGCCTGTCGGATTTCCTGCTGTGGGAGGCGGCCTATGCCGAACTCCACTTCACCGATCGGATGTGGCCCGATTTCGGCCCCGACGACCTCGCCGCGGCGACGGCCGACTTCGCCCGCCGGGACCGCCGCTTCGGCGGCCTGAAGGCGCCGGCGGTCCCGGCGGCGGCCTGACCCCCGGCCCGCTTGACGGGCGCGCCGGCTCAGGCAGAGGCTTTCCGTCATGACTGAAACGCTCGCCAACCGCCGCGTCCTCCTCGTCATCGGCGGCGGCATCGCGGCCTACAAGGCCCTCGACCTGATCCGGCGCCTGCGCGAGCGGGGCGCCAGCGTCTGCCCGGTGCTGACCGCGGGGGCGCAGGAATTCGTGACGCCGCTCGCTGCCGCGGCGCTCGCGGGCGAGCGGGCCCATACCGACCTGTTCGACCGGGCCGAGGAGGCGGATATCGGCCACATCAAGCTGGCCCGCCAGGCGGACGCCGTCGTGGTGGCGCCGGCGACCGCCAACCTGATGGCCCGGATGGCGGGCGGCCACGCCGCCGACCTCGCGACCACGATCCTGCTGGCCACAACCCTGCCGATCCTGATCGCGCCGGCCATGAACGTGCAGATGTGGGCGCATCCGGCGACGAGCCGCAACCGCGCGACCCTGGAGGGCGACGGAATCCGCCTCGTCGGGCCGAATGCCGGCAAGATGGCCGAGGCGGAGACCGGCCCCGGCCGCATGGCCGAGCCCAACGAGATCGCCGACGCCCTCGAGCGGATGCTGGCCGCGGCGGGCGACGGGGCCCCGGGCCTCGGCTTCCTGTCGGGCCGCCGGAGCGCGCCCGCCCGCCCCCTCGCCGGCCGTCGGGTGCTCGTGACCTCCGGGCCGACCCACGAGCCGATCGACCCGGTGCGCTACCTCGCCAACCGCTCCTCCGGGCGCCAGGGCCACGCGATCGCGGCTGCCGCCGCCGAGGCCGGCGCCACCGTGACGCTGGTCTCCGGGCCGGTCTCGATCCCGGATCCCGCCGGCGTCGGCGTGGTGCGGGTCGAGACCGCCCGGGAGATGCTGGCGGCGGTCGAGGCGGCCCTGCCCGCCGACATCGCGATCTTCGCGGCCGCGGTGGCCGACTGGCGCCCCGAGACCGAAGCCGGCGCGAAGAAGATCAAGAAGGACGGCGCCGGCCCGGTGCCGCTGCCGCTGGTCGAGAACCCCGACATCCTCGCCACCGTCGCGCATCTGGAGACCGGGCGGCCCCCCCTGGTGGTCGGCTTCGCCGCCGAGACCGACACGGTGCTCGACCACGCCCGGGCCAAGATCGCCCGGAAGGGGTGCGACCTGATCGTGGCCAACGACGTCTCCGCCGCGGGCGGCGTCATGGGCGGGACCGACAACACCGTCCACCTGATCCACCGCGACGGCGCGTTGGAGACCTGGCCGCGCCTCGGAAAGGACGAGGTCGCCCGCCGCCTGGTCGCGCATCTGGCCGGCCTGCTGGTTCGCTGAGGCGGCATCGGACCCGCAGAATCGACCGCGCGAAGCCGATTTCGCCGCGGGTGTGGCGGCGAAGCCTCGGCCGTTTCGTGGATCTTCGCGCTTCGCAAAGCTGGCTTCCGGCCAAGATGAAGCCAGCAAAGAACGTTGCGAATGTGGACACGGCGTTCACATCGGACGATCGATCATGTGGTTGCCCACGTATTAACCCGATCGATCTCCCGATTTAAAAAAACAGTCGGTATTTGAAATCTGTTTTATGTCCTCAAAATATGGCGGGTTTTCTAAGTCTGTTCTTGAGATTGAATTATAGACCTCGCTCAAACAAATACAAACTGTCTCTGTAAACTTGCAATTTGCGGTTTTACGATGGTGTAAGTCCACGGCGCCGAACAGAAGACTGTCGGCTCGGGGGCGTTATGGATCATGGAACGTAGACTTCTATCGGGATGGGCGGCTGCTCTGCTGGTCATCGGAGCCTGTCCTTGTGTTGGACTGGCGCAGGCACAGCCCTCGGCGCCCCGAAACACGGAAGAATCGACGATCCTGCCGGATCCGAATGCGCCGCAGCGCCTGCCGCTGGATCGGCCCTCGACGCCCGCGCCGGACACCCGCCCCGCCGTGGGCTCGGTGGATCCGCGCAATATCGGCCCGAAATTCGGCCTGCTCGGCAATCTCGGCGGTATCCGCGATCGGCTCTGGGAGCACGGCATCCTGCTCAACCTCGGCTACGTCTACGAGGGCGCCACGAACGCGGCCGGTGGGGATCGCACGCTGGCGCGCGGAGCGGCCCAGTTCACCGCCAAGGGCCTGTTCGATTTCGAGAAGATGTTCGGCCTGGAGGGCGGGTCCGGCGCGGTCACGCTCACCCACCGCCACGGCCGCGACCTGACCCTCGACGCGCATCTCGGCACGCAGACCAGCGTCGAGGAGATCTACGGCCGCAGCCGCATCTGGCGGTTGAGCCAGTTCTGGTACGATCAGAAGTTCGGCCCCTGGGTGGACCTGAAGATCGGCCGGATGCCGTCGAGCGACGACTTCGCCGGCTTCGCCTGCGAGTTCCAGCTCAACGCCCTGTGCGGCGCCCCGACCGGCAAGATCGCCGGCAACTACATCTACAACTACCCGGTCGGGCAATGGGCGACCCGCCTGCGCGTCGGCACGGCGGATACGGCCTACGTCCAGGTCGGCGCCTACCAGGTCAATCCGGACAACCTCGTCGACGGCTTCAGCTTCAACTTCAGCAAGGGCACCGGCGCCCTGATCCTGTCCGAGGCGGGCTGGTTCCCGAAGGTCGGCGGCGCGGGCTATGCCGGCAGCTACAAGGTCGGCGGCTGGCACGAGACCAGTGGCGGCAACGACGTCTACCTGAACGACCGGCGCCTGCCGTTTCCCATGTACCGGGGACAGCCGCTGCATCACGACGGCCGGAACGGCCTGTATTTCGTCGGTGTCCAGGAGGTCTACCGCCCGGATCCCGCCAACACCGTCCGCAACGTCTCGGCCTTCGTCCGGGCCGTGGCCAGTGACCGGGAGACCTCAATCTACTCGGCCCAGGTGACGGGCGGGTTCATCTACAAGGGCTGGTGCGCGGAGCGTCCGAACGACTGGATCGGCTTCGGCGCCGGCCAGACGACCCCGAATCCCCGGGCGGTCGAGGCCATCGAGCTGAGCAACCTGGTCACCCGGACCAACCGGCGGCTGCCGTGGCAGGAGCGCTTCGTCGAGGCGTTCTACAGCATCGCGGTGACCGACAACATCGTCGTCCGACCCAACATCCAGTACATCACCCGGCGGGCCACGCCGGAGCAGAAGCCCGACGTCGTGGTGTTCGGCCTGACCTCGTTGATCACCTTCTGAGTGCTTTGAACGCCCCCCGTGAGGAGGGGCCCGGGGATGGGGGATGCGTCGGATCGCGCGGAGCCGCGCCTTCAGAACCGCCCCCACCCCCACCTCCCCCACACGAGGGAGTGAGCCCTCGGCACGCCCTGCGCGGACTTCGTCGCCCGCGCGGCTCTGGGGGGGGGGCGTGCCGCGCGCCGTCATCGCGCCCGGCCCGGAGCCGTGGTCGAAACGCCCCACCCCGGCGCGATGACCAGTGACCCGCGCGATTGCGAGCGTAAATACACCGTTAAACAGCTTTCAATTGAAACGAAGGCGCCAAAATTTTCCGACGGATGCAGTTCCGATACGAATGAGTTCGAGTATCGATTGTCAGCCCGCGACATCGGTTGGAGAGAGGTCAAACAGACTCGTTGTCATAACATTCGACAAATGATGCGGTGTAAGACATGACCTCGCAACCGCCGGGCTTCGGGAGTTGTGCGATGATCCGCCTGCAAAATATTTCGATCCGAATGACGATGAGCGTGGTGCTCTTCGTCTTGGGTCTGATTATCTTCACCTATGCAACGTCCGCGCTGATCGGAGCCCGTGCTTCTGCTGTCCAGGCCGAGGCGGGTATCTCGCTCGTGCGGGCGAGCCGCGCGCTGCTCCAGACCCTGTACGCGACGCGGCTGGAGCGGGGCGCCACCCTGCAGTTCCTGGCCGCCGGCCAGCCGATGGATGCCGAGACCCTGTCCGGGCTCTACACGGAGCGGCAGCGGGCGGTCGCCGGCATCGCCGCCGCGACGACACTGGTGGGCGACCTGGATCTGCCCTCCGTCCGGGCGACGCTCGGTCAGCTTCAGGCGTCCCGCGAGCGTGTCGAGCGCCTCCGCCCCCGGGTGGATGACGCCCTGAAGGTGTCGAAGGCCCAGCGTGACGCCTCCGTCACCGCGGAGGCGCAGACGGCCTTCCTCGCCATGCTCGACACCCTGACGGCGACGACGGATGCGGTCGATGCCGCGATCCCGCGCTCCGATACCGTCCTGGAGCGCGATCTCGCCCTCAAGCGCTCGGCCTGGGCGACCCGCATGGCGCTCGGCGCCATCGCGCTGCGGATCCAGACATCCCTGTCGGCCGGGACGCCCTGGTCGCCCGCCGAGACTGTCGCCGCCGCCGAGGAGCGGGGGCGGCTCGACGCCACGTGGAAGCTTGCCGCGGAGACGTCGGCGACCCTCTCGGGCACCGTCCGGGCGGCCTTCGACAAGGCCCGCACCAACAATTTCGAGGGCGCGCCCCTCGACCGGCGCATCGCGGTCTCGACAGCTTTGGCGCAAGCTCAGCCGCCGGGGATCACGCTCCAGCAGGCGCGCAAGCTCGACACCCCGGAACAGGCCACCCTCGTGGACCTCGCCTACGCCGCCCTCGACGAGATGATCGCGCGCGCCGAGACCCTGGCCCAGGATGCACGCAGCGTCCTGGTGCGCAACGTGGCGGCGCTGCTGGTCTCCGGGCTGCTCGTCGCCCTCGGCCTGGTCGCCCTGTTCCGCTTGGTGCTGCGTCCGATCCGGACGATGACCGGGACCATGCAGGCCCTGGCCGACGGCGACGCGTCGGTCGAGGTGCCGCTGCGCGACCGCAACACCGAGGTGGGCGCGATGGCGCGGACGGTGCAGGTGTTCAAGGACAACCTGATCCGCACCCGCGCGCTTGAGGCCGAGACCGTGCAGGAACGGTTGTCCGCCGAGGTGCAGCGTCGTGACGGCATGCGGGCTTTGGCCGAGTCGTTCGAGACCGCGGTCGGCGGCATCATCAAACAGGTGTCGGTCTCCGCCACGGACCTGCAAGCCACCGCACAAACCCTGACCGCAACGGTCGATCGGACGGCTGGCCAGGCCGTCACAGTCGCCTCCGCAGCCGAGGAGGCCGCCAGCAACGTCAACACGGTGGCGGCCGCCGCCGAGGAACTGGGAACCTCGGTCGAGGAGATCGGCCGGCAGGTCGATGGATCGGCCAAGCTCGCGCAGGGCGCGGTGGGCGAGACCGATCGGACCGGGGCGCTGGTACAAGAGTTGAGCAGCGCCGTGGCGCGGATCGGCGACGTGGTCGGGCTGATCTCGTCCATCGCCGCCCAGACGAACCTGCTGGCGCTCAATGCGACGATCGAGGCGGCGCGCGCGGGTGAGGCCGGGCGCGGCTTCGCGGTCGTCGCCGCCGAAGTGAAGGCGCTGGCCGAGCAGACCGCCAAGGCCACCGAGGAGATCTCCGGGCAGATCGCACGCGTCCAGACCTCGACGGGCCAGGCGGTCTCGGCGATCGGCGCGATCACCGGACGGATCCAGGAAATCAGCGCCGTGTCGACCAGTATCGCCGCCGCGGTTGAGGAGCAGGGCGCCGCCACCCAGGAGATCGTCCGCAATGTCGGGCAGGCGGCGACCGGCACCGGTGCGGTGACCAGCAACATCGTCGGCGTGGCGGGGGCGGTGGAGCAGGCCGGGCGGGCGGCGAACCAGGTCCTGGGGTCGGCCTCGGTCCTGTCGCGCCAGTCCGAGCAGCTCACCGCGGAAGTGACCCGCTTCCTGATGAACGTGCGTACGGTCTACGCGATGGCGCCGCGTCAGATCCAGCTCGTGCGGGACAGCTTCGAGAAGGTCCGGCCGATCGCCGGTACGGCGGCCGACCTGTTCTACGGACGCCTGTTCGAGATCGCCCCGCAGGTCCGCTCCATGTTTCCGGACGACATGGCCCCGCAGAAGAAGAAGCTGATGACGATGCTCGGGCTCGCGGTCGCCAATCTGGATCAACCGGCGACTCTGACGGCCAGGGTCCAGGAACTCGGCCAGCGTCACGTGGGCTACGGCACGAGGAACGACCATTTCGCGCCGGTCGGCGCCGCCCTGCTCTGGACCTTGGAGCAGGGGCTCGGCCCGGCCTTCACGCCGGAGGTTCGGGACGCTTGGACCGAAACCTACAACCTCATCGTGGACCTCATGAAAACCGCGTCCGCCGACATCGCCGCCTGACCCGACACCGGGCGGAGCCAAGCTGTCGGGTTTCGCTCCGACGACCCGCCGCAGGACGGCGCGCCCGTCGCACGTCCGAACCCCGATCCGTCGGATCGCGCGCCTCCCTGGCCTGGACCGGCTCGAGTCGATAGAAGGCCCCCCGACGGCCGGCGCGGACGGCGCCGGCTCCAGGGAGATACCATGCCTCGCCTGTCCCTCATTGCCGGAGCCGCGTTCATCGCCATGACAGCAGCCGCGAATGCCGAGATCGTCACCCTGCCCTCGGGCCTGAAGTACCAGGATGAAGTGGTGGGCACCGGGCCCGAGCCGAAGGCCGGCCAGCAGGTCACCGTGCAGTACACGGGCTGGCTCGACGAGGGTGGCAAGAAGGGCAAGAAGTTCGATTCCTCCCGCGACCGCAACCAGCCCTTCAGCTTCCCGCTGGGCGCCGGCCAGGTGATCAAGGGCTGGGATCTCGGCGTCGCCACCATGAAGACCGGGGGCAAGCGCACCCTGATCATCCCGCCGGAGCTGGGCTACGGCGCCCGGGGCGCCGGCGGCGTGATCCCGCCGAACGCCACGCTGATCTTCGACGTCGAACTCCTCGGCGCGAAGTAGTCTGACCGCTGCGCGAGCGCGAGACTCCGAGACAATGCTGTTCGCGCAGCTGCCCGACGAGCTGTTCAAGCCGCTGGCCTCGCCGAGCCGGGGCTTCAACGCGGCCCTGCTGCTGCACCTGCACCGGCGCGTCCTCGGGGCGGAGCCGGTGCGCAAGGCCGAGCTGCTCGCCGAGATCGGCGATTTCGCCGCCGGCTGGAGCGACCCCGAGATCCTGGGCGACGAGCCGATCTCCGCGGATCCGGCCGAACGCCGCAACGCCCTCTACCGGCGCCTCCTGGAGACCGGCTGGCTGCTCGAGCGCCGCGAGCGCTACGTCCCGGTGGCCGAGTTCGACCCGGAGGCACGCCTCCTGCTCGAGGAGCTGTCGCGCCTGGAGCGGGGCGAGACCCGCTCGTATGGCGGCGCGGTGCTGGAGGTGCTGGGCGGCCTGGAGAGCGCCGTCTCCGATCCGGCCAACCGCTCCGAGGCCCTGTCCAACGCCGCCCGGGCGTCCGCCGCGTTCCTGGCCCATGTCCGCGGACTCGCCGCCGGCATGCGCAAGGTCGAGGAGCGGATCCTGCGCGAGCCCGACCGGGCCAAGACCTTCCGGCTGTTCTTCGAGGATTTCGTCGAACGCCACCTGATCAGCGACTACCGGACGCTGCACACCCGGTTCAATCCGTTCCGGTTTCGCGCCAGCGTGGTCCGCGAGGCCGGGCGGGCGCTGCGCGACGCCCTCACGGTGCGGGCGCTGGCCGAGGGGCAGATCCGCGAGGGCCGCAGCCCCGACCTCGACACCGCGCAGCGCGCGGTCCGGGCCGATCTCGCCCAGATCCTCTCGGTGTTCGAGGGGCTCGACAACCATCTCGACGCGGTCGATGCCGTGGTGGCGCGCCTGGAACGGCGGATCGGCGCCGCGCTCCATGCCATGGACCGGCCGGACCCTTCGGGGATCGAGCGGGTCGCCGGGATGCTGCGCGCCGTCGGCGCCGCCGAGGTCGCGCCGGAGGTGCCGCCGGTGGTGTCGCTGCTCCGGCCGCCGATCGGCCAGGGTCACCTGCAGACGCCGCGCGCCCGCCGCAGCGCCATCGAGGTCGAACCGCTGCCGGATATCGACGACGACCCCGCGGTGGATGCCTTCGCGGCCGCCAAGGCCGAGTTCCGCCGCCGCACCACCGTCACGCCGGAGACCATGACGGCCTTCGTCGAGGCGCGGCTCGGCAAGGCCGTATCGCTGCGCGGCTCGCAGATCGCGATCGAGGGGGTCGACGACTTCGTGGTGTTCCAGCGCCTGCGCGAGATCGAGGTGCTGTTCGACGCGCGGCTGCGCGACCGCTACGCGGTGGTCCGGCTGCCCGAGCGGCTGGCCAACGGCTGGCTGGACTGTCCCGATTTCCTGCTGGAGCGGCGTGCCGGTGCTTGAGGGATTTCGCGCGATCATCGACGGCGACGAGCCGCCGCCGCCGGGTGCCCGCGCTCCGGACGCCGAGGAGCTGTGCCGCGCCCTCCAGGTGATGCTCAAGGGCCAGGTGATCTACGCCGACACGCCCGGCATCGGCCGCTCCTACGAGCTGGCCCGGCACTACGCGCCGTTCTTCACCGATTACTTCGCCTGCCTGGGCTACGCGCTCACGGTCTCGCACCGCGACCAGATGGTGTCGCTGAGCCCCGCCGCCGACGCGCCCCGGCACGACATCGCCTCCGAGCGCCTGCGCAAGGACGAGACCCTGGTGCTGCTGGCGCTGCGGCTGCTCTACGAGGAGGGCCTGCGCGACAACCGCGCCGGCACGGACGGGATCGTCGCGTGCACCACCGACGAGATCGTGGAGAAGATCCGGGCCGTCGCCCGCAACGAGCCCCCGGAAGAGGGCCGGCTCGCCGACATCCTGCGCCTCTACGCCCGGCGCGGGGGCCTGCGGATGGGCGAGCGCGACCGGGTCGAGCGGGTCACGCCGCTGTCGCTGCTGCCGGGCCTCGCGGTGCTGGCCTCCGACGCCTGGCTGGAGCGCCTGCGGGCGTGGTCGGAAGCCGGGGAGCTCTGAGGGCGGACCTCGGCACCGCTGGCGGATGAACCGCGCCCGGTTCCCGGACGCCTGGACCGTCAGGGGGTGCCATGTCGCTGCGCGCGGACGCGTCGCGTCCCGCTGGATCGCCGGCCGCTCACGCTGCCTGCGCCCGGGAAAGAGGCTCGGCGCAAACGGTAACCCGGCGTCTCAAGCCGCGCGCACCGTCGCCAGAAAATGCTCGACCTCCTCGCCGAGCTGCGCCGCCTGCCGGGCCATCTCGGAGGCCGAATCGAGCACCTGCCCGGCCGCTTGCCCGGTCGCCGCTGCGGCGCCGGCCACGCCGGTGACGTTGGCGGTCACCGCCTCGGTTCCGGTGGCGGCCTGGGTGACGTTGCGGACGATCTCCTGGGTCGCGGCGCCCTGCTCCTCCACGGCGGCGGCGATCGCGGTCGCCATCCCGCTGATGTCGCGGATGCGGGCCGCGATGCCGTCGATCGCCCGCACCGCCTCGCCGGTCGAGCCCTGGATCCGGCCGATCTGCGCCGCGATCTCGGCGGTGGCCCGGGCGGTCTGGGCCGCGAGCGCCTTCACCTCGGTGGCGACGACCGCGAAGCCGCGCCCCGCCTCCCCGGCCCGCGCGGCCTCGATGGTGGCGTTCAGGGCCAGCAGGTTGGTCTGGTCGGCGATCGAGGAGATCAGCGTCACGACTTCCCCGACCCGCTGCGCCCCCGTGCTCAGGGCCTGGACCAGCTGCGCGGTCGCGGCCGCCTCGTGGACGGCGGCCTGGGCCAGATCGGCCGATGCGCCGACCTGGCGCCCGATCTCGTCCACCGTCGAGCCCAGTTGCTCGGCCGCCACCGCCACCGTGGTCACGTTGGTGGAGGCCTGCTCGGCCGCCGCCGCCGCGCCGGTCGACCGGCCGGCGGTCTGCGACGCGGTCGCGTTCAGGCCCTGGGCGGTGGCCTGCAACCGAGTCGCCGCCGCGGTCACCGAGCCGAGGATGCCGCCGACGGCGCCCTCGAACCGGTCGGCCAGCGTCCGCGTCGCCTCCCGGCGCTGGGTCTCGGACTCGGCGCGGGCTCGTGCCGCCTCGCCCTCGAGGGTGCGGGTATGCAGCAGGTTCCGCCGGAACACCGCCACGGTGGCCGACATGGCGCCGATCTCGTCCCGGCGGGCCGCGTAGGGGATCTCCGCCTGCACGTCGCCGTCCGCCAGCCGGCGCATGGCCTGGGTCATGACGGTGATCGGGCGCGAGACGCCGACGAAGCTGTAGAGCGTCGCCCCCAGGGCGATCAGCAGCGTGACGCCCAGCATGATCACGGTCGAGCGGACCGCCTCGGCCTGGCTCCCGCGGGCGCTGCGCCCGGCCGCGTCGCCGGCCTGGATGTTCATCTCGGCCAGCGCGTGCGCGGCTCCGGCGGCGGCGACGTAATGGCCGTTCATCGCTCCGCGGAAATACGACATCGCCGGGTCGCGCTGCTCGAGCGTGAAGCCGCGCAGGCGCTCCCAGTCGTAGTGCTGCACCTTGAGCTTGGCGAGCAGGTCGTCGAACCGGGCCTTCTCGTCGGGCGAGGCGATCAGCGTCCGATAGGCCTCGACCTTGGCGTTCCGCTCCCGGGTCAGCCCCTCGACCTCCTTGACGGTGAGCTGCCGCTCGGTCTCGGCCATCGCGGTGACGAAGCGGACCTGCGTGAGCCGCGACCGGATCACCAGCGCCTCGATGGCCTGCGCCTCGTTCATCGACAGGACCGCGTGATCGAGCAGCGTCGCGAGCTGGCGGTCGAGTGCGATCATCCGATGGATCGCGAACCCGCCCTGAAGCGTGGCGGCCAGGAGGAGCAGGGCGAAGAGGCCGCTCAAGGTAAACTTTAGACTGGTGCGCATGGTTTTCATGGATCCCCCCGGCGGGACGATACAGGCGCGAAATTGTCTGACAAGTTGCGAATCCCGGTTGAGGTGACAGCTCGGCGCCGGGAACGCCGAAGCTTGCATGCGCGGCCGAACCCGGCCAACTGGTCCGAACATCCTTCCGACAGCGGCCCGGCCTCCCGACATCGTGTACGTCCTCACCGACATCGCCATCTCGAACTGGTACCTGATCCGGCGCGAGCAGATCCGCCTCCGGGGCGCCGCCGCCCTGGTCGGGCCGACGGGGGCCGGCAAGTCCACGATCTTCGACGCGGTCGGCACGGTGCTCGCCGGCAACAACGCCAGCCGGCTTGCGCTGAACGCCTCGGCCTCCGGACGCAGCGCCCGCACGGTGCGCGACTATTGCCTGGGCTGGATCAGCGATCCGGCGGAGGGCGGACGGCCGACGCGGGAATCCTGCGAGACCGTGCTGGCCCTGGTGTTCGAGAACCCCGCCTCGGGCCGCACCGTCACGGTCGGGCTGGCGCTGGCGGCCCGGGCGGTGGAGCCGCGTGAGACCGTGCTGTCCCGCTTCATCGCGGTCGGGCACCGGTTCGAGGTCGCCGACTATACCCGCACCGCACCGGGCGGCAGCTTCACGGCGCCGTGGAGCGAGATCGCCGCGGATCTGCGCGCCCGGGCGGCGAGCTTCACCGAGTACCGGACCTCCGGCGAGCGCTTCACCGCCGACATCCTGGCGACCCTGCGCGAGGGCGCGCCCTCCCCCGAGCCCCGGCACTTCCTGCGCAGCTTCTCCAACGCCGTGGCGTTCAAGCCGATCTTCGACACCAGCGCCTTCGTGCGCGCCTTCGTGCTCGACCCGGAGCCCCTGGACGTCGAGCGGGTGCGGCTCTCCATCGCCAACTGGCGCCGCCTGCTCGAGACGATCGGCGAACTGGAGAGCCGTCTCGCCCGGCTGCGGCGCCTGCGCGACCGCTACGAGGCCTGGGGCGAGGCGGTGCTGGCCGCTGCCACCCACGAGTTCGCGGCGGCCTGCGCCGAGCTGCGCCGCCGCAACCTCGACCTCGTCGCGGTCCGCCTGCGCCTGCGCGAGGGTGCCGACACGTTGCGGATCGCCCGGGAGCGGGTCGCGGCGAGCCGCGGCCACGTCCGGGAGATCGACGGCGAGATCGCCGAGAAGAAGGCCCTGCTCGCCGGCAGCGCCGCGGAGGGCCGGCTCGCCGCCTCGACGCTGGGCCTGTCGATGCTGGAGCGGGACCGGAAGGACCTCTCCACCCGGATCGCCGACCACGTCGGCCTGGTCGGCCAGATGGGCAAGCTTCAGCCGGTCGCCCCGATCCTGCGACAGGCCTGCCCGCCGGCGGCCCGCCTCGCGGAATCCTGCGCCCGGGCCGGCCTGCGCCGGGAATCCTCGCCCGACGAGATCCTGCGCCCGGACGGGCCCCTGGCGGACCTGATCGACGGGCTGCGGCGCCTGCCGGAATTCGACGAGGCCCTGGAGCGGGCGGCCGAGGATGCCGCCCTGAAGGCCCGCGCGCAGGAGAGCGAGGCCGAGCGCACCGCGCCGCGCACCGGCGCCGGCCCGGCGGCGCGCCTGTCCTCCGATACGGTCGCGTTCCGGGGGGAGTTGGCCCGGCGCGACATCGACGCGCTGCCGATCTGCGAGCTGGCCGAGATCGTCGACCCGACCTGGGGGCCCGCGCTGGAGGGCCTGCTCGGGCGCGCCCGCGAGGCCCTGGTGGTGGCGCCCGACCGGTTGAGCGAGGCGCTGGGCGTCCTGCAATCGGGCCGCGACCGGTTCCACCGCTGCATCCTGGTCAAGACCACCGACACCGCGAAGCAGCGGGCGCGCCGCTACGATGACGGCCCGCTCACCGTGATCGAGACCCGCGACCCGCACGCGGAGGCGTTTTTGGGGGTGCGGCTCGGGGGCTACGACCTGGCAAAGGACGATGCCGAGCTCGCCCGCCTGTCCCGCGCCGTCGCGCCGAGCGGCCGGACCACGGCCGGCATGGCCTATTCGGTGACCCGCAGCGTCGATCTGCTGATGACCCGCGGCCATCGCGGGCCCACGGTGGACAGCCGCAGGGCGCACGAGGCCGCGGTTGCGGAGGCCCGGCGGCTGCGCGGCGAGGCGGCGGTCCTGCGCGAGGCCGCCCGCACCGCCGCGGCGGTCCGGGCCCGCATCGCGCGCGGCCTCGACGACGTCGATACCCTGCGGAGCGAGCTGGACGGGCTGGAGGGGCGGCGGCGCACGCTCCAGACCGAGCGCGAGGGCATCGAGAAGCGCGACAATGCCGGCCTCACCGCCGAGATCGCCGCGCTGACCACCGAGCGGATCGGCTACCTGCGGGAATTGTCCGACGATCTGGAACCGAAGCTCGACCGCCTGCTCGCCGACGAGGCGGCGCTGCGGGGGCGCCTCGGGACCGTGCGCGAGGCCGCCCGCGCGGCGCTGGCGGCCCGGCGCTCAGCCCTGCGGCAGGCGATGGGCGGCGACGCGGCGCGGGTGCGCCTCGCCCGCTCCGAGACGTTCGGCATCGGCGTGATCGCGCAGGCGCGGGGTGCGCTCGCGGGCCTCGACGCCAAGGCCGCGGGCACACGGGCCGCCACAGAGCGCGGGCTCGCCCGGGAGGCCGCCGAGGCGGCCCGCTCGCACGGGCGCGTCGCCGAGCGCGAGCTGACCGAGGCCTGCTCGGCCTGGCGGGTCGAGAATCCGCTGAACGCCGGCGACGCCCCGGCGATCGACGGCTACGCCTGGGTCTCCAAGGAATACGAGGCCGTCGAGGGCCACGAGCTGCGCCGCTACCGCGCCCAGGCCGAGCGGGCCGAGGTCGAGATGCGCCGGCTCATGACCGAGGATCTTCTGACCCGCCTGGCCGACCGGTTCGAGCGGGTCCATGCCCGGCTCGCCGCCCTGAACGAGCGGCTCTCGGCGCGCAGCTTCACCGGCCAGACCTACGCGTTCGAGGCGGCGGTGGACCGGCGCTACGCCGCCGTCCACGCCCTGGCCACCGAGACCGCCCGCTCCCCCGAGGCCGCGCAGGCGCTGCTGGCCGGCGAAACCGAGGGGCCGATGGCGGCGGCGCTGGAAGAGATCACCGCGCTGATCGCCGGCCAGGAGGATGCGGCCCGGCTCGCCGATTACCGCAACTACTTCGTGTACGAGATCGGCATGAAGGACGCGGCCGGCAACCGCACGACGATGTCGGCGCGGGCGCTGCGCGGGTCCGGCGGCGAGGCGCAGGCGCCGTTCTACGTGGCGATCGCGGCTTCGCTGGCGAGCGCCTACTATCCGGGCGACCGGCCCGGCGACGAGAATCCGGGCCTGGGCCTCTGTCTCCTCGACGAGGCGTTCTCCAAGCTCGACGTGCGCAACAGCCAGGCGCTGGTCGATCTCTACCGCGCCTGGGGATTGCAGCTGCTGATCGCCGCCCCCGAGGACAAGCGCACGACGCTGACCGAGGTGATGGACACCATCGTCACCGTCTACAAGAGCCCGGATCTGACGTCGGTGCGGATCGAGGCCGAGCACCCGTTGGAGGCGGCGCGCCGGGCGCTGCACGCGATCAACCCGGAGCAGGTCGGGGTCGAGGGCTTCCGCCACTCCGACGCCGCGGAGTGAGCCGGCGGGGTACCGATTGCGATCCCCGATATCCCCGCTGTTCCTGAGCCGCGCCCAGGTTCGCTCAGTGCAGGCCCCGTGCCAGGGCCACGCTGCCGCGGACGATCACCAGCGCCTGGAACCCGATCGCGCCGAGCATCCATGTGACGATCTCGGCCTTCGTCTCGGCGAGGGCGGCCTTGTTGGCGAGCCGCAGCGCCTCGATCTCGGACTTGGTCGAGAGCCGCAGCGCCTCGATATCCGTCCGGACCGCGGCGATGTCGGTCTTGGTCGCCAGATCGTTCTGGATCGCCTCGGCGATGGCGTCGGCCAGACCTTCGGCCTGCTCCGAGGACATTTTGGCCTTGTCGCGGAGCGTGCGGACGAACCGCAGGGTGTCGAAAGCAACGGCTGTCGCGGACGCGGCTCGCACTCTTGAGAAGAGGCTGGCCTGAAGTGCAGCTTCAGGCTCCGTTCGTCCAGCATACGAACGGAGCTGGCGCACGGGCGACGTGACCTTGGCAGGATCGATCGACCGCCTCGCCGTCATCCGGCGGGCGCGGCACGACCGGTCGGCAATTCGTCACGGCGCCGCCGATCGGCGGGGCTCTGCGCTGCGACGACCCCAGCAGGTCGACCCTCCTCGCGCAAAGCCACTTTGGATCCGCTGGAACCGGTCAGTTCAGGTAGGTGCGGATCCAGTTCGGGGAGAGGATCTCGCCCTCCTCGGTGATGATCCAGGGCTGCTTGGCCGGATCGGTCAGGGCGCCCGCGGCGGCGGCGATCGCCTCGCGCAGGGTGCCGTACCGCTCGGGCTGGGCCAGCGGGGCGCTCGCCGGGGCCGTGCGCCAGATCGTGAGATCGGCCGGGCGTTCGAGAGCTTCGGTTTCCATGATGTCGTGTCCTTCCGAACCGTTTTGGACCGTTCAGATCCCCGCCGCCCGGTCGAGCCGGTGTGCCGCGGGATCCGAGAGGCTGAGCGTCAATGCAAGCATCTCTGCGGCAGCTTTGCGATTAATTTGGGCATTTCAGGCACCAGTATCTAGTCCTACTACGTAGGATAAGGTGCGGTGCCTTGTTCCATGCCCAAACCGGCCATGCCTGATCCGCCGTGAACTTGCGAGAATTGTGGCCACCGATTGATGACCATTCCGTTAGCCAATGCGCGCCAGTCTCCGAGGTGCGCCAGAACACGTCAGGGCCCCGGCGGAGACCGTGCTTCCCCTGTGTTGACGCCCCGATCCTGAACGCGCACTTAAGGCTTTCCCCGCGCGTCCTGCGCCGCTGCCCCGCCGCCGCCCCTTCGCTGCCTCGTCCTGACCTGGAGACCGCCCCCGTGCCGGATCGTACCGTGCGCATCGTGCTCGCCGCGGTCCTGGTCCTGCTGGCGCTCTACGTCGCCCAACCCTACGTGCAGGCGCTGCTCTACGCGGCCGAGACGCCGCGGGCGGTGACCGCACGCGGCGATCTGGCCCAGTCCGAATCTGCCACGATCGCGCTGTTCGAGCGAGCGAGCCCCTCGGTCGTTCACGTCTTCGCGCGGAGCGCCGCGACCGGGCGCGACCTGCTCGACGCGGACGACGAGGGCGGCGAGCAGGGCGGCACGCAGACCGGCACCGGCTTCGTCTGGGACGGGGCCGGCCACGTCGTCACCAACACGCATGTCGTGCAGAACGCGGCGCAATCCGGCGGCTCGGTTTCGGTGCGGATGAGCGACGGAGAGGTGGTCTCCGCGACCCTGGTGGGGCTGGCGCCGTCCTACGACCTCGCGGTCCTGCGGCTCGGGCGGGTGGCCAAGATGCCGCCGCCCCTGGCGATCGGGACCTCGGCGGACCTGAAGGTCGGCCAGTCGACCTTCGCGATCGGCAACCCGTTCGGCCTCGACCACACCCTGACCACCGGCGTGATCAGCGCCGTGCGCCGGCGGATGCCGACCAGCGCCGGGCGTGAGCTATCCGGCGTCATCCAGACCGACGCGGCGATCAACCCCGGCAATTCCGGCGGCCCCTTGCTCGATTCCGCCGGCCGGCTGATCGGGGTCAACACCGCCATCGTCTCGCCATCGGGGGCCAGCGCCGGCATCGGGTTCGCGATCCCGGTGGACGTGGTCAACCGGGTCGTCCCGGAGCTGATCCGGGTGGGGCGGGTGCGCAACCCCGGCATCGGCATCATCGCCGCCCAGGAGGCCGCCGCCGCCCGGCTGGGGATCGACGGCGTGGTGGTGCTGCGGGTCCTGCCCGGGTCGCCCGCGTCCCAGGCCGGCCTGCGCGGCGTCGACCCGCAATCCGGCGATCTCGGCGACGTGATCGTGGCGGCCGAGGACCGGCCGATCCGCCGGCTGGCCGACCTCACCGCGGCGATCGAGGAGGCCGGCCTCGGCGCGGCCATCAACCTGAAGGTCGTGCGCGGCGGCCGGATCCGGGAGGTCCGCATCACCACCGCGGATGTCGCGGAGAACCGCCGGTGAGGCGGCTGCCCGGCCTCGTGCTGCTCGTCCTGGTCTCCGCCGGCATCGCGCAGGCCGCCGAGACGCGGGTGCGGTCCCGCCTCTGCCCGGAGGACCTGCCGGAGGGTGTCCGCCTGCCGCCGCCGCCCGGCTGCGACGTTCCGGCCCACGCCCCGACGACGGCCCCGCGCGGGTTCTACGATCTGGGTGACGGCACCACGGTGCGGATCGGTGGCCGCGTCGGCGCCGAATTCGGCGCGCGGCGATAACGGCGGCGGTTCGCGATGGTGCTGTTTGCGGTCCTACTGGCCTGCGCCACGCTCTGGTGGCTCTCGAAGAACGGGGACGGCCTCGGCCGCCGGCTCGGGCGTGCCTTCGGCAAGGGCGTCGGCGCGGTGACCGGCGCGGTCCAGCCGCAGAAGCTCGGCGGCGCCTTCGCGCTCGCGGCGGCCGGGTTCCTGCTCCTGCACGGGAACCTCATCCTGGCGGCCCTGCTCGGCCTCAGCGGCATCTGGATGATCGAGGGGCAGGCCGCCATGACCGAGCGTCTCGCCCGCCTCGTCACGTCCCGGTTCGGCCCCGGGCTCCGGCACCGCACGTCCCTGCTCGATGTCCGCCTGCGTCCGGACGGCTCCATCCGCGACGGCCGGGTGATCGCCGGGCCCGGTGCCGGGGCCCGGCTCGACGCCCTGCCGGCCGAAATCCTGATCGCGCTGCTGCAGGTCTGCCGCGCACGCGATGCCGAGGGCGCGGCGCTGCTAGAGCCGTATCTCGACCGCCGGGCGCCCGGCTGGCGTGTAGACGCTGAGCGCGATCGAGACCCGCGGCCGGGACGCCCGGCGTATCCAGGGTCGATGACGCAGGAGGAGGCGCACCAGATCCTGGGGCTTCAGCGCGGGGCGACCGCTGAGCAGGTCCGGACGGCCCACAGGTCTCTGATGAAGCTCACCCACCCCGACCAGGGCGGAAGTGCCGACAGGGCGGCGCGGGTCAACGCGGCCCGGGACAGGCTTTTGAGCCGACATCGCTGAACTCCACGCGCGTTGTCAGATGCTGACTGGTTCGCAGCCGCGGGCAAACACAGCCGCGGCTCCGCCGTGCCGGCGCGCCGGAGGGGCGCGCCGTCGATCGTCTAGAGCGTCGTCCCGGAAATCAGGGCCGGGACGACGCTCGAGGCCTCTGTCTCCGCATCATCTTGGTCCGAAAGCCGGAATCCACCTTTCGGGATGATGCTCAGGGTCGTTCAGCTGCGGGTCGCGAAGCAGCTGAAGCCGCTGCGCTTCAGGGCCGAGCAGGCATCCTGCGCGGAATCCTGCTCGGCGAACCCGGAGAAGCGGGCGCGGTACAGCGTGGTCCCGCCATGCTCGACCTTGACCGTGTAGGGCGCCGCCTTGGACAGGCTGCCGCCGGCCTTGGCGCGGGCCTCGGAGAGCATCGTGCGGGCCTTGGACTCGTCGTCCATGGCGCCGAGCTGGATCACCCAGGCGGTGGGGACGACGCGGGTCCCGGCGACGGCCTTGGGCGGTTCGTCGCGTTCCGCGGAGGCCATCCGGGCCGCGGTCTTGGACGCGCCCGGGAACGGTGCCTGGGCGCCGCTCGCGCCGGCATAGGCCTGCGCGGCTTTCGGGAGGGCCTGCGACACGCCCTGCGGACCGGGCTTCCAGGTGCCGCCCGGCGTCGTGGTCGAGCGCGAGGGCATGATGTCCAGGGGCTCGCCGGTGGTGCCGGTGGTCTCGACATCCTCGTCGTCGGCCGAGGCGACCTGGGTGCGGGTGCGCGAGACGGCGTCCGCCACCACGGCCGGGCGGGCCCGCTCGGCCATCTCGGTGACCGGCGCCGACTGGCGGACGCCGGCATAGGCCCGGGGCAGGTTGGCGCGGACGAGGTCGGCCATGATCCGGTCGCGGCTGCCGCCCGACTTGCCGCCGAGCACGATCGCCACGATCTGGCGGCCCTCGGACTTGGCCGCGGTCATCAGGTTGAACCCGGAGTCGCGGGTGTAGCCGGTCTTGATGCCGTCCACGCCCTGGACGTTGCCGAGCAGGTGGTTGTGGTTGCCGATCACCCGGCCGCGGAACGCGAAGGCGCGGGTCTGGAAGTAGCGGTAATAGTGCGGGAACCGGTCCTGGATGGCGCGGGCCAGGACGGTGAGGTCCCGGGCGGTGGTGAGCTGGTCGGGGTCCGGCAGGCCGGAGGCGTTGGCGTAGCGGGTCCGGCTCATGCCGAGCGCGTGCGCCTTGGCGGTCATCATCTGGGCGAAGCGCTCCTCGGAGCCGGCGATGTTCTCGCCGATCGCGCAGGCCACGTCGTTGGCCGACTTGGTGACGATCGCCTTGATCGCGTCCTCGACCGTGATGGTCTGGCCCGGGCGCAGGCCGAGCTTCGAGGGCGCCTGGGCGGCGGCGTGGGCCGACATGGTCAGCTCGGAATCGAGGGCGAACTTGCCGCGCTCCATCTGCTCGAACAGCATGTAGAGCGTCATGACCTTGGTGATCGAGGCCGGATGGCGCAGCGCGTCCTCGTTGACCGCGTGCAGCGTCTTCCCGCTCTTCACGTCCACCACCATGGCGGCGTAGGGCGGGTTGTAGCCGCCCCCTGACGCATGGTGATGGTGCCGCCCGCGGCGGGCTTCGGCCGGGGCGGCCAGGGCGGTCAGGACCGCGGCGGCGGCCAAGGCGGCCGGCAGCGCGGGGATCGTCCGGGGGCGGCCTACAACGCTACGCATCACGCCTGATTGCCTCGCGAGACCGGCATGCGCCGGTCGTATCTCTGGTGCTGGCCTGCGTTGATCGCGTGGCCCCGCTGCATCGGTTGAGAATTAGGCGGGTGCAGTTACAGGCCCGTTAATGCGAACCACTCGCGTTCCGAATCGCGCCGGTCCGGCCATGTCTTGACGATGGCGTATGCGACCCACACTCTTGGGTGAGATCCGGTTTCGTCATCGGTGTCGGCGCGCGGCGAGCCGGCCCGGCGGCGCCGAGGAGGCCGGCCATGCAACGATCCCCCGCCCTCCCCGCGTCTCCCGGCATTCCCCGGTCGGGAATCGGGTTTCGCGCGGTTCGATCCGGGCGCTGCGTGCCGACCCTGGCCCCGCCTGCCGGGCGCGTTCCGCGTGCCGACCTCGGCAGGTCGGCATGAGCGGGTCGCAGGCGTCGCGCCGGGCGCAAGCTTTGCGGGGCGGACAAGTGCGCGCAGGCGTCTGGCGAAGTCGCTTCACGGTCTGTAGATTAATGTCCGCCGACCCGGACGCCGCTCCCGGCAGGGTCATGACGGGATCGGTATTGGGGGCCGGCGACGCCCGCTCCAATCGAGGGATCGGTTCGACGCACATGACACAGGTCCCCCTTCAGGGCACCGCGATATCGACGACGCTTCACGGGCCGGCGCGTTTGGCGATCACGGCCTCCGGTTCGCGCGCCCCGGGCGGCGACGACCGGTCCAACACCGCGATCATCACCCGCACCAAGCCGAAGACCAAGAAGCCAAGCCTGTACCGGGTACTCCTTCTGAACGACGATTATACGCCGATGGAATTCGTCGTGCTGGTCGTCGAACGCTTCTTCAACAAGAGTCACGAGGACGCCTACCACATCATGATGCACGTGCATCAGAACGGGGTCGGCGAGTGTGGGGTCTTCACCTACGAGGTGGCGGAGACCAAGGTGACGCAGGTCATGGACTTCGCGCGCAAACACCAACATCCTCTCCAGTGCGTTATGGAAAAGAAATAGGCGCCGTTCGCGGTAGGCACCCACACAGAGGCCAGCTTTGCCAAGCTTCTCACGCAGCCTAGAACAAGCCCTCCACCGAGCCCTGGCGCTCGCCGGCGAGCGACGGCACGAATACGCGACGCTGGAGCATCTCCTGCTCGCCCTTGTCGACGACCAGGACGCGGCCGCGGTCATGCGCGCCTGCAACGTCGAGATCGACACGCTCAAGCGCAGCCTGGTCGATTACGTGGACACCGAGCTCTCGAACCTGACCGGGGACGGGCGCCAGGACGCCAAGCCCACCGCCGGGTTCCAGCGGGTGATCCAGCGGGCGGTGATCCACGTCCAGTCCTCGGGCCGTGAGGAGGTGACCGGGGCCAACGTGCTGGTGGCGATCTTCGCCGAGCGCGAGAGCCACGCCGCCTACTTCCTGCAGGAGCAGGACATGACCCGCTACGACGCGGTCAACTACATCAGCCACGGCATCGCCAAGCGCCCCGGCGCGTCCGAGGCCAAGCCCGTGCGCGGCGCGGAAGAGGAAGGCGCGCCCGAGCGCCCGAGCGACGAGGGCGATCCCCGCGGCGGCGCGAAGAAGAAGGGCGACGCCCTCGACGCCTACTGCGTGAACCTCAACAAGAAGGCCCGGGACGGCAAGATCGACCCGCTGATCGGTCGCCACTCCGAGGTCGAGCGCACGATCCAGGTGCTCTGCCGCCGGCAGAAGAACAACCCGCTGCTGGTGGGCGACCCCGGCGTCGGCAAGACCGCGATCGCCGAAGGCCTGGCCCGCAAGATCATCCAGCACGAGGTGCCGGAGGTCCTGGCCGACGCGACCGTGTTTTCCCTCGACATGGGCACGCTGCTGGCCGGCACCCGCTACCGGGGCGACTTCGAGGAGCGCCTCAAGCAGGTGATGAAGGAGATCGAGGCGCACCCGAACGCGATCATGTTCATCGACGAGATCCACACGGTGATCGGTGCCGGTGCGACCTCGGGCGGCGCCATGGACGCGTCGAACCTGCTCAAGCCGGCGCTCGCCTCGGGCACGCTGCGCTGCATCGGCTCGACCACCTACAAGGAGTACCGCCAGTACTTCGAGAAGGACCGCGCCCTGGTGCGCCGGTTCCAGAAGATCGACGTCAACGAGCCGTCGATCCCGGACACGATCGAGATCGTGAAGGGCCTGCGCCCGTACTTCGAGGAGTTCCACAAGCTCAAGTACACGACCGAGGCCGTGAAGGCGGCGGTCGAGCTGTCGGCCCGCTACATCAACGACCGCAAGCTGCCCGATAAGGCGATCGACGTGATCGACGAGACCGGCGCGTCGCAGATGCTGGTGCCGGAGGCGCGTCGCAAGCGCACCATCGGCATCAAGGAGATCGAGGCGACCATCGCCACGATGGCCCGCATCCCGCCAAAGACCGTCTCGAAGGACGACGCGGTGGTGCTGCAGCACCTCACCGAGAACCTGAAGCGGGTGGTCTACGGCCAGCCGAACGCGATCGAGGCGCTGACCTCGGCGATCAAGCTCGCCCGGGCGGGCCTGCGCGATCCGGACAAGCCGATCGGCTCGTACCTGTTCGCGGGTCCCACCGGCGTCGGCAAGACCGAGGCCGCCAAGCAGCTCGCTTCCTCGCTCGGCGTCGAGATGCTGCGGTTCGACATGTCGGAATACATGGAGCGCCACACGGTCAGCCGCCTGATCGGCGCGCCCCCCGGCTATGTCGGCTTCGACCAGGGCGGCCTGCTCACCGACGGGATCGACCAGCACCCGCATTGCGTGCTGCTGCTCGACGAGATCGAGAAGGCCCACCCGGACCTGTTCAACATCCTGTTGCAGGTGATGGACCACGGCAAGCTGACCGACCACAACGGCAAGCAGGTCGATTTCCGCAACGTCATCATCATCATGACGACCAATGCCGGCGCCTCGGACCTGGCGAAGTCGGCCTACGGCTTCACCCAGACGAAGCGCACGGGTGACGACGTGGAGGCGATCAACAAGCTGTTCGCGCCGGAATTCCGCAACCGCCTCGACGCGATCATTTCGTTCGGCCACCTGCCGAAGGAGGTCGTGGCCAAGGTCGTGGACAAGTTCGTCCTCCAGCTCGAGGCGCAGCTCGCCGACCGCAACGTGACGATCGAGCTGTCCGACGAGGCGCGGGCGTGGCTGGTGGAGCACGGTTACGACGACGCCATGGGCGCCCGCCCGATGGCGCGTCTGATCCAGGCGACCATCAAGACGCCGCTGGCCGATGAGGTGCTGTTCGGCAAGCTCAAGGACGGCGGCGCCGTCCGGGTGGTGGTGCGCAAGCCGGAGGACGAGGAGGCCAAGGCCGGCGCCAAGGACAGCCTCGGCTTCGACTTCCCGGCCGGTCCGGTCACGCCGAAGCCGGAGGCGGACGTCACCAACGCGGCCAAGCGGCACAAGCGGGCCAAGCCCCGCGCGGCCACGCGCAAGAAGACCCCGAAGGACGACAAGGGCGGCGGCGGTGGTGGCAGCGGCGGCTCGGGCGGCGGCGTCCGGACCGTGCCGAAGGTGCCACTGGTCCGCGCATAAGAGCCCTCACGCCGGCCGGCAGGCTTCCGGACCACGGCCTGCCGGTCTATGACCGCCGCGACGCGAACGCGCCGCGGCGAGGAGGCGCTTGATGACCGAAGATCTGCACGAGGGGCCTCTATCCCCCGTCACGCATCCTGCGCCTGCCCCGAAGCTGACCCGGCGCGAGGAGCGGCGCCGGCGCCGCCAGCGGCGTCGCCGCGGCGAGGAGGTGCTGGCCTGGGTGCTGGTGCCACTGATCTGCGTCGGGATCTTTCTCGGCGTGAATGCCGGCTTCGACTTCTTCGGCACCTCGCCCGGTCAGGTCTGGGACCAGCTGATGCAGGTCAAGACCATGATGGAGAAGCGGTCCGCCAACCCGGCCGCGCATTAGAGCCTCGGATCGGGCAACAGGATCGACGCCCTGCGTGCGGTCCTGGCCTCGCGGCGTCGGTGGCATTCAAGGCGGCATCTCCGTTTCCGCGATGATGCTCGGGGACGTCCAGACGGCATCACCCTTTGCCGGCCGCAGGCTCGCCTCCTTCGGGAAGATGCCGCGGCCCTGCCGCGCTTGCCGGTCCGCGATCTCGGTACAGGTATCCGGGGTGAAGCCGGATTGATCCGGCTCAGAATGGCCCCCCAGCGGTGACGCCATGAGTCCGACCCGACGAACGATCCTGGCGGCTGCCGTGCTGGCGGCCCCGTCCGTGCGCGCCGCGACGCGGGGCGGCTCCGTGGCGGTCGTCGGCGCCGGGGCGGCCGGCCTGGCGGCGGCGTCGGCACTGCGCGCGGCCGGGCAGGACGTCGTGCTGGTCGAGGCCCGGGACCGGATCGGCGGCCGGGCTTTCACCGATCGGTCGCTCGGACCCGATTGCCGCTTCGATGCCGGCGCCGAGTACATCCACTGGGCCGAGCGCAACCCCTGGGCCCCCGTGGCCCGGGCATCGGGCGTGCGTTTCGCGCAGGAGAGCGGCTGGGCCCGGACGCTCATGATCGACGGCCGGCCGGCGACCGACGCGGAGAATGCGAGCCGCCGTGCGGGCTTCTCCGGGCTCGACGCGCTGCTGGCCCCCAAGGGGCGCGACACCTCGCTGGCCGAGGCCGCCCGCGCTGGGGGCCCGAACGCCGAGGGTGCGGCGGCCGGCCTGAGCCGGCTCTCGCTCGGCGAGGATCCCGAGCGGGTCTCGGCGGTGGATTACGATCGCTTGTGGTCCGGGACCGACCTCTGGGTCGATGGCTACGGCGACCTCGTGGCGCGGCGCTTCGCCGACCTCCCGGTCCGGCTGAGCTGTCCGGTGCGGGCGATCGACTGGTCCGGCAAGACCGTCCGGATCGACACGGCCTGCGGCACGCTCGCGGTGGCGGCGGCAATCGTGACGGTGCCGGTCGGCGTGCTGAGAGAAGGGGCGATCCGGTTCACCCCGGGCCTGCCCGATGGCACTGCGGCGGCCCTGGATGGTCTGCACATGGGCGCCTACACCAAGATCGGCCTGCGGCTCGACCCTGCGAAGGTCGATCCGGCAGCTCTGGGCGACGCGGTGTCGGTGATCACCGGCGGCCCGACGGTGTATTTCGAGATGGGCCCGTTCGGCCGCGCCATCGCGGTGGCCAATCTCGGCGGCGACCTCGCCCGGGACCTGTGCCGCGCGGGCGAACCGGCCGCGATCGCCCTGGCCACCGAGCGCCTCGGCGCGATCCTGGGCGCGAAGGCGCAGGGCGCCGTCCTGGCCGGCCGCCTCGCCGGGTGGTGGACCGACCCGCACGCCCGCGGCTCGTATTCCATCGTCGAGCCCGGACACGCGGAGGCTCGCGAGCGCTTGCGCGATCCGGTCGGCGGGCGGGTGTTCTTCGCCGGCGAAGCGCTCGCCGGCGGCGGCGCCATGACGGTCGGCGGCGCCACCCTCGACGGTGAGCGCGCGGCCCAGGAAGTGCTGAAGGTCCTGGGCGCCTAGAGCATCGCCCCGAGAGGTGGCTGCCGGCTTTCGGAAGGCGACGATGCGCGAGCGCGGCGCGCAGAGTATCTGAGCCGGCAGCCGACGGTCCTGACGATGCCTTAAGCCGGCTTCCGGATCGCCGCCACGGCCAGCGGCTGTTCTCGGCCGCGCAGGGCGTGCGTGCCGAGATCCTCCGCCACGAGGTCGGGCGGCAGCGGGCCGATCCGGTCGAGCAGGTCGGCCGAGACCAGCACGTGCACGCCGAGGCTCTTGGACAGGCTCTCCAGCCGGGCTGTGGTGTTCACGACGTCGCCGAAATACGCGATCTTGTGGCGCTCCAGCCCGATCTCTGCGGTGACCACCGAGCCGCAATGCAGGGCGGCGCGGAATTCCGGGACCTGCCCGAACCGCTTCGTCCAGGCGTCGGCCTCGGCGGCGAGCTGCTCGGCGAAGGCGAAGACGCAGCGCAGGCAGGCCGCGTCGCGCGTGCCCCGCTCGATCGTCCAGGTGACCAGGGCCATGTCGCCGATGTAATCGTCGATCGAGCCCCGGAAGCGCGAGACCGGCGGCGCCAGGGCGTTGAACACTTGCCCGAGATAGGCCTGCGCCGCGCGGTCACCGTAGCGGTCGGCGAAGCGGGTCGAGCCGGTGACATCGAGGAACAGGAAGATGCGCTCCTCGCTGATCGGCCGGTGGTAGCGGCCGATCAGCAGGTTGGCGAAGACGCCGGGACCGATCAGGTCGCGCACCCGGAACACGAACACCACGAGGACCGAAATCGCGAGCCCGTAGAGCAGGCCGGATTCGGTCATCAGCATCGCGTTCCGCTCGCTGTACATGAAGCGGAACAGGCGGTTCAGCACCGTACTGGCGACCGCGTTGCCGGCCACGATCAGGGCGATGTAGAGCGCCACGGTGGAAAGCAGGAACAGCGGCGTCGCCAGCTGGCGCACGCGCTCCCGCATCTGCCGCCACAGCAGCCCGCGCTCGTAAAGCAGGATCGGTGCCCCGATGATCGCGCCCCGGATCGCCGAGCCCAGCAGCGGGCCGACCGCGAACAGCGATCCGTAGAGCAGGCCGGCCAGGGCGCCGAGCCCCGGCGCCACGAGGTAGAACCAGCGCGGGCTGAAACGCATCCGGCCGTCCTTCACCCCACGTGCCGGCCCGACGCGCCGGGTTCAATCCTGCCGGAGGGCGTGGACCGAGAACAGCCCCTCCGAATCGGTCCAGACCTGGATCCAGGTCCAGCCGGCCCGCTCCACCAGGGCTCGGAAGGTCTCGACCGTGTACTTGTAGCTGCTCTCGGTGTGGATCGTCTCGCCGGCCGCGAACGCGAAGGTCTCGGAGCCGATCCCGACATCCTGCGCGCGCTGCGAGACCAGATGCATCTCGATCCGTGAGGGCCCCGGGTTGAACACCGCCCGGTGCGAGAAGGCGCCGAGATCGAAGCGGCCGGCGAGCTCCCGGTTGATCCGGGTCAGGAGGTTGAGGTTGAACGCAGCCGTTACGCCTGCTGCATCCGCGTAGGCGTTCTCCAGGATCGCGGTATCCTTCACGAGGTCGACGCCCACGATCATGTGGGCGCCCTTCCCCAGGATGCGCCCGAACCGCCGCAGCAGGTCCTCGGCCTCGGCGGGCTCGAAGTTGCCGATGGTCGAGCCCGGGAAGAAGCCGGCCCGGGGCATGCCCGCGAGGCTCGCGGGCAGGTCGAAGTCGCGGGTGAAGTCGGCCGCCACCGGCTCGACCCGCAGATGCGGGAAGTCGCTGCTCAGCACGTCCGCCTGCGCCCGCAGGAACTCGGCCGAGACGTCCACCGGCACGTAGGCCGCGAGCTTGTCGAGGTGGCGCAGCAGGCGGCGCAGCTTGATGGTCGAGCCGCTGCCGAACTCGACGAGCGCGGCCTTGGCCGGCAGCAGCGCGGCCATCTCGGGGCCGCTGCGGTCGAGGATCCCGACCTCCGTGCGGGTCGGGTAGTATTCCGGCAACCGCGTGATCGCCTCGAACAGGTCCGAGCCGGCGGTGTCGTAGAAGTACTTCGGCGCGAGTGCCTTCTGCGGGCGGGACAGGCCGTCCCGCACATCGGCCAGGAAGGCCAGTTCGGGCGTGTCCAGGGCGACCGGGGCCGCGTCGGGGAAGCTGGGCTTGACGGTCAAGGGCGACTCCGGGGCGCTTGGAGCGCTCGCGGCCGACGGGGATACCGGTTCGGCGTCGGCGAGCGTTTCGAATCGAGGATTGAGGCCGTTCGCGATCGGGAACGGCCCTAGGCGGCGTCGGTGAGGCGCAGGCCGGTGAACTGCCAACGCTGATGCGGATAGAAGAAGTTGCGGTACGGCAGCCGGGCGTGGCCCTCCGGCGTCGCCACCGACGAGCCGCGCAGCACGAACTGGCTGACCATGAACTTGCCGTTGTATTCGCCCAGGGCCCCCGGCAACGGCCGGTAGCCCGGATAGGCGGTGTAGGCGCTGCGGGTCCATTGCCAGACGAGGCCGAACGCGTCCGGCAGTGCGCCGTCCCGCGCCGCCACCTCCCACTCGAACTCGGTCGGCAGGCTGCGACCGGCCCACCGGGCATAGGCGTCGGCTTCGTAGTAGCTGAGATGGGTGACCGGCGCGTCGAGATCCACCGGCCGCACGCCGCCGAGCGTCATGGTCGCCCAGCCGTCGCCGTCCCGGCGCCAATAGCCCGGCGCCTCCCAGCCCTCGGCCTGGCCGGCGTACCAGCCGTCGGAGAGCCACAACTCGGGCTTGGCGTAGCCACCCGCCTCCATGAAGGCGAGCCATTCGCGGTTGGTGACCAGCGCCCTGTCGATCCGGCCGGGCAGGATCAGCGCCTCGTGGCGGGGCGATTCGTTGTCGAACGAGAACCCGTCTCCGGTATGCCCGATCCAGGCGATGCCGCGGGCGAGCGGGGCCTGACCCGTCTGCCCGGAGGCGGCCGGGAAGCGCCAGCCGCCATCGTAGACCGGCCCGAGGGGGTTCTGCGCGAAGGCGTGCAGAATGTCGGTGAGCAGAAGCTCCTGATGCTGCTGCTCGTGGTACAGCCCGATCTCGAGGATCGGCAGCACGGCCTCCAGGGCGCTTTCCGAGGCTTGGCCGAGCAGCGACTCCACCGCGCGGTCGATATGCGCCCGATAGGCCGTGACCTCGTCCATGGTCGGCCGGGTGATCATGCCCCGCTGGATGCGCGGCTGTCGCGGGCCGGCCGCCACGTAGTACGAGTTGAACAGGTAGTGCAGGCGCTCGTCGAAGATGGCGTAGCCCGGCAGGTGCTCCCGCAGCAGGAACTGCTCGAAGAACCACGACACGTGCGCCCGGTGCCACTTGGTCGGGCTGGCATCGGCCATCGACTGGACCTGCTGGTCCTCCGCCGAGAGCGGCGCGGCGCGGCGCTCGGTCTCGCTGCGCACGAAACGGAATGCGGCGATCCAGGCGGCGCGGTCGATCGGCCGGGCGGTCACGGCCGGGGGCGGGAAAGCCGCAGCCGGTTGCGCGCGCGTGTCGCCGGAGCGGAGTGCCGCCGTGGCTGCCATGCGGATCTTCCCTTATTCGCGTCTCTGCTGGGATCGTCTTATCGACGCTCAGCTTGGTCGCAGAAGATATGTCCCCGCGGTGGTCAGACAACCTCCGCTCGTGATTCCGCCTGCGCCCGGGTCGTTCGCCTCATTCGCCGCCGGGGACGCGGGGGTTAACGGGGAGAACTTGAAATCGCGGGTCTTTCTTGCGCCGCAGTGAGGAGGTTTTAACCCTCGACACCGAGATTCGAGGCGCTGAGTGCGGAGTCCAGAATTTCCATGCGGATCGATCTGATGGCCGGGGCGAGCTTGTCCCCCGCGGCGTTCCGCCCGTCACCGGAGCCGACCATCCTGGTGTTCGATTCCGGCCTGGGCGGCCTGACGGTCCTCGATGCGGTGCGCCGCGCCCGGCCGGACGGCCGCTACGTCTATGCCGGCGACGATGCCGCCTTCCCGTACGGGCGGCTCGGCGAGGCGACCCTCGTGGCCCGGGTGCTCGCGGTGATGGAGCAGCTCGTCGCGACGCACCGGCCGGACCTGGTGGTCATCGCCTGCAACACCGCCTCGACCCTGGTCCTGCCGGCCCTGCGCCAGCGCTTCGCGACGCCGTTCGTCGGCGTGGTGCCGCCGATCAAGCCCGCCGCCGCGGCGACCCGCTCGGGCCTGATCACGCTGCTGGCCACGCCCGGCACGGTGGCACGCTCCTACACGCACGACCTGATCGCGACCTATGCCGGATCCTGCGCGGTGACGCTGGTCGGCTCGCCGAACCTCGCGGGCTTCGCCGAGGCCGAACTGGCCGGCGCACCGATCGACGATGCCGCCCTGGCGGCCGAGATCGCGCCCTGCTTCGTCGCCGAGGCTGACGGACGGCGCACCGACGTGGTCTGCCTCGCCTGCACCCACTACCCGCTGCTGCTGCCGCGCCTCGAAGCGCTGGCGCCCTGGCCGGTGACCTGGATCGATCCGGCGCCCGCCATCGCCCGGCGCGTGATCCAGCTGATCGGCCCGGCCCGGCGGGATGCCGACCATGACGGGGCCGTGCATGGCGCCTTTACGGCCGGCACCTGCCTGACCGGCCCATTGCGCGCCTCCCTCGCCGCCCGCGGGATCGGCGAGGTCGCCGTCGAGGCGATGCCGCTGGCGATGCAGTAGGCGGCGCCGACCCAGCCGGGCCCCGACGGGCCGCGGCTTCTCCCGCCGGCTCCTTCCGGAAGCCGGCGGCCCTCCTGCGAAATGATACTCCAGGTCCGGCCCTGGGCCGCCGCGTCCGGGCCTGCCGCGGATCCGCCTCGGACGGAGCCCGCGGCCTTCGCCCCGCCGACGAGGCCGCCGGTCCGCCGTCCAGCCGTGCCGAACGAGAGAGACGGCGACTGGGACGGGTGCGTCAGCGCAGCGCTGCGGTGCTTGCGGGTCTGTCGAGGGCTTCGGCCTCGGCGGGGACGACCAGATGGACGAAGAGCATCCCGGCCGCGACGATCAGCGCCAGCGCCAGGATCCGCCACAGCTCCATGATCGGCTCTTGCGGTGTCGTGTCGGTCTTGCGCGGCATCGGTCTCGGATCCCTGTTGTGTGATCTGTCCTGTGGGCCGGTCCCTGGCCCGTCGCGGGTGGCGTGGTCCACCGAAGGCTTGCCTGGCCTTGGTGGCGTAAAGTGGACACCCGCAGGATGAACGCTTCGTAAAATTTGCAACCACGGTCGCCGAAGCGGGTGGAGCGCGGCGTTGGGGTGGGGATCGGGGGTATCGGGCGCTGCCGCGCGCTCCGGCCTTGGCCAGGCTCGCGGGGATCGCCGCAGCGGAAATGGCCCGCCGCAAGGGTTGCACACCGCAAAGCCACCCGCAGCGATACTGATAAGTGTGCAAAATAATCTGCGCAGTCTAGCTTCTGCCGCAATTTCGATCAGACTTCAGGCCTATAAAAGGAAATGCCGGCGGGAAGGACCAGATGTTCGAGAGTCTTTTCTGGGGTGCCGCGATCATGGCGCTGGTCGGATCGGCCGCCCTGGTGGCCATCGGTGCGGCGGTGCAGCCCCGGATCATCCAGAAGGATGAGGTCGGATCCGGCATCCTCGACTCGCGCAGGACGTTCGGACGCAAGCGGCGCTGGCGCCGCCCGTCCCGGGTGACGCGCCGCCTCGGCTGGCTGCCGCTGCGCTAGACGCCTGGTCCGCATCGCCTTTTCCCGAACGCCGCCGGCCCCGTCCGGAACCGCCCTCGGTCCTCGATCCGACGGGCTTGCTTTCCCCGAACCGGTATCGATCCCGGCCGCGAGCGCCCCAGAAGGCCGGCTTTACCAAGCTGGATACTAAACCTGTCTGCACCAAAGACGTACATCTGACGTTGCTGCCGCGGATGCTAAGATCCGATGACTGCGCAATAGCGGTCCAACGGCAGTGCAAAGGGCTCAAGACTGATGAGCGTGCGTCAAATCTGCGATCAGGTGCGGGTGACCGAGCAGGCCTTCACCGCGGCCCTTGGGGCCATGAAGGCGACGGGGCTGCGCGAGGCGTTGACCCAGGAGCTTCAGGAGATGGAATCCGCGGAGATCGAGGCCGGACAGGACGCCGGCTCGGCCCGCTCGGCCTCGTGGAAGCGGGTCAAGATGCTGCACGGCCTCGGTTATCCGGTGGATTTCGGCTGGCTGCACATCGCGCACGGCGCCACCCGGTAGAGCCCCCTGTCCGAAACCGATCCCGGAGGGACTGCGAAACGCCGCCGGCCCCGGGCCCCGTGCGTCCGCACGAGGCCCGGGAGAGACCGCGCTCAGGGCGCGAGGTCGTGGACCGGCGCCGGGACCGGCGTGTCGCTGCTGTTCAGCACGGTACTGCTCGCCGGCACGGGCTTGAGCGCTGCCGTGTCGATCCGGGGCGGCGCCGGCAGCTGCAGCTGCTCGCTGGTGTAGGCCCATTCCTCGGCGACCCGGGCGGGGTCGTCGTTGAGCGTCGTGCCGTAGCTCGGGACGATCTGCCGGATCTTCGCCTGCCACTCGGGCGTGGCGACGTTCTTGGCGAACACCTTCTCCAGCACCTGCAGCATGATCGGCGCCGCCGTCGAAGCGCCCGGCGAGGCACCCAGCAGGGCGGCGATGCTGCCGTCCTTGGCGTTGACGATTTCGGTGCCGAGCTTCAGCACGCCGCCCTTGTTCGGGTCGCGCTTGATGATCTGCACGCGCTGACCCGCCTGCCACAGGCGCCACTCCCCCTTCTTGGCCTTCGGGAAGTATTCGCGCAGGGCCGCGATCCGGTCGTCGTCCGACAGCATGAGCTGGCCGGCCAGGTACTCGACCAGCGGATACTCGTCCAGGCCGACCCGGACCATCGGCCAGATGTTGCTGGTCGTGGTCGAGCTGAGGAGGTCGAGATACGAGCCCTCCTTCAGGAACTTGGTCGAGAAGGTCGCGAACGGTCCGAACAGGATCACGCGCTTGCCGCCGAGCACCCGCGTGTCCAGGTGCGGCACCGACATCGGGGGCGAGCCGACCGACGCCTTGCCGTAGGCCTTGGCGAGGTGCAGCGTCGCGACGTCCGGGTTCTCATTGATCAGGAACGAGCCGCCGACCGGGAAGCCGGCGTAATCCTCGCCCTCCGGGATGCCCGATTTCTGCAGCAGGTGCAGGGCGCCGCCGCCGGCGCCGATGAACACGAACTTGGCGTCGACGCTGCGCCGCGACCCATCCTTCACGTTGCGCGACGTCACCCGCCAGGAGCCGTCGGCGTTCTTGGCGATGCCCTCGACCTCGGTGGAGAGGCTCAGCTTGAAAGTCGGCTGGCCCTGCAGGTGGGCGACGTACTGGCGGGTGACCTCGCCCCACTCGACATCGGTGCCGAGCGGCGACCAGGTGGCGGCCACCTTCTGGGCCGGGTCGCGCCCCTCCATCATCAGGGGCACCCATGTCTTGAGCTGCTCCGGATCGGTCGAGAATTCCATGCCGGCAAACAGCGGGCTGGCCTTCAGGGCCTCCCAGCGCTTCCGCAGGTAGGCGATGTTGTCGTCGCCCCAGACGAAGCTCATGTGCGGGGTGTAGTTGATGAAGGCGTGGGGGTTCTTCAGCACCCCGGCCTTGACCAGCGAGGCCATGAACTGGCGCGTGACCTGGAACGCCTCGTTGATCTCTACCGCTTTGGCGATCTCGACCTGGCCGTTCTTCTTCTCCGGGGTGTAGTTCAGCTCCGCCAGCGCCGAGTGCCCGGTGCCGGCGTTGTTCCAGCCGTTCGAGCTCTCGAGGGCGACCTGATCCAGGCGCTCGACCATCTGGATCGACCACGTGGGCTCGAGCTGGTTCAGCCACACGCCGAGCGTCGCGCTCATGATGCCGCCGCCGATCAGCAGCACGTCGACCTTGGTGTCGGCGCTGTCGGCGAACGCGAGGGCGCTCGGCAGCGAGGCCGCGGCGAGCCCGGTGGCCGCCGTCCCGAGGAGCTGCCGCCGGCTGACCGCGAGCGTGTCGCGCGGGGATCGGGGCTTGTTGGTGTCGTCGGCACGCATCGCCACATCTCATCGGTTGAGGGCCGGGCATGCACGGCTGGCACGTCCCGGCACAGAAGGCGTCGGATCGATGCGACGGGAGCCCCGCGCATCCAGCCTTCCGGAACGTTCCCCCGCGGATGATGCGGCACGCAGCGCGTGATCGATCGTGTGCGATCGTTTCTTGTCTTGTGCGCCGTCGATGCTTCCGAAGACAGCTTCCGGAAGTGCAGGGCCGGATAGAAACGTCTTTTCCCAGTCGATGGCCGGGTTCGACGTGGCAGCGCCGAATAGAGCCAAGACCCGATCCGGAGGTCGCGCGGTGATCGGCGAGTCTCGACGGTGAAAAGACGCCGGCCGATCTGGCGCGGCGGCGTGTTCACCGCGTCTTAGAGGATGAGGTCTGAAAGGACAATCTGTGGTGTAGGACAAACGCCGCCGCCTGTCCTGTGCGGAACATGCGGGGTGCGCGCGGGCGGCATGGCGGGAGCCGCCCTTATCGGCTGCGCCGGAATCGGATGATGCTGCGCGAGAGTCGGCCGGCATCCCAGTTGGGCATGATCCGCCAGGGCGTCGTCACGTCGGCCTCAACGCCATGGATCTTGATCGTCCGCCGCTGCTCGGTGTTGACCCATTCCGGCGCCCAGGCGGTCTGGACCGTCGTGATCCATTGGTCGCCCTCGATCCGGTAGCGGCCGATATAGGCGACCAGCGTCTTCATCAGCGCCGCGCGATCAGCATCGGTCTCGGCCGGCTTGCGGTCGGTGCCCTCGAGGTTGAATGCGACCCAGCCATCCGGGGTAAAGATCACCCGGCCCCGCGGCGCGCTGCCCATCGCGTCGATGAGCGACCCGGTCGCCTTGTCCTCGACCTGGTAGGAGACGAGTTCCCAGGTTCCGACGATCTTCTCGGCGAGATCGCCCTCGTCCGCCTGGATCTGCGGCTGGGCGTCGGCGGCCTGGCCGGGCGACGCGGCCATGAGCAACGCGGCCGCGAGCGTCGCGGAGAACTTCGTCATCCGGTGATTCTCCTTCCGGCCCGCTTCGCCTGCAGCCCCGGGAACCGGAGCCGTTCCGACGGGTGGCCATGCAGTCCGCGCGAATCGGGCGACA
This sequence comes from Methylobacterium sp. AC315, assembly GCF_979253755.1. Classification (NCBI taxonomy): domain Bacteria; kingdom Pseudomonadati; phylum Pseudomonadota; class Alphaproteobacteria; order Hyphomicrobiales; family Methylobacteriaceae; genus Methylobacterium; species Methylobacterium sp. AC315. Next base: position 336,821 of record NZ_CEEDEA010000004.1, read on the forward strand.
CCGGGATACGGCGTGCGGCCCTGTCGTGACAGGTGTCGGTCGCGCGGGGCTGGGTTCGGATGATGGCGCACGGCTTCGATCGACAGGGATCCGAAGCGGCACCGACCGGCAGCGATGGCCGGTCCCGTGTCATGGTCTGGGGAGAGAGTGTTGTGCGGATCAGCGCTTTAGGCGGCTGATGGTGCCCAGGAAAGGACTCGAACCTTCACCTCTTGCAAGACTGGTACCTGAAACCAGCGCGTCTACCAATTCCGCCACCTGGGCTCGCCGTCGGCCATTGGCCGGCGACGGCTTCGTTTATGCGGACGCGTGGGGTCCGTCAATCGCGATTTGTGCCTTTTGCGCCTCAGCCGCGCGGCCAATCCCGGATGTCCACGAACCGGCCGGCGACCGCGGCCGCTGCCGCCATGGCCGGCGAGACCAAGTGCGTGCGTCCGCGATGGCCCTGACGGCCCTCGAAGTTGCGGTTCGAGGTCGAGGCGCAGCGCTCCAGCGGGTTGAGCCGGTCGGCGTTCATCCCGAGGCACATGGAGCAGCCCGGCTCGCGCCAATCGAAGCCCGCGGCCTTCAGCACCCGATCGATGCCTTCGGCCTCGGCCTGCGCCTTCACCAGCCCCGAGCCCGGGACCACCATGGCGGACACGCTCTCGTGCACCTTGCGGCCCTCGACCATCTGGGCGACGACCCGCAGGTCCTCGATCCGGCCGTTGGTGCAGGAGCCGATGAACACCCGGTCCAGGGTGATGTCGGTGATCGGCGTGCCCGGGGTCAGGCCCATATAGGCCAGCGCCTTCTCCTTGGACTGGCGCTTGTTCTCGTCCACGATCGCCGCCGGATCCGGCACGCGGCCGCGCACCGAGATCACGTCCTCCGGGCTGGTGCCCCAGCTGACGATCGGCGGCAGGCTCGCGGCGTCGAGGCGCACCTCGCGGTCGAAGAACGCGCCCTCGTCGGTGAGCAGGCTCTCCCAGTAGGCCCGGGCCTTGTCGAACGCCGCGCCCTTGGGGGCCTTCGGGCGATCCTTGACGTAGGCGTAAGTCGTGGCGTCCGGCGCCACCAGGCCGGCGCGGGCGCCGCCCTCGATCGACATGTTGCAGATGGTCATCCGCCCCTCCATCGAGAGGGCGCGGATCGCTTCGCCGGCATACTCGATCACGTGGCCGGTGCCGCCCGCCGTGCCGATCTCGCCGATGATCGCCAGGATGATGTCCTTGGCGCCCACGCCGGGCGGCAGCGCGCCGTCCACCGTGACGCGCATGTTCTTGGCCTTGTTCTGCACCAGCGTCTGCGTGGCGAGCACGTGCTCGACCTCCGAGGTGCCGATGCCGTGCGCCAGTGCCCCGAAGGCGCCGTGCGTCGAGGTGTGCGAATCCCCGCACACGATCGTCTGGCCGGGCAGCGTGAAGCCCTGCTCGGGCCCGATGATGTGGACGATGCCCTGGCGCACATCGAGGGCGTCGTAGAACTCGATGCCGAAGTCGCGCACGTTCTCAGCCAGCGCCTCGAGCTGGGTGCGGCTCTCGGGATCGTCGATGCCCTTCGACCGGTCGGTGGTCTGGACGTTGTGATCCACCACCGCCAGCGTCTTCTCGGGATGGCGCACCTTGCGGCCGGCCACGCGTAGACCCTCGAACGCCTGCGGGCTCGTGACTTCGTGAACGAGGTGCCGGTCGATGTAGAGGAGGCTGGTGCCGTCCGGCTGGACATCGACGACGTGGTCGTCCCAGATCTTGTCGTAGAGGGTGCGCGGGCTGGTCATCGGTTTTCGTCTTCGAATGGGATCGGTGCAGAGCTCTCGCGATAATGCGTCTTCCTTAGTAGGCATCGCGGGCGAATTTCGAAAGGGGCGAGTCCTCGTCTCGTCGTGTCCTGGTCCCGTCGTGTCCAGGTCCCGTCGTGTCTTCGCCCTGCCGCACGGCGCCGGCCGCCGGTTGTCACCGCCCGGGGCCGGGCATGGCTGGCGCCGGACCGGCGGCAGGCCCTATGCCGGATCCAAACCGCCGGTCGCAGCAGCGAGCGGCCAAACAGGGAGTGTGAGATGTCCGAAGCGCCGCCCGAGATCCTGCTGCTCAAGACGATGCATCCGCTGGTCGAGGCCGCCTTCGAGGAGCGCTTCACCGTGCACCGGCTCGCGGGCGTCGCGGATCCGAACGCCAAGCTGGCCGAGATCGGCCCGCGGATCCGGGGGCTCTGCGTCGGCGGCCAAGTCGATGCCGCCCTGATGGAGCGGCTGCCGAAGCTCGAACTGATCGCCAATTTCGGCGTCGGCTACGATGGCGTCGACGCGGTCGAGGCGCATCGGCGCGGCATCGTCGTCACCAACACGCCCGACGTGCTCACCGACGAGGTCGCCGACCTCGCCGTCGGCCTGGTGCTGGCGACCGTCCGGCGGCTGCCGCAGGCGGACCGCTACCTGCGGGCGGGCCACTGGCCGAAGGCGCCGTTCCCGCTCACCGCGTCCTTGCGCGGGAGGCGGGTCGGCATCCTGGGACTCGGCCGGATCGGGCAGGCGATCGCCCATCGCCTGGAGAGCTTCGGCGTCACGATCGACTATCACGGCCGCAGCCGGAAGGCGGGCATCGCCTACACCTATCACGACAGCCTGATCGCCATGGCGCGGGCGGTCCACATCCTGATCGTGGTCGCCCCCGGGGGCGACGACACCCGCAAGCTGGTGGATGCCGCCGTCCTGGAGGCACTGGGACCCGAGGGTATCCTGATCAACGTCGCCCGCGGCAGCCTCGTCGACGAGGCTGCGCTGATCGCCGCGCTTCAGGCGGGCACGATCCTGGGAGCCGGCCTCGACGTGTTCGAGAACGAGCCGCACGTGCCGGCGGAGCTGGCCGCCCTCGACAAGACCGTGCTGCTGCCGCATGTCGGCTCAGCCTCCGAGCATACCCGCACGGCGATGGCCCAACTCGTGGTCGACAACGTGTTGTCGTGGTTCGAGGGTCGGGGCCCGCTGACCCCCGTGACCGAGACACCCTGGAGCCCGCCCGCGTGAGACCCGTACAGGCTGCGCTGCTCGCCGCCCTGGCCCTGGCGCCGCGGCCGGCGACGGCGCAGGAGGACTTCGCCGCCCCCTCCACGGCCCCCGAGCCGAGCCTCCTGGACCCGGGGACGCTCGCCGCGCCCCCGACGGCGATACAAGCGGCCCCCCCTGCCCCGCCGAGCCTCCCCGAGCGGCTCAGCGAGGTGCCGGGGACCTGGGACCTGTCGCGCGACGGCACCAACCGCCGCTGCGTCATGACCCTGCGGAGCGAGAACGGCGAGGCCGGCCAGCGCATCAGCTTCCCGGCCGGGTGCCGGCGCGCCCTGCCGATCGTGAACGGCGTCGCCGGCTGGCTGTTCAGCGACCGGGGCGTGCGCCTGGTCGACCGGAACGTCCGCCCGATCCTCGAATTCGTCCGGCGGCCGGACCAGCGCAGCCTCGTCGCCAAGCCGGACGGTGGCGAGACCTACAGCCTGGTGCCCCTCGACATCGCGGCGATGCGCCCGCCCGCTCCCCCCGCCATCGCGGGGATCGAGGCGGCGCCCGCAACGAACGCTCCGCTGCAGACGGCGCCGTCGGTGCCCGCCGAACTGCAGCGCACCACGGCCGCGACCGCCACGGCGGCGCCGGGGCCCGCGCCGGGCACCTACGCCCTCGATCGATTCCAGGAGCGCGACACCTGCCGGATCACCCTCGACGGGGCCGGCGGCGGCGTCCACGTGGTCCCGGGCTGCCACGATGGCGGGCTCGAAGTGTTCGATCCCGTCCGCTGGCGCTACGCCAACGGCCGCATGACGCTCACCGCCAAGCGCGGCCACACCATCGACCTGGTGCCGAGCGGCGACGGCCGCTGGCGGCGCGAGCCCGAGGTCGGGACGACCTTCGTGCTGCGCCGGGTCGACTGATCCGAGCGCCGTTCCCGGTCGCGGTGCGATCGGGGACGGCGTTCAGTCCTGGATGTGACGCGCTCGCCGACGCCCTGCCGGTATCCACCCCGGCGGCGACCGCCTCAACGCAATCCGCGCCCGTCCTGGACCGGAAGCATCCGCTCCAGCAGGCCGTCCCGGCGGATCATGAGGTGCCAGGCCGTGCCGGCGACGTGCAGCAGCACCAGGGCGTAGACGAACCATTGCCCGACGAGGTGGATCGACTCGGCGATCTTCTGCGCGCCGTCGTCCTTGGTCAGGCCCGGGATGGTGAACAGCCAGAAATACGGCGTGGACCGTCCCGAGAGCGCGCTCAGCAGGTAGCCGCTGATCGGCATGATCAGGAAGATCGCGTAGAGCAGCCAATGGTTGACGCGACCGATCAGCGTCAGCAGCCGTGGCGCCTGGGGATCCGGCGGCGCCGGCCGGATCATGCGCCAGACGATCCGCAGGACCACGATCGCCAGGATCGTCAGCCCGACCGATTTGTGGAGAACGAACAGGCTGCCCTTGGCGGGGTCCGGCGGCAGGCTCACCGCCACCCAGGCCAGCGGCAGGACCGCCAGCGCCAGGGCCGCCGTGACCCAGTGCAGCGCCTGCGACACCGGATGGTGGCGCGGCAGGCCGGACGCCGTGACGTAGGTGGCGGGAAGCGGCGCGCCCGCCTTCCGGTCCGCCTTCTTGCCGGCCGAGATGGTTGAACCTGCCATGATCCCTCGCGGATGGGCTTCGTCAACCGCGGGCTGGAACGGACAGGCGCACTCAACCCACGCCGGGCCCGATCACGGTTTAGAACGATGCCAGGCTGACGGTGTAGAACCGCTCCCGGCCCGCTGCAAACCGGCGACGCTCCCGCGTCAGGCCGCCGCGCCGGCGTCGATCGCCCGGGCCACGTCCAAGAGCGCGGCCAGCTCCACCGCCGCCGCGGCGAGGCGGGCCGCCACGGTGGCGTCGGTGATCTGCCCGTCGGCCATGTCCTCGGGGCCGGCATAGACCGAGGTCGGTGCGACGTGGGCCGCGAAGAAGCCGAACAGCGGGCGCAGGCCGTGCTCGACCACCAGGGCGTGGCGCAGGCCGCCGCCCGTGGCGGTGAGCACCACCGGCATACCCGCCATCCGCGCCGGATCGACGAAGTCGAAGACGTGCTTGAACAGCCCGGCATAGCCGCCCTGGTAGACCGGCGTCCCGACGATCAGGGCGTCCGCGCCCTCGATCGCCGCGATCAGGTGCGCCGCCGGCAGGGGCAGGTCCTCGCGCAGCGACGCCCCGATGCCCGGGCCGGCATCGACCAGATCGTAGACGGTCAGCTCGATCCGGCGCAGCCGCCCGAGCTCGGCGCCGACCGCCGTCACGAGATCGCGGGTCCGCGACGGTCGTTTGGCACTCCCGGAGAAGGCGACGACACGGGGAAGGCTCGGCTTGACGCTCACGACTCGACGCTCACCTGGACATAATCTTTCAGACGCCGCGCGCCCGGAGGCGGGATACGCGCAAATCTCGAGCCCGCCGAGCGCCCGGCGACGCATCTTTCGGAGGCGCGCCCGCATCTCGCGGTCCGGCTGCACGGTAACGCATTCCGGCCTGGGATGAAGCCTCGATGCCGCGGCCGGATCGATTGGACGCGCGACGCGCGGGCCATCGTCTCACCCCTGCAGCCGCCAGACGTGGCTCTGCTTGATCTCGGCGTCTTCGAGGGCGCGGGAGACCGGCACCGCGTAGGTCGCCAGGCATTCCAGGCGCTCGCGCGGCAGGTAGGTCCGCCCCGGGTCGCCGATCAGCACCGTCACCCCGCCCGCCTGCAGGTCGATGAGCCAGGCCGTCACCGCCTGGGCGAGGTCGCGCTCGTAGAACACGTCGGCGGCCAGCACGAGGTCGGCCTCCGGCCGCGTCCCGAGGAGGTCGGCCGAGACCGGGGCGATCCGGCCGGCCACGCCGTTGGCGGCGGCATTGATGCCGATCGCCGCCACGGCGAACGGGTCGAGGTCGCTGGCGACGACGTGCCGCGCGCCCGCCCGGGCCGCGGCGATCGCCACCAGGCCGGAGCCGGAAGCGAAGTCCACGGCCCGGCGCCCGCGGGCCATTTCGGGATGGTCGAGGATGTAGCGGGCGAGCGCCTGCCCGCCCGCCCAGGCGAAGGCCCAGAACGGCGGCGGCAGCCCGATCGCCTGCAATTCGTCCTCGGTCTTCTGCCAGAGCTCGGTCGCCTCGTCGGCGACGTGGAGGCGGATCTCGGGCGCGTAGGGAACCGGCAGCAGCCGCGTGTTGGCCTGGATGAAGCCCTGCGGATCGTCCGGGGCGCGCATCGTCAGGCGTCCAGCAGGTCGCGCCAGACGGCGCAGACCTGATCGGTGACGGCGGCCTCGGTGAAGCCGCCCGCCTCGATCCGCGCCCGCGCCGCCGCGCCGAACGTCGCGACCTCGGCCGGATCGTTGCACAGCCGGACCAGGGCGTCGGCCAGGGCCGGGGCGTCGCCGGGGGGCACGAGCAGGCCCTCGATGCCGTCGCGCACGAGGCTCCGGCAGCCCGGGACATCCGTGGTAACGAGCGCCCGGCCGCAGGCGCCGGCTTCGAGCAGGGTCCGCGGAAGCCCCTCCCCGCCCCGGGACGGCAGGCACGCGACATGGTGTCCGGCCCAGACGGCGGCGACATCCTCGGTGGGGCCGTGCCAGGCGACGCCGTCGCGGCTCCACCCCCGCAACGTCGCCGCGTCGATCGAGCGGCGGTTCGACGGATCGGGCGCCCCGTACAGGGCGAGCTCCACGGCTGCGCCCCGGGACCTGGCCAGGCGGGTCGCCTCCACGGCCACGTCGACGCCCTTGGACCAGAGCATGCGCGCCACCAGGGCGACCTTCAGGGGCGGTACCGGCGGCATCGGCTGCGGTGCGAACGCGGCGAGGGCGACGCCGGCGCCGCCGACCACCGTCACGGACCGATCGGACGGGTCGAGGCCGAGCGCCAGCGCGTCGTCCGGATTCTCGAACAGGAAGCGCGTCCGCGCCGACGCCAGCGGACCCCGGATCAGCGCCTTCAGCCCGAGGCGCGCGACGCGCCCGATCCGGTCCGCGCGGGCGCCGACGAGGCCGAGCCCGGTCAGCGCGTAGACCCGCGCCGGGATGCCGGCCATGGCGGCCGCGGTGCCGCCCACCAGGATGCTGCGCAGGGCGATGCAGTGGACGATGTCGGCCTCGAGCGCCTTCAGGATCCCGGCGAGCTGCCCGGCCGCATAGCCGGCGGTCATCGGGTTGAGGCTTGCCCGCTCGGCCTCCAGCGGCACGACGCGGGCCCCCGTCGCCTCGATGGCGGCGCGGTGCGCCCGCACCCGGGTGACGACGGCGACCGACAGGCCCATGCCGATCGCGGCACGCGCCATCGGCAGGAAGTGGGAGGCGAAGAACCAATCCTCGGTGACCACGAAGACCAGACTTCGCTTGGGATTGGTGAGGGGGTCGCGGGCGGGTTCGAGGTCCATCAATCCTGTCTAGCGCATCGGGCCGGATACCGGAACCGGCACGATGCGCTAGCGCCTTGATCCGCATCGTCTTTTTCCGGAAGCCGGCGGCCCGCTTGCGGAACGAGGCTTTTCGCATGGCCCACGGCGCCGGCCTGCGGCGGATGCGCAGGCCCGGAACGGCCCACCTGCGCCGCCGGTTGACCGGGGCCTTCTCGCCGGGTGTCACCCCGGCGGCGTATCCGGGAGGGGCGGCCATGGCGGACACCGAGACTGACCAAAGCGGCGGAACCCTGCGCGCGGCGGCCGAGGAAGCCGGCCTCGTCTACGTCGATGACGGCCTGCCGGGCCTCACCCGCAAGCGCAGCGGCACCGGTTTCCGCTACCTGGATGCGAAGGGCGCGCCGGTGCGCGACAAGCGGATCCTCGCCCGCATCCGTGCCTTGGCGATCCCCCCGGCCTACACCGATGTCTGGATCTGCCCGCGCAGCAACGGCCACATCCAGGCCACCGGCCGGGATGCCAAGGGGCGCAAGCAATACCGCTACCACGCCGACTTCCGGCAGGCCCGCGAGGAGAACAAGTTCTCGCGGATCATGGCCTTCGCGGACGCCCTGCCGGGCATCCGCCAGCGGGTCGATGCCGACATGAAGCGTCAGGGCCTGTGCCGCGAGAAGGTTCTGGCCACGGTGGTCCACCTGCTCGAGACCACGCTGATCCGCGTCGGCAACGACGATTACGCCCGCACCAACAAGAGCTACGGCCTGACGACCTTGCGCGATCCGCATGTCCGGATCGCGGGGGCCGAGCTGTCGTTCCGGTTCAAGGGCAAGAGCGGCAAGACCTGGGACGTGTCGCTGAAGGACCGGCGCGTCGCCCGGATCGTGAAGGCCTGCCAGGACCTGCCCGGGCAGGAGCTGTTCCAGTACATCGACGGCGAGGGCGTGCAGCGCGACGTGACCTCGTCGGACGTGAACGCGTATCTGCGCGAGGTCACGGGCGAGGATTTCACCGCCAAGGATTTCCGGACCTGGGCCGGGACGGTCTTGGCGGCGCTGGCCTTGCGCGAGTTCGAGAGCTTCGACAGCGAGGCGGGGGCCAAGCGCAACGTCCGCGCGGCGATCGAGAGCGTCGCCGGGCGCCTGGGCAACACGCCGACGATCTGCCGGAAGTGCTACATCCACCCCCAGGTCCTCGATTGCTACCTCGAAGGCGACCTCCTGATTCAGGTGCAGGACGCGGTCGAGACCGAGCTGAGCGGAGACCTCGGCAAGCTCCGCTCCGAGGAGGCCGCGGTGCTCGGCCTGCTGCAGGCACGGCTCGCCGCCTCGCGGGACGCCGCCGAGGCGGGCAAGCCGGTCAAGCCCGGCGCGACTCCGGCCCGCAAACGGAGCAAGACGGCAGCCCGGGCCAAGGCGGCAGCCCTGGTCAAAAAAACCGCCGGGCGGTCCCGCACCGCGGCGCAAGCCGTTGCCACGTAAGACGTTTTTCGTGGTGGACGGCGCGGTGGCGCCATGAGGCCTGTGTCCGACCGATTCACGCGGTGGCGACACGCGTTGGCCGACTTCGCTGCCCCCGGTGTCTGACGCGCGCTCCTATCCCGGACGCCCGGAACGTTGATCCGGAACCCGCAAGAGTAAGGGCCGCGCGGCGGCACGATCAAGACCAAGGCGGACGCTTCGCATCGTCTCGTGCTGGTCCCGGATCGCATTCCGGTCGCGCTGCAGGCGCGCGGGCAAGGACGTAGGGGGGCAGCCCCCGCATTGGGCTGCCCGGGATCCCGGTCAATGCCGGGACTGGTTGCCGCCGGACCCGCCGCGACGGTTCGGGTCGCTGTCGACCACCGGGGCCAGACCCAGCTGGCGCGCCAGCGAGACCAAGTCCTTGAGCCGTCCGGTCTGCGTCTTCCGGCGCAGGTTGAGCCGGTGCGTCTCCACGGTCCGCACGCTGAGCGCGAGGCGGCGGGCGACCTCCTTGTTGCTGAAGCCCGAGCTGAGGAAGCGCAGCACCTCCGCCTCGCGCGGCGTGAGCCCGAGGCTGTCGCCCTGCTCCGCCGGCATCGCGGCCTGCTGCTCCGGGGGAACGAGACACTCCGATCCCTCGGCCAGGGCGAGCAGGGCGGCGCCCAGCTCCCGCGGTGACTTCGACCGGGCCACGAAGGCGTCGGCACCCGCCGCCAGCAGCGCCCGGAGGTCGTCGGCGGTGAGTGCCCCGAAAGCTACGAGGGTGCGCAGGTTCGGCTGCCGCTCCTTCAAGCCGACGAGACGCGCGATCCCATCCGCCAGCCGGATCTCGTCGAGGAAGATCAGCGCGACCGCGGATCCGGCATCGGCCCGGTCCAAGTCTTCTTCGCCGATCGTGTGAAACTCCGGCATATGCTCCAGAGTGGCGCGCACAGTCGCGCTCAGGTCCTGCGGTTCATCCAGGATCAGGACGCCAACGGCCGTACTCATGACCTCGCACCTTTCGTCTCCCGGCGATACAAAGGGGCCGGGATCGGATGCGTAGTTCCAAGATCCATTCCACGAGTTTGGGGCGAATATTAAGCTTTATATTCGCGGAATCGGGCGATTCCTGTCTTCGTGCTCCAAATTGGTGTGCCAATATGGGTTGCCGTCTTTAACCATGCCGCGGCGATGCGTCCCAGGCTGGGGCGGCTCGGCCGTCTCAGCTTGCGACGGCCAAGGTGGCCTCGCCCTGGTACGGCACGACGCGGTTACGCCCGCCGCTCTTGGCCGCGTAGAGCGCGAGGTCGGCCCGCTTGAGCAGGGCGTTGACGTCGTCGCCTTCGACCCAGGTGCTCACGCCGAAGCTGCAGGTGAAGCCGATTGCATGCCGGCTGCCGCGGATACGCAGAGCCTGAACGGCTTCCCGCAGACGCTCGGCCCGGGCGGTCGCCTCCTCAAGGCTCAACCCCGGGAGGGCGATGCCGAATTCCTCGCCGCCCAGGCGGCCGCCGATGCCGGCCCCGGCGATGAGCTCGGCCATGGCCTTGATGGCGACGTCGCCGACATCGTGGCCGTGCTCGTCGTTGATCCGCTTGAAATGGTCGATGTCGGCCAGGATCGCCGAGATCCGGGCCGGGCGCCCGCTCTGCTCGGCGGCGAGGCGCGCCCGGTCGAAGAAGGCGCGCCGGTTGAAGACCCCGGTGAGCGGATCGGTCTCGGCGAGGCGGATCAGCTCCTCCTGCATGGTGATCATGCGCTCGGCCGCGCGCAAGCGTGCGTTCAGCTCCTCGGCGCTCGGCGGTTTCTCGATGAAGTCGTCGGCGCCGCTGTCGAGGGCCTCGGCCAGGCTGCGAACGTTGCGGGCGGACGACATGGTGATGACGTGCAGCGGCCTGCGCTCCTCGGCGAGCAGCCGCGCGGACCAGCAGAGTTCGAGGCCGCAGAGCGGCCGGACCTCGACGCTGGTGATCAGGACGCGGACCGACGGGGTGGCGGCGAGGTGTCGCAGCGCCTGTTCGGAATCCGTGAACGCGTGGACCTCGTGGCCGCGTGGCTCGATCAGGGATGCGATGATCTGGAGGACGACGCGGCTCGAATCGACGACGACGATCTGCATGGCATGACCCGGACCCGATCTCGGGTGTCTACCAGAGCAAGACTTAATTTCGACCGAACAGAGAGTGCGAATTCCAGCATGAGCGCCGTCATAACCACCCCTGACTTGCGCTATATCGTGGTCCGCGGTCGCCTGTGGCGGCGCGCCGACCCGCACCTGCCGGAGGCGCGTCGCGCAGCGCTGGTGGCCGGGCTGATGGATGCGCGCCGGGCGGTGAAGGCGGCCAAGCGCGCCGAGCGCGAGGGCGAGCCCGATGCCGCCACCGCGACGGCCGCGGCCCGGGCCGCGGTCGACGAAGCCAAGACCGGGCTGGGCGAGCGCGGCCCCGTCTGGTGGCACGACGACGCCCCCGACCTGAACCGGCACCTGGTCCGGAATACGCCCTACGCCGACTGGTTCGCGGCGCTCAGCGCCGGGGAACCTGAACCGAGATGATCTGCGCGCCGGAAGCGCGGCGGGCCGCCGGCTGGGCAGCGTTGATGACCGTGAGGGTCGGCGGAAGGGCCGGCGCGGCCGCGATGCCGGTGACGGTCGGGACTCCGTAGGTCCCGTAGCTCCACGGCGCCGGCACGATCTGGCTCGGCCGCGGCACCCGGGTCAGGGGCGCGCCGATATAGGTGCCGCGCACGAACGGGCCTGCAAAGCCGTCCTGGCCCGACCCGTAGGCGTAGACGCCCTGCGCGGAGGCGGGTGCGGCCACGAGGGCGGCGAGGAGCGTGAGGGCTGTCCGGGTGATCATGCGGGCGGCTCCAGGACGCGGCGCTTCAGGAACGATCGTGGGGAACCGACACGATCACTGCCCGTTCCGGGCCGCAGCCCCGGCAGAATGCGTAACGCGGCGGCGCGATGTCAGCGGCAGGTGGTGATCCGGCGGACCACCCAGCCCTCGCCCTCGATCCAGAGACGCCGCCGGGCACGGCTGCAGGTCGCGTCGTCCTCGCGCTCGACGGCGGAGATGGGATGGACCTGCTGCGGGCTGGCCTCGGCGACCTTGGTCTCGGTGCCGGCCGGGGCGGCCTCGGCCTGCGTCACGGCGGACAGGAGCAGGACGGCGCTGGCCGCACCGAAAGCCATCGATCGGCGATGCATGCGGATATTCATGGTGGAGCAGCGCCCTGCGGCCGAGTTTAAGGATTCGTCAGTGAAATGCGCGGCGCACCATTTCGGTTTCATCGAGGCCGCGCCTTCCCGGCCGGCGGCGGGCGTGACCGTGTGCTGCGGCACGGCGCCGGCCCGGCGCCGAGACGGCTCGGACGCTTAGACTTCGCAGCGCGCGCGTATTAGGAGGAACGGCCCGGACGCGACGGCTCCCGCGGACCCCTGAACCAGCGGGCGAGCCGGTCCACGAGCGAAGGTCCATGAGCAAGCCCAAGCCCCCGACCAACGTGCTCCTGACGCCGGAGAAGCGCGCCGAGGACGTGGATCAGACGATCCGGCCGCTGAGCCTGTCCGAATTCATCGGGCAGAAGGCCGCACGCGCCAACATGCAGATCTTCATCGAGGCGGCCAAGATGACCGGCCAGGCCCTCGATCACGTGCTGTTCGTCGGGCCGCCCGGGCTCGGCAAGACCACGCTGGCCCAGATCGTCGCCCGCGAACTCGGGGTGAACTTCCGCTCGACCTCGGGCCCGGTCATCGCGAAGGCCGGCGACCTCGCGGCGCAGCTGACCAACCTCGAGGAGCGCGACGTGCTCTTCATCGACGAGATCCACCGGCTCAACCCGGCCGTGGAGGAGATCCTCTACCCGGCCATGGAGGATTACCAGCTCGACCTGATCATCGGCGAGGGGCCGGCGGCGCGCTCGGTGAAGATCGAGCTGCCGAAGTTCACGCTCGTCGGCGCCACCACCCGGGCGGGCCTGCTGACGACGCCCCTGCGCGACCGGTTCGGCATCCCGATCCGGCTCGAGTTCTACGAGATCGACGAACTTGAGAAGATCGTCGCCCGCGGCGCCCGGGTGCTCGGGCTCGGCATGTCGCCGGAAGGTGCCAACGAGATCGCCCGGCGGGCCCGGGGCACGCCGCGCATCGCCGGCCGGCTGCTGCGGCGGGTGCGCGACTTCGCGATCGTGGCCGAGGCCGAGACGGTGACGCGCGCCATCGCCGACCGGGCGCTGAAGCTGCTCGACGTCGATTCGGTCGGCCTCGACGTGATGGACCGCAAGTACCTGACGTTGATCGCCACCTCGTTCGGCGGCGGCCCGGTGGGGATCGAGACGATCGGGGCCGCCCTGTCCGAGCCGCGCGACGCGATCGAGGACATCATCGAGCCCTATCTGATCCAACGCGGCTTCGTGCAGCGCACGCCCCGGGGCCGAGTGCTCACCAAGCACGCGTTCCGGCACATGGGCTTTGCCGAGCCGCGACGTCAGCAGGACGGCCTGTTCGACGACGGCGACGCCGCCTGAGCCGGATCTCCGTACCGTCCATGCGGTCGGGACGGGGCTGGTTCACGCCTCGTTCATAGGTTGCCATCTGCACCCGCAACGGCGATCGGCGCGGACTTGTGCGCCGCACTAAGGCCAAGCGCCTCAACCGGCGGGTGTTTCTCCGCGGGCCAGCGGACACTATTGCCAAGCTTTTGCGTAATCCCGCTCCCGTCGGTTCACGCAAACGCGATCTTGGCGGCGGAACAGCTGCAAAACGCGGCAGTTGAGATGGCGACCGCGCCAGTCTGCGTGGCGCTGGCAGGATTGCGGGACTGTGGCTCTTGCCACGGTATCCCGGCCGATCCTTGAGCCATCAATAAGAACACCAGGGACTTCCTTCCTCCATGAAGACACTCACGCTCGCCGTCCTCGGCCTCTCCGCCGCCGCGCTCTCGACCCCGGCGCTCGCGCAGGACGCGCTCCCGATCCGGATTCTGCCTTTCGCCAACCAGCAGGGCGTCGGCGCCGCCGCGACCGAGACCCCGGCCTTCCGCGCCGAGGCGCTGCGTTCGGATGCGACCAGCATCGAGGCGAGCCGCATCGCCCTCGAGCGTTCGCGCAACCCGCGCGTTCGGAACTACGCCCATCGCGTTCTGGTCGAGCGTAAGGCCACCACCGACGCCCTCCTGCCGGCGAACACCTCGCTGTCGCGCAACGGCACGGTCGTCTCGGACAACCAGGGCATCAAGACGGACCTGAGCAATCCGGTCGGCTTCGTGCTGGCGCCCGTGACCATCGCGGCGAACCTCGGGACCAGCATCGTCGGCGGCGCGCTCGGCGCAGTCGGCATCGTCGACAACAGCCCGACTGAGCCCGGCCGTCGCGTCGCCCTCGGCGAGCGCGGTCAGGCCCGCCTGTCGCAGCTCCAGTCGGCCCGAAGCGGCCGCTCGTTCGACCGCGCCTACATCGACCAGCAGGCCCGTTCGGACGCCCAGACGCTGGCGCTCTACGACGCCTACGCCAAGTCGGGCGACAGCGCCCAGGGCCGCCGCTTCGCCAGCGAGGCGCTGCCCTACATCGCCGACGAGCACGCCCACTCAGCGAGCTTGGCCGCCCGCATCGGCGGCTGATCGTTCAGTCCAGACCCGATCACGCGAGGGCCGCCCCAGGGTGGCCCTCGTCGTGTCGGACGGGTACCGGTTTTATCCCACACACCCGGCGAGGCGTGACGGCTGCTTCCCCCGCTGCCGCATCGTGCCGTAGACGATGTTCGATGAGCGCACAGACCTCCGCCACCGGCGCGCCGACGGACGACGCCCCCCATCGCCTGGGCGTGCGCGTCTACTACGAGGACACCGACTTCTCGGGCTTCGTCTACCATGCCAGCTACCTGCGCTTCCTGGAGCGTGGCCGGACCGAGCTGCTCCGGGATCTGGCGGGCGATCAGTCCGATCTGCATCGAGAGGCCAGCGGCCTCGTCTTCGTGGTCCGGCGCATGGCGCTCGACTTCATCCGCCCCGCCCGCATGGACGACCAGCTCACCATCGTGACCCGGACCCGGCAGCTGCGCGGCGCCTCGATGCAGCTCGCCCAGGAGGTCCGGCGCGGCGACGATCTGCTGGTCGCCGCCGACGTCCTTGTCGCCTGCGTGCGCGACGGACGCGCCATCCGGCTGCCGGAGGCCCTGCGCCGGCTCCTGGCCCCTCCCGGAGCCGCCTGACGCGTCCGGTCAGGCGACCCGCGTCGGGTCGGCGTCGCGCAGGAGTTTGGCGAAGGCGTTGACGATGGTCATCGCGTCGTACTCGACCGAGACCAGCTGGAAGCCCATCGCAACCATCTCCCGGGCCCGCACGGGCGACGGCGAGAACGCGCAGGGCAGCTTGCCGGCAGCCCGGGTCTTGCGCACGATCTCGCCGAGGGCGGCCGTGACCGCAGCGCCGGACGGGTCGATCGCCGTTCCCTTGGACAGGGCGATCGACAGGTCGGCGGGGCCGACCAGGATGCCGTCGATGCCCGGCAGGGCCAGGATCTGCTCCAGCGCGTCGATCGCTTCCGCGGTCTCGCACATGGCGATGGTCAGCGCCCAGGCGTTGGCGCCGGCGAGGTATTCGGAGGCGTCGCTCAGGCCCGACATCCACATGGCGCGGTCGGGCCCCCAGCTCCGCTGCCCGACCGGCGGATACTTGGTGGCGGCCGCTAGCGCCTGTGCGTCCGCCACGCTGTTGATCATCGGCGCGACGATGCCCGCGGCGCCGGCATCCAGCATCCGCGACGCCATGGCAAAGTCGCCGACCGGGATCCGCACCAGGCTCGGCTTGCCGGCGAGCGCCACCTCGGTGATCGCCGCGCAGCACGACTGATAGCCGTGCGCCCCGTGCTGCTGGTCGAGCAGCACGGCGTCGAAGCCGGCGCGCGCCAGGGCTCCGGCGATGGTCGGGTCGGCGATGCAGGACCAGCCGAGAAATCGGGCCGGCCCCGCGGGCAGCAGGCCGTGGAGGCTCGGAACGGGCAGGGTCATGACACGTCCTGGACTGAGGCTCGCGGCGACGGGTTCGCCGTAGGGGTGAGGATAACGGGCCTGGTTTCGCGAGGTCCAGTCTCGGGCGGGCGCGTCGCGACCCATACTGCGGCCGATGTCCTGGAATGCCCTAGGATCGCCCCGATCGAAACCGATCCTTAACCTTGTCGCGCCCTTAACGAAGTCGGTGCGATGCCGCCCGATTACGGGGTGAAGACGGCCCTTACTTTCGACAGATTCGCGGACGATAGCATTGATATCGCTCACGGATCCGGCGGACGTGGGCCTCGCCCGGCGCATCGCGATCCGGAGCAGGAGATCTCGACGGATGAACCCAGCCGACGCGATGCAGGCCGCGCCTGTCGCCGACATGACGCTGCTCGGACTGTTCCTGCAGGCCCACTTCGTCGTGAAGATCGTGATGGTCGGGCTGCTCAGCGCCTCGGTCTGGTGCTGGTCGATCATCGTCGACAAGACGCTGCTGTTCCGCCGCACCAAAGCCGAGATGGACGCGTTCGAGGACGCGTTCTGGTCCGGCCGCTCCCTGGAGGAGCTGTTCCGCTCGTTCAACGACCGTCCGGCCACCGGGCTGGCGGCGGTGTTCGTGGCCGCCATGCGCGAGTGGAAGCGCTCGTTCGAGGGCTCGGGCCGTCAGGTCCAGTCCCTGTCGCAGCGCATCGAGAAGCAACTCGACGTCACCATCCAGCGTGAGGTCGAGCGGCTCGAATCGCGCCTGCTGTTCCTCGCCTCGATCGGCTCGGCCGGCCCGTATATCGGCCTGTTCGGCACCGTTTGGGGCATCATGACTGCGTTCACCTCGATCGCGGCCTCGAAGAACACCTCGCTGGCCGTCGTCGCCCCCGGCATCGCCGAGGCGCTGTTCGCCACCGCGATCGGCCTGTTCGCCGCGATCCCGGCGGTGCTCGCCTACAACAAGCTGCAGGCCGAGGTCTCGAAGTCGCAATCGCGGCTGGAGGGTTTCGCCGACGAGTTCTCCGCGATCCTCTCCCGCCAGATCGACGAGCGCCTGTCGCTCGCCGCCTGACCGGGCTGATCCAGGAGATTGATCCATGAGCATGGCGGCGGGTGCATCCCACGGCGGCAAGCGGCGGCGGCGCAGGGGCCGGCGCGGCGGGCCGATCAACGAGATCAACATGACGCCGTTCATCGACGTCGTGCTGGTGCTGCTGATCATCTTCATGGTCGCGGCGCCGATGATGACGGTGGGCGTTCCCCTCGATCTGCCGCAGTCGAAAGCCTCGCCGCTCAATTCCGACGTGAAGCCGGTGACGATCTCGATCCGGCAGACCGGCCAGGTCTTCCTGGGTGAGGACGAGCTGACCGACGACACGATCATCCCGAAGCTCCTCGAGACGTCGAAGTCCGGCACCGAGGAGCGTGTGTTCGTTCGCGGCGACAAGCGGGTCGATTACGGCCGCGTCGCCCAGGTGATGGCGATCGTGACCGGCGGCGGCTTCAAGAAGGTCGCCCTCGTGACCGAGCCAGAGCATCAGTAGGGTCCGGACCGTGGAGTTCCACTTCGACCGCAAGGAACCGGGTGTCTGGATCTCTGCCGGCACCCACGTGGCGCTGCTGGCCTTCGCGCTGTTCAGCGTGGCGGCTCCGGCCCTGCCGGAGGCCCAGGAGGGCGTCCCCGTCGAGGTGATCACCGAGAACCAGTTCTCCGAGATCACCAAGGGCGAGCGCCAGGCCGACAAGCCGATGCCGAATGCCCAGCCGCGGGCCGATCGCCAGGCCGAGAAGGTCGAGGATCGCGAGCCCGAGAACGCCAAGACCGACGCGCCGACCGCGCCCACCCGCACCGCCGACATGAAGCTCGCCAACGCGGAGGAGATGCCCCTGCGCGCCGAGCCGGATCCGCAGGAGGTGGCGAAAGCCGCCAAGGCTGCCGAGGAGAAGCGCGAGGCGGAGAAGTCTGCCGCCAAGGCCGCCGAGAAGGCGGCTGAGAAAGCTGCGGCCGACAAGGCTGCGGCGGCCGAGAAGGCTGCGGCGGCCAAGGCCGAGGCGAAGGCGGCCGCCAAGGCCGAAGCCGAGAAGCGCGAGCAACTCGACAAGCTGATCGAGCGGCAGGAGGCTGAAGCCGCGGCTGCGGCCGCGAAGGCCGCCGCCGCGAAGGCGGAGGCCAAGGCCAAGGCGGATGCTGCCAAGGCCGAGGCCGCCCGGGAAGCCGCCCGGAAGGCTGCCGAGGCCAAGGCCGAGGCGGAAGCCGAGCGCCAGAAGGAGGTGGCCGAGGCCAAGGCCGCGCACGAGAAGGCGGAAGCCGCCGCCAAGGCCGAGGCCGCCGCCAAGGCGAAATCCAAGGCGATGGCGGACGCCAAGGCCAAGGCCGACGGCGAGGCCAAGGCGCGCAAGCAGGCCGAGCTCGCCGACAAGTTCAACGCCGGCGACATCCGCTCCGTGCTGGCCTCGAAGGCGCCGTCGCAATCCACCGGGGCCACCGGCCACACGGTGCAGAAGGTCGCGGCTCTGGGCGCCGCGACCGGCACGGCGCAGCGCCTGTCGCCGTCCCTGCGCGACGCCCTGGTCGGGCTGCTGCAGCAGCAGATCGAGCGCTGCTACTCCGCGCCTCCGGGCGCCGCCCAGGGGGTGGTTCTGCCGGTGCTCGACATCCGGCTGAACCCGAACGGCTCGCTGAGCACCGAACCGCGGATCATGCGGGGCGGCTCCAGCGGGGTGGACCAGTCGATCGCGCAAGCCGCGCTCCGGGCGGTGCGCCGCTGCGCGCCGTATAACATTCCGGCCACCTACGCGCCGTACTACAACGACTGGAAGGCCATCAACGCGGAGTTCGAGTTCACGGCGACCTGAGATCGCCCTCCGCGTCGCCTGCCGTCACCCGCCTCCCCGTCTGATCGCCACTTCGTCTGATCGCCACTTCGGGTCCGACCCATGCACAGCACTTCCTCCGCCGGGCGCCTTCTGGCGCCCTCAGCCGCGCACCTGATCGCGCCCATCGTCGCGTTGCTGGCGCTGCTGTCGGTCGCCGTCGGCTTCGCGGCCCCGGCCCAGGCGCAGCTGCAGCTGCGCATCGGCGGCGGCAACTTCCAGCCCTTGCCGATCGCCATCGCGGATTTCGGCGGCGACCCGAGCCTCGGCGGCCTCGTCTCCGGCGTGGTAACCAACAACCTGCGCCGCTCCGGCTACTTCACGCCCCTCGACCACGCCCGCTTCCCCGAACAGCCGAACTTCGACGCCGCGCCGAACTTCGAGAAATGGCGCGCCACCGGCATCCAGGGCCTGGTCACGGGGCGCGTGTCCCGGGACGCCGCGGGCAAGCTGAAGGTCGAGTTCCGCCTCTGGGACGTGAGCTCGGGCCAGCAGATGACCGGTCAGCAATACGGCACCGACACCGCCAACGCCCGGCGCACCGGCCACCTGATCTCGGACGCGGTCTACACGAAGATCACCGGCCTCGGCCCCTGGTTCGACAGCCGTATCGCCTTCGTGGACGAGAGCGGCCCCAAGGAGAACCGGCGCAAGCGCCTGATGGTGATGGACCAGGACGGCGCCAACGTCCGGGCGATCACCAGCGGCGAGATGTCGATCGTCGCGCCGCGCTACTCGCCGGCCACGCAGGACATCGCCTTCATGGCGCAGGCCACCGGGCATCAGCCGCGGGTGCAGGTGATCAACCTCGAGACCGGCGCCCGCCAAGCCCTCGGCAACGTCGATTCGATGAGCGCGAGCCCGCGCTTCTCGCCCGACGGCCGCAAGCTCGTCATGAGCGTGCAGCAGGGCGGCAACGCCGACATCGTGACCATGGACATCGCCTCGAAGGCCCAGCGCTCGATCACCAACGGCATGGCCATCGACACCTCGCCGACCTACGCCCCGGACGGCGCGCAGATCGCCTTCGAATCGGATCGCGGCGGCTCGCAGCAGGTCTACGTGATGGGCGCGGACGGCTCGAACCCGCACCGCATCACCTTCGGGGCGGGCTCAGCCTCCCAGCCGGCCTGGTCGCCCCGCGGCGACCTGATCGCCTACACCCGCCAGCGCAACGGCGGGTTCGCCATCTGCGTCTCGAAGCCCGACGGCACCGGCGAGCGCGTCCTCACCGAGGGCTATCACAACGAGGGGCCGACCTTCGCGCCGAACGGCCAGTACGTGCTGTTCTTCCGCGACCCGGGCGGCCAGGGCGGCGGCAAGCTGTTCATGGTCGACATCACCGGCAAGGTGGAGCAGTCGGTCCCGACGCCCTCCTACGCGTCCGACCCGACCTGGTCGCCGCTGCTGGCGGGACGCTGAGTCGTTTGGCATTATGGAGCCCGGCTACCAGTCGGGCTCCGACCGTTTAGCGTCGGCATCTTCGGGCGCCGGTGGCTTGCCGATCGTATCGGCCAGATCGCGCAGGGCGCGCGGTAGGGCTCTGAGCGCAGGGTCGTCGAACGGCAATCGGGGCAGCCGCGTCCGAATCAGGGATGCGACGAGACCCGCCTGTGCGGCATCGCGCGAACGTTTCAGCGGATCGCGGTCGCCCCTGGTCGAGAGCCATGCCTTGTGGAGCGCGAAGGCGCGCGGGTCGATGACCCACATCTGCACCGGATAGCCCCTGGCATCGATCGCCGTGACGGCGGTCTTCGGGCTGTTGACCGACCATGCAAGCCCCTCGATCTCGACCGCCTGCAATTCATCCGAGGCCGATCCGATGCGATTGAGAACCGGAGGCCGTATCGGATCCTTCCCGGCCGGCATGATCAGATCGACCAAGTAACCGTCGCGGTTGACGGCGCGGAAGCCGGGAACCCCGACGACGGTGAACGAGCGATCGACCTTTCGCAGTTCGGCCAGCAACCCGCCTGCCGCCGTCTCCGGCGCAACGAGGCGCAGGCTTTTTCGGGCATCGTACAGCAGATCGATGGCGCCCGTCGCGAGCTGCGGGCCTGCAATCTGAACGCCTCCGAGACGTTCATAGGCGTATAGGGCGTTGGAACCGACGACCCCGAAGACGGGACCGTAGAGCCGCGTCTCAGTCAGGCGGCGCAGGACACGGGCCGCGATGATGGGCATTCTCCCGATGCGGAGCGCGCGATTGACCGGGGCCATCGCGTCCATGCGGGCAGCGAGGTTTGCGATTCGATCCTGCAGATCCGCGCGGCCGTCATGGAAGCCGCGGTGGATCTCCTCCGTGTCGGACGAGCGGGCACCGAGAGATTTCCAGACGCCCTGTCGCTTCCGATACAGGTACGTATGCGAGCCCACCGTCTTCCAAGCTATCGAACCCGCATAGCGGTGATCGAGCTCGGTGCGGGCCGCGACGTAGGCGCCGAAGACCTGCTCCGTGTCGATCGTCTGTCGGGCTTGATCGCCATTCAAGTCGGTGAACAGCATGGCTCGATTCCGAGCCCTTTTCGACGAGCTTGGTTTGATAGCACACGTCGCGTCCGGCGCAAGGTATTGAAAGGGAATGCATTATCCCTTTCTGATTGTGATACTGACCTCGAAGGGATAATGGCCGGCCGCTACCCCCGCACCAGCAACCGGTCCCGCGCCCGCAAGGCCGGGAAGAACCGGCCCCAGAGCAGCGCGACCGCGATCGTCGCGGCGCCGCCCGCCACCACCGCCGGGACCGCCCCGATCGCGGCCGCCAGTACGCCGGATTCGAACTCGCCGAGTTCGTTCGAGGCGCCGATGAACACCGTGTTTACCGCCGAGACCCGGCCCCGCATGGCATCCGGGGTCTCGCCCTGCACGAAGGTCTGGCGGACATAGACCGAGATCATGTCGGCGGCGCCGGTGACGAACAGGCAGGCCATCGACAGGGGCAGCGAGGTCGAGAGGCCGAACACGACGGTGGCCGCACCGAACAGCGCGCAGGCCCGCAGCATCCGCACGCCGGCATGGCGGCGCAGCGGGCGGTAGGCCAGCAGGACCGCCATGGCGACCGCCCCGAAGGCCGGCATGCTGCGGAGCGCGCCGAGCCCCAGCGGGCCGACATGCAGCACCTCGCCGGCATAGATCGGCAGGAGCGCGGTGGCGCCGCCCAGCAGGACGGTGAACAGGTCGAGGCTGATCGCACCCAGCACCACCGGCTGCGAGCGGATGTAGCCGATGCCGGCCGAGAGGGCCGCCCAGGTGATCGGCGGCCGCTCGGTCACGGCAGCAGGCCGGAACCGGATCAGCCCCGTCAGGACGCTCGCCAGCGCGAAGCTCGCCGCCGCGCCGCCGAACACGACCGACGGCCCGAGCGCGTAGAGCAGGCCGCCGAGCGCCGGGCCCATCACCGACGCGCTCTGCCAGAGCGAGGCGTTCCACGCGATGGCCGATCCGAATTGCGGCCCCGGCACCAGGGTCGGCAGCAGCGCCTGCAGGGCCGGGTTGGCGAAGGCCCGCGCGGTGCCGACGACGATCACCAGGGCGTAGATCGGCCAGATCGCCTGGAAGCCGGCCAGCGCGTAGGCGAGCAGGCCGAAGCTCGCGAAGCTCTGGAGCCCGAAGGCCGCAGCGCCGACCAGGCGGCGGTCATAGGCGTCGGCCACGTGGCCGGTGATCAGGGCGCAGATCACCGCGGGCAGGAAACCCGCCAGCCCGACGAGGCCCAGCGCCAGCGCGGAATGGGTCAGGTCGTAGACGAACCAGCCGATCGCCACCGCCTGCATCTGATACGCGAGGCCCGTAAGGAAGCGGGCCGAGCCGAACAGCCGGAAGTCCCCGATCCCGAAGACGGCCCAGCCGGAACGATCTTTTTCGGACATGCGCCCTGCTGAGCCCGGCGGGGGGATTAATCAAGCCCGGCGGAGGGCCTGCTCCGGCAAACGGAGCGTCCTGTTCGCCGCCCTGGTCGGGGCGCGTTCGACGGCCCCCCCGGCCGACCGAGGGCTCGAATCGACGGAGATCCCGATCCCGAGATCCTGAGGTACCGCGTCAGTGGCTGCGCAGGAGCCCTCCGGGGAGCGCCCGCCGGTTGGAGGCCCCCGTCGCGGTTTCCGCTTCGCTGCGTCCCGTCCGGACGAGGTGGGAGATCGGGAAGGACCGGTGAAACAGCGCTTCAGTGGACCGCCAGGCCCGGCTTGCGCGCGGCGATCACGGTCGGGGTCGTGGCGGGTCGTCGTTCGGGATGCTCGCGCTGCAGCCCGTCAAAAGGGAAGAGCGGGAAGATGCAGGTCACCTGGGTGCCGGCCCCGGGTGCGGTCTCGAGGAGGACCCGCCCGCCATGGAGTTCGACGAAGGACCGCACGATCGACAGGCCGAGCCCGACCCCGCGATGGCGGGTGCCCAGGGTGTGGCTCTCGAAGCGGTTGAAGACCGAATCGGCGATCTCCGGCGGCATGCCGCGGCCGTGGTCGCGCACGCTCAGGATCAGCTCCTGGGCCTCCCGGCGGGCGCGGACCTCGACCCGCTGCCCGGCGTCCGAGAAGCCGACGGCGTTGGACAGCAGGTTGAACAGGATCTGGCGGATGCGCTTCCCGTCCGCGTGGACGCTGCCGATATCCTCGGGCACGTCGAGGGCCAGGGTGATGTGGGATTCGGCCAACCGGTCCTCGATGCCGCGCAGGGCGGCCTCGATCGTGGTCTGGACGTCGACCTCCTCCCGCTGAAGCTCCAGCGAGCCGGCATCGATCGAGGCGAGGTCGAGGATGTCGTTGATGATGACCAAGAGCGCCGCCGACGAGCGCATGATGTGGTCGGAATATTCGCGCTGACGGTCGTTGAGCGCCCCGACCGTCTCGTCGCCCAGCAGCTGCGTGAAGCCGATGATGTTGGTGAGCGGCGAGCGTAGCTCGTAGGAGACGTGGTGCACGAAGGTGTCGCGCAGCTGCGCGGCCTTCTCGAGCGCGTCGTTCTTCTCGGTCAGCGCCCGCTCGACGTTCACGCTCGCGGTGACGTCGATCAGGGTCAGCAGGGTCGCGCCCTCGGGCAGCGGCTGCGCGGCGCAGTCGAGAACCGTGCCGTCCACCACCTCCAGGCGGCAGGACTGGGCGGTGCGTGATTCGAGGCCGACCACCGCGTCGCGGATGTCGAGCCACGGCTCCTCGGCCGGCGCCAGCGACCGGCAGGCGGCGATGACGGCATCGACATGCGGCCGCTCCTCGACGGTCGCCGGATCGAGGCGCCAGACGGTGCAGAACGCCCGGTTGGCGAGCGTCATGCGCCCGTCGGCGCCGAACACCGCCACCGGCTCGGCCAGGGTGTCGAGGGTCTCGGCCTGGAGGCGGCGCAGGGCGATGTAGCGCGTCTCGGCGTTCAGGCTGTCGGAGACGTCGTCGAACAGGTAGGTCAGGCCGCCCTGCGGGTTGGGGTCGGCCACGACGCGGAGCGTTCGTCCGTCGGGCAGGTACCACCAGCTCTGGTTGGCCTCGGCGGCCCGGTAGGCGGCGAGCACCCCGTGCTTCCAGCCGCGGAAATCGGCCTGCTCCTCCAGCTTCCGCTCAGCCCGGAGATGGTCGAGGATCTCGCCGTCGGAGGGGCGGCTGTCGAGGAAGGCCTGGTCGAGGTCCCAGAGCTGGCGGTAGGCGGCGTTGTGGAAGATCAGCCGCTGCGAGACGTCGAACATCGCCACCGCGGTCGGCAACTGGTCCAGGGTGCGGACGTTCGCATTCATCTGGCGCTGCAGGTCGGCGCGGACGCTCTCCAGCTCAGAGACGTCGATGGCGATCCCGACCCGGCCGCTGTCCAGGGTGGTCTCGAACACATCCAGCATGCGCCGGCTGCCGGCCACCACGGCCGAGAGCCGCGGGACGGTCCGGGTCAGGCCGGCGGCGCGCGCCGCCTCGTCGCGGATGATCGCCTCGCGGGCCGGACGGTCGAACAGCTCGACGCCGCCGTCGAGAGCGGCCTCGCGGGTCTCGGCCTCGACGGCCGCCGCGTAGGCGGCGTTGACCCAGCTCAGGCCGCCGTCCCGATTGCGCCGCCAGACGGGCTGCGGGATCGCGTCGAGGAGCCCGGCCAGCGCCGACAGGCCGCGGCGGGTCTCGTCCAGGGTCGCGCGCAGGTCGGCGATCTCGCAGCGCTCCTGGCTTGTCTCGCGCAGGCGCAGCAGCGCGCGGCCGGCCACCGCCTGCCCGTGGGCGTCGATGCTGCGCCCGGTCTGGGTGCGCAGGCTCAGGGAGAAGCTCGTGCCCCGCGCCCGCAGGGTCTCCACCGCAGCCTCGACCGCGGCGGCGTCGGAGGCGACCAGCCAGGTGCCGAAGGCGAGGACACGGCGGGCATAGCCCGAGGTCGGCCGCTCGCCGTAGATCGCGAGGCTGATATCGCCCTCGACCACCGGCTCGCTGCGCCGGTCCCAGGTGACGATGACCTGGCGCTCGGCGTTGAGCAGCGTCTCGGCGCGATCGTGGGCGCCGCGGAGCACGTCGAGGGCGCCGGCCAGCTCCCGCTCCCGGCGGGTCCAGCGTGCGCGCTCGTAGAGGTGGAGCAGCGAGAGAATCACCGCGAAGGCGACGAGGCCGCCGAAGATCGCCAGGGCGGCGACGCCGTGCATCTCACGCGGCGCGTGCGTGGTCGCGGTCTCGGGCAGTTCGGCGAGCGCAGCGCTCGCCGCCGTCAATGTGAGCGCACCCACGCAGATTCGAACGTGCGCGGCACGACCGACACCCATGATAGCCCTGCCCCCACCCCTGGCGATCCGACATGCGCGTGCAACCGCGCGGCGCGAAACGCACCGTCCCCGCGACGATTCTCTCGAACCCTCGCGGACCCACCGATCTAAGATTCGGCTGCACCTTACCGTGCGGCGGAATCCAGCCGGAAGGGGAACGAAGCGTGGCTATACGCCGGGGGCTCACAATCATCCGTTAACGACACTCAGAAGACACAGTGCGTTGGCGCTCAAACGGGTTGACAAACGAAAGGGCCCGACGCAGCGCGCCGGGCCCTATTTTGCTTGGTGATGGAGGCGTCGAACGCCGTCCCGGCCCTTATAGATCCGGTTAGGAATTCAACCTCCGGTTTGGCTCGCGCGCCGAACCGGAGGCGCCGCCGGCCGGAGCCGGCTCAGTAGCGGTAATGCTCGGACTTGAACGGGCCGGCCTCAGAGACGCCGATATAGGCGGCCTGGTCGGGGCGCAGCTTGGAGAGCTTCACGCCGATCTTCTCGAGGTGCAGGGCCGCAACCTTCTCGTCGAGGGTCTTGGGCAGGGTGTAGACCTGCTTCTGGTACTTGGACGTGTTGGTCCAGAGTTCGATCTGCGCCAGCGTCTGGTTGGTGAACGAGGCCGACATCACGAAGGACGGGTGACCCGTGGCGTTGCCGAGGTTCACCAAGCGGCCCTCCGACAGGAGGATGATGCGGTGGCCGTCCGCGAAGGTGATCTCGTCCACCTGCGGCTTGATGTTGGACCACTTGAGGTTCTTCAGGCCGGCGACCTGAATCTCGTTGTCGAAGTGGCCGATGTTGCAGACGATCGCCCGGTCCTTCATCGACCGCATGTGATCGAGGGTGATGATGTCCTTGTTGCCGGTGGCGGTGACGAAGATGTCGGCGCGCGGGGCGGCGTCCTCCATCGTCACGACCTCGTAGCCCTCCATGGCGGCCTGGAGCGCGCAGATCGGATCGATCTCCGACACGAGCACGCGGCAGCCGGCATTGCGCAGCGAGGCGGCCGAACCCTTGCCGACATCGCCGAAGCCGGCGACCATGGCGACCTTGCCGGCCATCATCACGTCGGTGCCGCGGCGGATGCCGTCGACCAGCGACTCCTTGCAGCCGTAGAGGTTGTCGAACTTCGACTTGGTGACCGAGTCGTTCACGTTGATCGCCGGGAAGAGCAGCTTGCCCTCCTTGGCCAGCACGTACAGGCGGTGCACGCCCGTGGTGGTCTCCTCGGAGACGCCCTTGATGCTGTCGGCGAGGCCGGCGAACCAGCCCTTCGGCTTCTCGGCCAGCTTCTTCTTGAGCAGCGCGAAGAAGACCTCCTCCTCCTCGCTCTCCGGCTTGTCGAGGAAGGCGGTGTCGCCGCGCTCGGCGCGCAGGCCGAGATGGACGAACATGGTGGCGTCGCCGCCATCGTCGAGGATCATGTTCGGCATGCCGCCGTCATGCCAGTCGAACAGGCGCGAGGTGTAGTCCCAATACTCCTCCAGGGTCTCGCCCTTCACGGCGAAGACCGGGATGCCGGCGGCCGCGATGGCGGCGGCGGCGTGGTCCTGGGTCGAGTAGATGTTGCAGGAGACCCAGCGGATGTCGGCGCCGAGCGCCTTCAGGGTCTCGATCAGCACGGCGGTCTGGATCGTCATGTGCAGCGAGCCGGCGATCTTGGCGCCCTTCAGGGGCTGCGCAGCGCCGTACTCCTCGCGGACCGCCATCAGGCCCGGCATCTCCGTCTCGGCGATCGAGATCTCCTTGCGGCCGTAATCGGCCAGCCCGATGTCCTTGACGATATAATCCTTGGCCATGAGTCGGCGGCTCCGTGTGTTCGCGTTGCGGTTCGGGGCCAGCCCCTACCACTTCGAACGTTACGAAGCAATCAAGACATAAACATGTCTTTATGCGTTCCAGGCTGCGAGGGCGTTCGCCGCCGGTTCTTTTCGCCTGCTCAGATCTCGATCTCCGTGCCGACCTCGACCACCTGCCGGGTCGGCACGCCGAAGAAGGCGCCGGTGCGCTCGGCGTTGCGCTGCATGAAGGCGAACAGGTTTTCGCGCCACGGCGCCATGCCGAGATGGTCGTCCTTGGGGATGATCGTCTCGTGCCCGACGAACACGGTCATGTCGTCGACGACGTTCGCGGGCAGGTGGCGGGACGCGACCGCGCAGGCCAGCCCTTCCGGGATCGAGGCCTCCTCCATGAAGCCGTAGCGCAGGATCACCCGGTAGAAGTCCGGCGCCAGGATCGTCACGTGGGCGCGCTGCTCCACCGGGACCGTGGGAGTCTCCTCGTAGAGCGCGGTGATGATCAGGATGCGCTCCATCAGCGCGTGGTTGCGCTCGACGAAGCGCGACAGGTGGAGGGGGATCCCGTGCTCGGCCGCCGACAGGAAGGCCGCGGTGCCGGGCAGGCGCAGCAGGTCGCGGTGCTGGAGCCCGGCCAGGAACGCATCCTCCGGCAGGCGCAGCGCGACCCGGGCCTGCTCGACCAGCTCGTTGCCCTTCTTCCAGGTGAGCATCATCAGCGCGACGAAACCGGCGAGCACCAGGGGAAACCAGCCGCCCTCCAGGATCTTCACGCTGTTGGCCGCGAAGAACACGGCGTCGATGGCCAGGAAGACGCCGTTGACCGCGAAGACGAGGATCGGGTTGTAGCCCCACCGCAGCGCGATCAGCGCCGCGAGCAGCGTGGTGATGGCCATCAGCATCGAAACCGCGATGCCGTAGGCCCCGGCGAGCGCGTCGGAGGACCCGAACAGCACCACGGCCACCAGGGTCGCGGCGGCGAGTAGCCAGTTCACCATCGGGACGTAGATCTGGCCGCGCTCCTCCCGGGCGGTCTGGACGATGCGCATCGCCGGCAGGAAGCCGAGCTGTACCGATTGCTGGGTCAGGGAGAACACCCCGGAGATGATCGCCTGCGAGGCGATGATGGTGGCGAGCGTTGCCAGCGCGATCAGCGGGTAGTGGCCCCAATCCGGGCACAGGCGGAAGAACGGGTTCTCGATCGCGTCGGGCGCGGCGAGCAGCAGGGCGCCCTGCCCGAAATAGTTGAGCACCAGCGCCGGCAGGACCAGGACGAACCACGCGGCCCGGATCGGCATCGCGCCGAAATGGCCGAGATCGGCGTACATCGCCTCGCCGCCGGTGACCGCCAGGAAGGCCGCGCCCAGCATCGCGAAGCTCACGTGCCAGCCGGCATGCAGCATGAAATCGACGGCGCGCAGCGGGTTCAGCGCCGACAGGATCTCGGGCTTGCCCAGGATGCCGACGATCCCGAGGGCCGCCAGCACCACGAACCAGACCAGCATCACCGGGCCGAACACCCGGCCGATCACCGCGACGCCCTTGTGCTGGACGGCAAACAGCACGACCAGGATCGCGATCGTGATCGGCACGACGAAGTGCCCGAGCGACGGCGCGTCGACCTTCAGCCCCTCGATCGCCGAGAGCACCGAGATCGCCGGGGTGATCGCGCCGTCGCCGTAGAGCAGCGCGGCACCGATCAGCCCGACCACCAGCAGCACGGCCTTCAACGTTCCGGGCTGCGCCTGCCGGGCGCCGAGCAGCGCCAGCATGGCCACGATGCCGCCCTCGCCCTTGTTGTCGGCGCGCAGGATCAGCACCGCGTATTTCAGCGACACGATCAGGATCAGCGACCACAGGATCAGCGACACCGCGCCCGTCGCGGCGGCCGGGACCGTAGCGCCCCCGGCGGTGGCCGCCTTCACGGCCTCCTTGAAGGCGTAGAGCGGGCTGGTGCCGATATCCCCGTAGACGACGCCGAGCGCGCCGAAGACGAGGGCGGGCTTGAGCCGGCTTTTCTGGGAGGCATCGTTGTCGTCGC
This sequence comes from Methylobacterium sp. AC315, assembly GCF_979253755.1. Classification (NCBI taxonomy): domain Bacteria; kingdom Pseudomonadati; phylum Pseudomonadota; class Alphaproteobacteria; order Hyphomicrobiales; family Methylobacteriaceae; genus Methylobacterium; species Methylobacterium sp. AC315. The sequence goes on from NZ_CEEDEA010000004.1 coordinate 366,031, forward strand.
CCGCGCGGGTTCGCGCATCCGGAGCCGCCGCGGGTGCAAGGGACTGACTCAACGCACGTCTCCCGCGGGCTCAAACGCGCCGGCCCTGGCGGCACAGGTAGAGCGCTGTCCGTCCGAGTGGAAGCGGTCGCGTTCGGATGGGCTCCCGGTCAAAGGGCTCGCCATGGGTCGAACGATCACCGGGAAGCCGTATCGCGTCTCCAACGGCGTGGTCGTCGCCGGCGAAGGGACCACGCCGCTTTTCCCGGACGGTCGGACCGTCAGCGGACTGCGACCCGGGAACGGGACGGCGCGCAACAGGCGCTTTCCGGCCCGTACCCGGTCACACCCGATCGGCCAGGGCGTCCGGGCACGGCTCGCCCCGCCGCAGGCCGAACACCGGCACGCCGGCATGCCGGGCGATCGACGCGGCGACGGTGGAGAGCGGCGCGGGCGCGCCCTCGCTTTCGCTGATGGCGACGGCCAGCAGCGGCACGCGGTTCAGCCGCAGGGTCTCGCAGGCGGTGAGCGCGTGGCTGATCGCCCCGAGATAGCTGCCGGAGACGAGCAGCGCCGGCACGGCCAGCTCCCGCAGCCAGTCGAGGCCGGTCGCGGCCCCGGTGACCGGGCTCATCAGCCCGCCGACCCCTTCGATCAGCAGCGTGCCCTCGGTGCGGGCGATCTGCGCCCGGCACCAGGCGACGAGCTCGGGCAGGTCCAGCGCCCGGCCCTCCAGGGCGGCCGCCTGATCGGGCGCAAGCGGGGCCGAGAACCGCCAGGGTGAGCAGGCCTCAACGGTCTCGGCTTCGACAGCGAGGCCCTGCGCGTCGAGGAGGTGCGCCGTGTCGCTCTCCGCGAAGGCCGGATCGCTCAACGGCGGCACGCCGCTCGCCAGGGGCTTCAGGGTCCGGACCTGCCGGCCCTGCGCCCGCAGGCGCCGGGTCAGCGCCGCGGTGACGTAGGTCTTGCCGATCTCGGTGCCGGCGCCGGCGACGAAGACCGTGCGGGCGGCCATGATGCCGGCCGCCTCAGGCCTGGAACGTGCCGTGGCAGTGCTTGTACTTCTTGCCCGAACCGCACGGGCACGGCTCGTTGCGCCCGACCCGGCCCCAGGTGGCGGAATCGTTCGGGTCGCGCTCGAGCACCGCGCCATCCACCGAGAGGCCCTGGGCCGCGTAGCCGTAGGCGGGACCGCCGCCGCCGTCGCTGCCCGAGCCGCGCTCGCCGTAATCCATTTCGTTCTCGCCGGTCACCGGGTCGAGATGCTGGGCGAACATCGGCGGCAGCTCCGGCGTGCCGCCCGGGAAGCCCTGCTGCTGATCGGGCTGCTGGTGCACGATCTCGACGCGGGAGAGCTGCGCCGTCACCTGCTCGCGCAGGGACGTCACCAGGCTGTTGAAGAGGTCGAACGCCTCGGACTTGTACTCGTTGAGCGGGTCGCGCTGGGCGAAACCGCGCCAACCGATCACCTGCCTGAGGTGGTCGAGGGTCACAAGGTGCTCGCGCCAGAGGTGGTCCAGCGTCTGGAGCAGGACCTGCTTCTCGATGTAGGCGGTGATCTCGGTGCCGTTCTTCTCGGCCCGCTCGGCGTAGCCCGTCTCGGCGGCCTTGAGCAGGCGTTCGCGCATCTCCTCGTCCGCGATGCCCTCTTCCTTGGCCCAATCCTCCACCGGCGCGTCGAGGTTCAGCACGTCGCGGACCTGTTCGCGCAAGGCCGCGACGTCCCACTGCTCGGCGTAGGCGTTCTGCGGGATGTAGCGGGCGACGAAGTCGTCGATCACGCCCTCGCGCATCTCGTCGACGGTCTCGCGCACGCTCTCCTGGGCCATGAAGTCCCGGCGCTGCTCGAACACGACCTTGCGCTGGTCGTTCATGACGTTGTCGTATTTGAGCACGTTCTTGCGCATGTCGAAGTTGCGCGCCTCGACCTTCTGTTGCGCCTTCTCGATCGCCTTGTTGATCCAGGGGTGGATGATCGCTTCGCCCTGCTCCAGGCCGAGCTTCTGCAGCATCCCGTCCATGCGGTCGGAGCCGAAGATCCGCATCAGGTCGTCCTGAAGCGACAGGTAGAACTTCGAGCGGCCCGGATCGCCCTGGCGGCCGGAGCGGCCGCGGAGCTGGTTGTCGATGCGCCGGGATTCGTGGCGCTCGGTGCCGATGATGTAGAGGCCGCCCGGCAGGGCCTTCTTGCGGCCGGCCTCGGGGTCGGCCGGCTCGCCGGAGGCCAGGACCTTGGCGCGGTTGTCGGCGATCTCCGCCTTGATGGCGTCGATGGCGGCGTCGCGCTCCGGACCGTCGGCGAGCTGACCGAGCTCCTTCTCGATGCGCATCTCGAGGTTGCCGCCGAGTTTGATGTCGGTGCCGCGGCCGGCCATGTTGGTGGCGATGGTGATCGCGCCGGGCACACCGGCCTCGGCGACGATGTAGGCCTCCTGCTCGTGGAAGCGGGCGTTCAGCACGGCGAAGCGCTTGGTGACCCGGCCCTCGCGGGCGGCCTTGTAGACGTCGGTGAGCGCGTTCGGATCGGAATAGTCGAGCAGGGTGTAGCCGGCCTTCTTCAGCATCTCGGCCAGGTGCTCGGACTTCTCGATCGAGCCGGTGCCGACCAGGATCGGCTGGTGGCGGCTATGCGCCTTGTCGATCTCCGCGATGATGCCTTCGTACTTCTCGCCCACCGTGCGGTAGACCTCGTCGTCCTCGTCGACGCGCTCGACCTCCTTGTTGGTCGGGATGTCGACCACGTCGAGCTTGTAGATCTCGGCGAACTCGTCCGCTTCCGTCGAGGCCGTACCGGTCATGCCGGCGAGCTTGCCGTAGAGGCGGAAGTAGTTCTGGAACGTGATCGAGGCCAGCGTCTGGTTCTCGGGCTGGATCGTCACGCGCTCCTTGGCCTCGAGGGCCTGGTGCAGTCCCTCCGAGTAGCGCCGCCCCTGCATCATGCGACCGGTGAACTCGTCGATGATCACCACCTCGTCGTTCTTGACGATGTAGTCCTTGTCCCGGGTGAACAGGGTGTTGGCGCGCAGGGCCTGGTTCACGTGGTGGACGAGGCTGACGTTGTGGGCGTCGTACAGGTCGCCGTCCTTGAGCAGGCCGACCTCGCGCAGGGTCTCCTCGACGAACTCGTTGCCGGCTTCCGTGAGCGAGACCGTGCGCTGCTTCTCGTCGAGGTCGTAATGCTCGCGCACCAGCCGGGGCATGATCGCGTCGACCGAGACGTACAGCTCGGAGCGGTCGTCCACCGGCCCGGAGATGATCAGCGGCGTCCGGGCCTCGTCGATCAGGATCGAATCGACCTCATCCACGATCGCGAAGTTGTGTCCCCGCTGGGCGAGCTGCGACAGCTCGTACTTCATGTTGTCGCGCAGGTAGTCGAAGCCGTACTCGTTGTTGGTGCCGTACGTGATGTCGCAGGCGTAGGCCGCCTTGCGCTGCTCGTCGTCGAGTCCGTGCACGATGGTTCCGACGGTGAGGCCGAGGAACCGGTAGAGCTGGCCCATCCACTCGGCATCGCGGGCGGCGAGGTAGTCGTTCACGGTGACGACGTGGACGCCCTTGCCCTCCAGGGCGTTCAGGTAGACCGGCAGGGTCGCCACCAGGGTCTTGCCCTCGCCGGTCTTCATCTCGGCGATGGCGCCCTCGTGCAGCACCATGCCGCCGATCAGCTGCACGTCGAAATGGCGCTGGCCGAAGACCCGCTTGGCCGCCTCGCGGACGGTGGCGAAGGCCGGGACCAGGATGTCGTCGAGGCTCTTGCCGGCGGCCAGCTCCGCCTTCAGCATGTCGGTCCGCGCCCGGAGCGCGTCGTCCGACAGGGCCTGGATCTCCGGTTCCAGCGCGTTGATCAGCGCCACCCGCGGGCGATAGCCCTTGACGCGGCGGTCGTTGGAGGAGCCGAAAATCTTCTTGGCGATCGAGCCGAGCATCGTTGACCTGCAGACGCGCGAGCCCGCCGACGGGTGAGCGTGGCGGGCCGGCCTTGGCGGAGTTGGCCGGGCTTATAGAGGTAAACATCCGCCGACGCACCTGAAAGAGGCAGGCTCCGATAGGCTCGGCGCCGGAAGGCCGAAACGGCAGCGCTTGCCTTCTCGCGCGACGCGCGCCACCTGTGCCGCGGCCCGCCGCCCGGCCTCGACAGGGGCGGCAACGAGACGTCAGCCGAGGACCACGCCAGCATGCCGAACACCGCCCTCCTCCGGCGCGCGAGCGCGCTCGCCCTCATGCTCGCGATACCGGGATCCGCGCTGGCCCAGGCGCCCCAGGCGGCCCCGTCCTCGACATCGACGCCCGCGGCCAACACGGCGACTGCGCCGAGCCCCGACACCGTGGTGGCGAGCGTCAACGGCAAGCCGATCACCCAGGGCGACCTCGCCATCGCGTCCGACGACCCGGCCCTGTCGCTCCCGGGGGTGGACGAGGCGCAGAAGAAGTCCCTCCTGGTGGATTACATGGTCGACCTGCGGGTCGGCGCACAGGCGGCCGAGGCCGCCAAGATCGGCGACACGCCGGAGTTCAAGCGCAAGCTTGCCTACTTCCGCGACAAGCTCCTGCTCGACGATTACCTGGAGCAGGAGGCCAAGCGGGCGGTGACCCCTGAGGCCGAGCACGCGATCTACGATCAGACCGTCAAGCTGATGAAGCCCGAGGAGGAGGTGCACGCGCGCCACATCCTGGTGGACAACGAGGGCGACGCGAAGAAGATCGCGGCCCGGATCAAGGGCGGCGAGGATTTCGCCAAGGTCGCGGCCGAGGCCTCGAAGGATCCCGGCTCCAAGGCGGAGGGCGGCGATCTCGGCTGGTTCACCAAGGAGCGGATGGTCCCGGACTTCGCCAACGCCGCCTTCGCGATGAAGCCCGGCCAGGTCTCCGATCCTGTGAAGAGCCAGTTCGGCTGGCATGTGATCAAGGTCGAGGAGAAGCGGACCAAGCCGCAGCCGACCTTCGACGAGCTGAAGGAACAGATCGACCAGCACATCGTCCGCAAGGCGCAGCAGGACATGATCCTGAAGCTGCGCGCCGAGGCCAAGATCGACCGGACCGACGCTGCGCCGGCCGCCGCGCAGCCGGCGCCGGATACGAAGAAGCCGTGAGCCGGTCGGGACGAAAGGTGTTCCCCATCCTCTCGTCAGGGAACGGGATCGGATAACAAATCGTGGCCTTCCGGGGCGCCGCAGGCGAACCCGGAGGCCAGATCCACCGACAGCGCTAGGCCGGATCGGTCTGCGTCTCTGGATCCCGAGCTCCGCTTCGCGGCCCCGGGATGACCAGGAGGGTGGTCGAACGACTAGCGAACGCTCACGCCTTCAGACGGTCAGTCCTTCCGCGCCCGGATGCCTCAATACGGCCGGTCGGGATGCAGGTAGGCGGAGTGGGTGGGCGCCACCGGTACGGTCACCCCGAGCGCGGCGAGTTCGGCCGTGCGGCGGCCTTCGGCGATCCGGTCGAGCACCGCGATCAGCAGCCAGGGACACGCGATCCCGATGAAGAAGGCCATGTGATCCTCCAACGCCGGATCTGCGAGGCGTCCAGCTTTGGAGGATGATAGGCCGGTCCGGGCCGTCCGCAAGCGTTGCGCGGACGCTTTCGCGTCAGAGCCAGCCCTGAAGCTCGCGGCGCACGACGTGCTCGATGACCTTCATGCCCAGGTCGGAATCGTTCAGGCACGGGATGTAGGCGAAGCGCTCGCCGCCGTTGCCCTCGAAATAGTGGCGGTTCTCGCCGTCGAGCTCCTCCAGCGTCTCCAGGCAATCGGCCGTGAAGCCCGGGGCGACGATGGCCATGCGCTTCACGCCGGATTTCGCCAGCTCCGTGACGGTCTCGTCGGTGTAGGGTTTGAGCCATTCCTCGTTGCCGAAGCGCGACTGGAACGTCACCCGCATGCGCTCGGGCGACATCCCCAGGGCCTCCCGGATCAGGCGCCCGGTCTTGTGGCACTGGCAATGGTAGGGGTCGCCCTTAAGCAGGTAGCTGCGCGGCACGCCGTGGAACGAGGTCAGGATCACCTCGGGCTCGAAATCGAGCTTTGCCAAGCCCTCGCGGATCGAATCGGCCATCGCGGCGATGTAGACCGGATCGTCGTGATAGGGCGGCGACACCCGTACGGTCGGCTGCCAGCGCATGTCCATCAGGGCGCGGAACGCCTGATCGCAGGCGGTGGCCGAGGTCGCGGCGGCATATTGCGGATAGAGCGGAACCAGCAGGATCCGGTCGCAGCCCTGGTCGAGCAGCGCCTGGAGCCGGTCGGCGACCTCCGGCTTGCCGTAGCGCATCGCCCAGTCGACCACGACGGAATCCCCCATCGCGGCCTGCAGGCGCTCGCTCTGGCCCCGGGTGGTGGTCTTGAGCGGGCCCTCGTTGCGGGTGTTGTTCCAGACGCTGGCGTAGTCGCGGCCCTTCGGCCCCGGTCGCTTGGTCAGGATGATCAGGTTGAGCAGCGGCCACCAGATCAGCCGCGGCACCTCGATCACCCGCCGGTCCGACAGGAACTCCTTGAGGTAGCGCCGCATCGGCCAGTAGCTGGTGCCCTCGGGGGTGCCGAGGTTCATCAGCAAGACGCCGACGCGGCCCCAGGCGACCTTCGGATGGTCGGCCGGCATGCCGCCCGCAGCGGGGACCATTGTGGAGAGGGGCCGGCCTTCCGCCAGCGCGGCGGGTTCGACGCGTTCGTTCATGGCAGCGTTCCGGCGCCGCGCGCCGAGTCCTTCTTCTGGCTTCAGATACCCGGCAGCCGGCGCACGCGCTTGGGCCGGAGGCTTCCCGGTGTCAGAGGCTTCCCGGTATGCGCTGCAATCCCATGTAGGGTGCCGCGCCGCCCAGCGAAGGCCGGCTGCGACATGCTGCACCGGACGTGCCATGCATGATCGACCGTTCCTCCCTAGCCACCGCCGTCCCGGCCCGCAACCGCGAGACCCGATGTCCGACACCCCCGTGGCCGCCGCACTGGCGGCTTTCCGCGCCTCCGGGTCGCCGTGGCTGGCGCTGCCGTTCTTCGTCGGCGACGCGGCCGACGCCGTCGCGGCCCGGGTCGATGCCCGGATCGCCGCGGGCGCGCGGGTTCTGCCGGCGCCGGCCGACATCTTCCGGGCGCTCGCCGAGACGCCGCTGCCGGCGGTCCGCGCCGTCATCCTCGGGCAGGATCCCTACCCGACGCCGGGCGACGCCAACGGCCTTGCCTTCTCGTATGTCGGATCCGGCCGCGTCCCGGCCTCGCTGCGGGTGATCCTGGCCGAGGCCGGCTCGGAACGGTCCGCCGGCGGCGACCTGACGGCCTGGGCCCGGCAGGGCGTGCTGCTCCTCAACAGCGCGCTCACCGTCGAGGCCGGCAAGGCCGGCGCGCATCTGCGCTATGGCTGGTCGGCGTTGACCGACGAGGCCGTCGCGGCGGTCTCGGCGCGTCCGGAACCGGCGGTTTTCCTGCTGTGGGGCGCTCAGGCCCGCGCCCGGGTGCCGCTGATCGATGCGGCGCGCCACGGCGTGTTCGAGAGCGGGCACCCCTCGCCGCTCAACCGCGCCCGGGATTTCCCGGGCTCGGACCCGTTCGGCCGCGCCAACGGCTGGCTCGGTGAGCGCGGGGTGGCGTCGATCGACTGGCGCCTCGGCTGACCGGTTATTGCGCCGGCTTTGCGGGCTCTGCCGGCTCTACGGGCTCCGCCGGAGCCGGCGCGTCGGCGGCTTGGCCGGCCGGCAGCAGGACGTTCTTGGTGATGGAGCCCTCGGGCCCGTACTCGCCGGCCACCGCGATGCAGGCCTGATCCCGGTTCTGGGCCATCTGGTTCGACATCAGCGTGAACATGGTCTGGACGCGGTTCCCGAACGGGCCGCGCGGCTGGACGTCGTCCACCCGCACGTTCTGCTTCGCCAGCAGGCCCTCGAAGGCCGCGTTGCCGATGCGGTAGCCGCAGACGTTCGAGGCGGCGAAGATGTAGGCGGCGAATTCGAGCGCGCGCGGCGACGGGGCGTTCCGGATCTGCGCCTGCGCCGGCAAGGCGGCGAGCGTCGCGGCGGCGAGCGTCAGGGAGAGGGCTGTGGCGTTGGGGGCGACCCGGCGCGTGGGGCGGTTCATGGGACGGTGTTCCTCGGTCCGGGGCGACCTCTTCCGGGCCGCCCGCGTAGAGCCGGACATAGGCCGGACCGGGCACATCGCCAATGCGACCGAATTCGCATGCAAATTGCGGTCGGCCGTTCATCAACGATTCGGCATAGGCGCAGTCGCAGGGGTCCGCGGACCGGAAAACAGCCCAGTGTTCCGATGATCTGCGTTCGTGAGACAGAGTGTTAACCGGCTCGCGTCACGCCAAGGTCCACCGTTTAACCAGATCCAGGCGGTTCGCAGCGTATGTTTGGCGTGAACTCCACTGTCGCAGACATCTCCGTCCCGACGCCGGTTCCCAATCCGGTCACCCGTGATCCGGGCCGGCGCCTCCGCTCCGGCGGCGCTTCCGGGGATCGGCATCCGCACCACGCGCAGACCGCCCCGGCGATCTGCGCCAACCGGGTCGCGCATTGGGCTTACGGCGAAGGCCTCCGGGCCGGCGCGACCGTCGCGCTCCTCGTCCGCGACCTCGGCCAGGCGGAGGCGATGCGGCTCGGCCTGGCCCGGCTCGGGATCCGGGTCGTCGCCATCGACGGCAGCCGGCGCGGCGAGGCCCTCGCCGACAGCCTAGCCCTCTCGGCCGCGACGCTGGTAATCGCCGATACGGTCCTGGCCGAGGCCTATGCCGGCGTGATGGGCCGCCTCGCCTCCTATCCGTCCGTGTGGTGGAACGGTCCCGGCGCCGACTTCGCCAGCCTGGATCTCGCCCTGGCCGAGCAGGATTGAGGGGCGATTGGCTTCGGCGCCGTGAGGCATCTGCTGCGGATCGGTGATACGCGCATCACAGATCCGATCGAAGCGCTCACGCATGACGGCGACCGAGGCCACGAAGCCCGGTGATTCGAGCAACGCCCTCCGGCGAGATCTCCTGAGCGTCCGCGACGACGTTGGCTCCGCGGCTCGCGAACATCGGCAGGCCGGGTTTCCCATCTGCTCCGTCGAGGACGATACGCCCGAAGACTTGCTCGTGAAGGAATACCCGGACGGACGGCCGCAACGGGTCCGGTTCGATGTCGCAGGCGACCAAGTCATCCGCGATCTATGACACCGCAGCGCCGGGGTTTTGCCGGGCCGACTGCTGCTGGCAAATCAATCCCGGCCCGCCGTTATGCAGTTGGACCAATCGCGGCCGTAAATCCGGACGCCTTCGCGTTGCTGCCGGTGCGAGCCGCCTCGCCATCGAGCATGGCCGGGCTTTGCGAGACGGGCGGCAGACTTTCGGCCTCGCAACGACCTCGGCCGGTCGACGCCAGCGCGCTTCCCCGGCCGAGACCCGCGCACCGGGCTTCCAGATCAACCTCGTCTTCGTCGGGATCGCGCGCCTCCTCCAATCGCGGACCCGCGGGGCCGAGCGCGTGAAGCGCGGCGGCCATCCTGTTCGGCCGGCCGACCTCGAGCGGCGTTGGGCCCGCAACTCGGAACATCTGCTGGACGCTCGGCGGGTCGCCCACCGTGTCTCGGTCTTCGACACTTGAGCGCTCGCCGCCGAAGTGGAGGCCGGTTCGGCGTTAGCGAGCACGTCGAATTAAGGGCTTAGCGCTGTTTCCGATCGCAACGTGATCGGAAAAAGCTCGAGCGGCAAGCGAAGCAAACTGATCTTGAGCCGCGAAAATGATGATACGAAGCTGGCCAACCGCATCTTGCCGCTCTGGGCCATGACCGCCATCCCCGTCACCATGGGACACGTTGCCGGCGAGGAAACGCTCACAGACGATCGTGGCCATGCAGATCGCAACCGGATCCCAGGGGGCATCGGCCCCAGGCAACGATGACCCGCATCGGCCGCGGGAGCACATGTGCGCCCCTTCGCGCGACTCAGCTCAAGTGAGGATCCCGGAATGTCCGCAGCCCTGACCGCCCAAGCACCCGCAGACGCCCCCGTCCTGCTGCGCCACGATGCCGACGGCGTCGCCACCCTCACGCTGAACCGTCCCCAGGCGCGCAACGCCCTGTCGATGGCCCTGATGGGCGCCCTTCAAGCGCAACTCGACGCGATCCGGGAGGATGCCGGGGTGCGCGTGGTGATCCTGCGCGGCGCCGGCCCGGCCTTCTGCGCCGGCCACGACCTCAAGGAGATGCGCGCCGATCCTTCGCGAGCGGCGACCGAGGCGGTGTTCCGCACCTGCGCCCGCCTGATGCTGAGCCTCACGCGCCTGCCGCAGCCGGTGATCGCCCAGGTCCACGGCATCGCGACCGCAGCCGGCTGCCAGCTCGTCGCCACCTGCGACCTCGCGATCTGCGCCGAGGAGGCCCGGTTCGCCACGCCGGGCGTGCAGATCGGCTTGTTCTGCTCGACCCCGATGGTCGCCGTGTCGCGGGCGGTGTCGCGCAAGGCCGCCCTCGAGATGCTGCTGGTCGGCGAGCCGATCGACGCGCAGGAGGCGCACAGAATCGGCCTCGTCAACCGCGCCGTGCCGGCCGCGGATCTGGAAGACGCGGTGGCCGCCATGGCCCGGAAGATCGCCGGGAAGGCCCGGCGGGTTCTGGCGGTCGGCAAGGAGGCGTTCGGCCGCCAGATCGAGATGGGCCTGGAAGAGGCCTACGGCTACACCGCCGAGGTCATGACCCGGAACATGATGATGGCCGACGCCCAGGAAGGCATCGACGCGTTCCTGACCAAGCGGACGCCGCGCTGGGAGCCGTGAGCCCGGCGCGATACGACGCAGGCCCGGTGCCTCACGACGCGTAGGCTCGAGCTCCGCCCTGCCCTAGGATCGGGGCACACCCTGTCCTGCCGGTCTCGGCACGTCCTCGCGGAACGGCTGATGAGCACCCTCGACCTGTTCGGACTGACGCTCGCCTTCGTCGGTGCGATGCCGCCGCCCCGGCCGCCGCGTCCGCGGCCCGACCGCGCGACCTGGGCCGCGGCCCTGCTGTTCGGCGGCGTCTGCCTGGGCACCGTCGGGCCGATGATCACGATCTGGAGCTTCCACCGGCCCTATGCCGAGGCCAAGGCGCGGTGCATCGCGGATGGTGGCCGGATCCTGTACGCGGCGCTGGACGGCAGCGGCCCCTACCGCTGTGCCCGCCCGCTCGGTTCCGCCGATGGCGGCGCGCAGCCACCCCTGCGGGCGTATTAAATCCGCTCGCCCACGTTTCCTTCGGTTATATCCGGCGGCGTCTGACACGAACCGGATGCCGAGACCTTGGAAGACGCGCTGTATCGATGGCTGCAGTCCACCGCCCTGTTGCGGGCGGATGTCGCGGCGCTCATCGGCATTGCCCTGGCGCTCGGCGTCACCCTGCACGCCCTGCTGCGCAAGCGCCGGGTCAGCGTCGCGGTCGGGTGGATCGGGCTGGCCTGGCTCTCGCCGATTTTCGGCACCGCCCTCTACCTGACCTTCGGCATCAACCGCGTCTCCCGGCGGGCCCGGAAGCTGCGCACCAAGCCCACCGACGCGACGCAGCTCCCCGACACCGATGATGCCGTGGTGCCAGAGACGCTCTGGCCCCTCGACCGGGCGATCCGGCGCATCACCGGCCTGCCGGCCTTCTCGGGCAACCACGTCGAGATGTTCCGCAACGGCGACGCCGGATACCCGGCCATGCTGGCGGAGATCCGCGCGGCGAAGGCCAGCATCGGGTTGTCGAGCTACATCTTCCGCGACGATCCCGTCGGCCGGGAATTCTGCACGGCGCTGGCGGAGGCGCAGGCCCGCGGCGTCAAGGTCCGGGTGATCATCGACGGGATCGGCGGCGGCTACTTCCGGGCACCGGTCTATCATCGCCTGACCAGCCTCGGGGTGCCGGCGGCCCTGTTCATGCACTCCGCCCTGCCCTGGCGGATGCCGTTCCTCAACCTGCGCTCGCACAAGAAGCTGCTGATCATCGACGGGCGCATCGCCTTCACGGGCGGGCTGAACATCTCACAGCCCAACCGCGTGGCGCTGAAGCCGGAGCACCCGATCCGCGACACGCATTACCGGCTCCGGGGGCCGGTGGTCGAGCAACTCGCCGTGGCGTTCGCGGCCGACTGGGCCTTCGTGGACGGCGAGATCCTCGATTCCGAGCCGTGGGTCGCCGACCTCGCGCCGGTCGGGACCAGCGTCGCCCGGGTCGTCACCTCGGGGCCGGATGCCGACGTCGAGAAGATCGAGCAGGTGATCCTCCAGGCGCTGTCCTGCGCCCGCCGGACCGTCCGGTTCGTCACCCCGTACTTCCTGCCCGACGAGCTGGTGACCGGCGCCCTCGCCCAGGCGGCGACCCGGGGCATCACCGTGGACCTGATCATCCCGCGGGTGAGCGACCATCCGTTCATCGACTGGGCGACCCAGGCGCATCTCGATCCGCTGCTCCGGGCCGGCGTGCGGGTCTGGCTCGACGAGCCGCCGTTCGATCACTCCAAGGTGATGGTCGTTGACGACGTCTGGTGCTTCATCGGAAGCGCCAACTGGGACATGCGCAGCTTCCGTCTCAATTTCGAGCTGAACGTCGAGATCATCGATGCCGACCTCGCGGCCCGGCTTGATACCTTCATGCGCGGCAAGATGGAGACGCGGCTCAGCCGTGAGGTTCTCGCCGCCCGCGCCCTGCCGATCCGTCTGCGCGACGCAGGCGTGCGACTGCTGCTGCCATACCTTTGAGGCGCGCGGGGGCGTGCGCCTCCGGCGCCGGCCCGAGATGGACCACGATCGGCTTATGGTCCGAGGGCCCGCGCGGCAGCACCGCGTGCTCGTGGCAGATCAGGCCGCGGGCCAGGCAGCGGTCGAGCCGCAGCGGCAGCACGTCGACCATCGCGTGGGTCGGTCTCCGCGGGCCGACGTCGCGAAAGCCCGGGATCAGCGCCGGGCCGACGATGTTGTAGTCGCCGAGCACCGCGGCCCGCGGCGGCAATTCGCCGACGATCCGGCGCAGCTGGCGGCGGTTGAGCATCTGCCCGTGCGACAGGTGGACGTTGGCCACACCGAACTCGCCGAGATCGAGCACCTGGCAGACCCGGTGCACCAGGGCGCCGGCCGGGAGCTCGATCACCCGGGGCGGCGTCGCGAACGGCTTCGGGCTCCACATGGCGAGCCCGTGGATCCGCCCCGGCAGCGGCGCCCAGGCGTAGTGACCGCCGATCCGGTCGCGCAGGAAGCCGATCGCCCGGGTCGCCTCCTGCATCAGCAGCAAGTCCGGCTTCTCCTGGGCGACCAGGGCGGCCACGTCGTCCACCGCGGCGCCGGTGCGCCGGAGCAGGTTCCAGCTCACGATCTTGAACGGCCGGCGGCTGCGCTCGGCCGGCCGGATCGGGAGGGCCGGGGCGAGGCCGGAGCGGTCCGGATGGGCGAAGCTGTTCATCGGGCCGGACTCGTACCTCACCGGCGGGCTCCGTCGCCACCGCCGCGCTTCAACGCGCCGGGGGCTTAGGCGTTCGCTCCGGTGCGAGGCCAATCGGCTTTTGCCACGGGCGGCTGCGCGGTTTCCCCACCGTCGGCACGCATGGCGTCCTGCCGGTCGGCAGCGTGGATCGGCCGAGTGATGGCCGACGCTTCCATTGTGCGCCATTGACTCGCGCAATCGTGAGGTGCGTCTTCCTGAGGCGTACGCCCAGCCGGCGTACCGGTATGGGTGGCGTCGGCACCTTGATTTTCGAGGCGGGCGGCTGATGTCGCTTGCGGTGCAGCATCGTTCCTGCGCGGCCGTTCGCGAGAGCGGCACGCCGATCGCTGCTGTCGGCGACAGGCTGGCGGACCGAACGGTCCAGTGACGCCGGTCCTGCGCCAAGGGGGGACATTCATGACCACGACGACGATCGACAAGACCAATACCCAGTCGTACCCGATGGCGGGTCAATGCCCGTTCGGAGGCGACCGCGTCGGCGGGGCCTTCGGCAGCCGTCCCGCCCTGGAGAACTGGTATCCGCACCGGCTCAGGGTCGAGCTCCTGCACCAGAACGGGCTGGCGGCCGATCCGCTGGGCCCGGATTTCGACTACGCCGGCGCCTTCCGGACGATCGACCTGGACGCTCTCAAGAACGACATCAAGCAGTTCCTGACGTCGTCGGTGGCCTGGTGGCCGTCCGATTACGGCAATTACGGCCCGCAGATGATCCGCATGGCCTGGCACTCGGCCGGAACCTACCGCATCGCGGACGGGCGGGGCGGAGCCGGCACCGGGATGCAGCGCTTCGCGCCGATCTCGAGTTGGTGGGACAACGGCAATACCGACAAGTCGCGTCGCCTCCTGCAGCCGCTCAAGCACAAGTACGGCAACGCCCTGTCCTGGGCCGACTTGATGGTGCTCACCGGCAATTGCGCCCTGGAGATCATGGGCCTGCCGACCTACGGCTTTGCCGGCGGACGTCTCGACGCCTGGGAGGCGGACGACGCCACCTACTGGGGTCCCGAGGTGGTCGAGATGGGCTCGGTGTCGAGCTTCGACGAGATGGTCAACCGCGATCAGCGCTGGCGCGGCAAGAACGGCGACGCCGACTACGACCTGGAGAACCCACTCGCCGCCTCGCACCAGGCGCTGATCTACGTCAACCCCGAGGGGCCCTACGCGAACGGGGATCCGCAGGGCTCGGCCAACGATATCCGGGTGACGTTCACCCGCATGGCCATGAACGACGAGGAGACCGTGGCGCTGATCGCCGGCGGCCATGCCTTCGGCAAGAGCCACGGCATGACCCCCGCCAAGGAGATCGGGCCGCCGCCGGAGATGGCGCCGATGGAGGCGATGGGGCTCGGCTGGCACAACCCGAACGGCACGGGGGCCGGCAAGGACACGATGACCAACGGCATCGAGGGCAGCTGGACCCCCGACCCGACCCAGTGGGACAACGCCTACCTGGAGAACCTCTTCAAGTTCGACTGGGAGCAGACCAAGAGCCCGGCCGGCGCCCTGCAATGGACCCCGAAGGACCCGAATGCACCCAAAACCCCCGACGCCCATGTCGCGGGGCAGATGCACCCGCTCATGATGATGACCTCCGACATCGCCCTCAAGGTCGATCCGGAGTACCGCAAGGTCTGCGAGAAGTTCCTCAACGACTTCGACGCCTTCACGCAGGCCTTCTCGAAGGCGTGGTACAAGCTCACCCACCGCGACATGGGCCCCAAGCACCGCTACCTCGGCCCGGAGGTGACGATCGAGGACGGCCTGCTGTGGCAGGATCCGATTCCCGATGCCGCCTACGCCCCGGTGGGGGAAGCCGAGATCGCCGCCCTGAAGCAAGCGATCCTGGCCACGGGCGTCTCGGTCTCTGACTTGGCCTTCACCGCCTTCTCGGCGGCCTCGACCTACCGCGACAGCGACAAGCGCGGCGGCGCCAACGGCGGCCGTCTCGCCCTCGCCCCGCAGAAGGACTGGGCCGTCAATCGCCGGGCCGCACCCGTGGTCGAGGCGCTGCGCGGTGTCATGGCCACGTTCAACGGCGGGCGCGGAGACGGCAAGCAGGTTTCGCTGGCCGACCTCATCGTGCTCGCCGGCTGTACCGCCGTCGAGAAGGCTGCCCGGGATGCGGGCGTCGAGACGCGCGTGCCGTTCACGCCCGGCCGGGTCGACACCACGCAGGACCTCACCGACATCGAGATGTTCGAGTGGCTGAGGCCCCTCGTCGACGGCTTCCGCAACTACGTCGACGGCGGGTTCAGGGACATGGCACCGCGCCTGTCGCCGGAGGAGATGTTCCTCGATAAGGCCAACCTGCTGACGCTGACCGCCCCGGAATGGGTGGTGCTGACGGGCGGCCTACGGGCCCTCAACGCCAACCACGACGGATCGAACCAGGGCATCTTCACCGATCGGGTGGGCGTGCTGACGACGGACTTCTTCCGGACCCTGACCGACACGAACCTTGTCTGGGAGAAGGTCGATTCGGACGGGACGTCCTTCGTCCTCAAGGACCGCGAGACCGGGCAGGCCCGGTTCGAGGCGACGCGCAACGACCTCGTCTTCGGGGCGAACGCGCAACTGCGCAACATCGCCGACGCCTATGCCGGCCGCGACGGTCAGCAGCGGTTCGTGGCGGACTTCGTGCGGGTCTGGGACAAGGTGATGATGCTCGATCGCTACGACGTGAAGGGCCACCGCCGTTACGGGCCCATGGCGGCCTGAACGACGCGGCGCAACACGCCGTGCCCCCGTCGCACCACCGGGTGTGACGGGGGCATCGCCAAACGGGTGACGGCAAAGCCGGTGTCACGGCACCGTTGCGTCGTCGGTGCGATCGGACGGACGTGACACGCCCGGATCATGGTCTCAGGCGAGGATCGGAACAGTCAGCGGGGCGGATCCGGGGACGCCGCCGCCGTTTCTGGATCGGCGGACGAAAGGACGGGTCTTCGCGCCGGCCTCGAAGGGACGCCCTGCTTGCGACACTTTCGCGCTCCGCGGACTGCACACACGCATTTGAGTTGCCCCACCGAGGGCCGAATGATCAACCTCCGCCGTTGCACGGGTCGGATAGTGACGGATCGGGCCGCGTGAGTGCAGACGACACGACGGCTGAGCCGGGTCTGCCGCACTTCTTCCTGACGACCTCGGGCTTGCCGCCCGGGGAGGCCTTCGAGCGATGGCGCACCCTCCTGGCGCCGATGTACGCGGTCAGTCCGACGACGCCCTCGGCCCCACTGCCGTTCGGCAGCAACATCGCGTACCCGATCGATGACCTCGTCGCGCATCGCACGCTGCTCTCGACCCAGCGGCTCCAGCGGGACCGCCGACGCGTAGAGGCCGGTCCCGACCACTACATCGTCCAGCTCTACCGATCCGGCCGTTTCCAGGGCACTGTCGGTGGCAAGCCGGTCTCGGCCTCGCCCGGCACCGTGACCCTCATCGGCCGCCGTCATCTGCTCGACGGGATGCTCGACCGAGCCGATGCGATCGGCATCGCCGTACCCTGCAACCGCCTCCACGGGCTGCCGCTCGAGGAGCACGGCCTGCTCTTCGATGCGACCCGCAACCGGTTGCTGGCCGCGCGCATCTCGGACATCTACCGCCGATTGCCGACCACGCGCGCCGACGAGGCCCCGGCTCTCGCCCATGAGTTCGTGACCTTCCTGCACCGCCTTCTTGATCGCTCGCAGGCCGCGGACGTGCTGGAAGGTCGCGAGCTCAATGGCGCCCTGCTCGCGCTCGCCAGGGTCATCGTGCAGGAAAACCTGTCGCGGCCGACGCTGTCGCCCGAGTTCATCGCCGGGCAGATGCAGGTCTCGCGGTCCACGCTCTACCGGCTGTTCGAGCCGGAGGGCGGCGTGATGCATTTCGTGCAGGGCGAGCGCCTGCGGGCGGTGCGCGACGCCCTCGCCGATCCGATGGAGCGGCGCACCATCAGCCGGTTGGCCGAGGTGTTCGCGTTCAACACCATCTCGCAGCTCAGCCGCAGCTTCCGCAACCGCTACGGCGCCCCACCGCAGGCTTGGCGTGGCGAGCGCCGGGTGGCCCAACGGATCGGCGGCCAGGGGACGGAGCAACACGTCTGGAAGTGGCTGCGCGAAACGTGATGCCCGCACCGGCGGCGTGCCGGATAGACCGACGCCGTGAGACGGCGGCCGCTTGGCGCACCCAATGATTCGGGCCGACCGGTCGGCGCCGGCGGAAGCCCCGGCCGATGTCCGGCACAGGCATTCCTTGCCCGGAAGCACCCGGTCAGGAATGTACCCCGCTGAGAGATCACGTTTGCCGGGCCGAGCGTGCCCAGCCCGTCAGGACGGTCACCGGCCTTTCGTGCCTGTGCAGCAATCGGAGCGCCACGCTTGAGGCCGCACGCCCCGGCGGCCTAAGACCCCCGCTCACCGATTGCGCCTCGGAGACCGATGTCGGGCTTCAGCTTCATCCACGCGGCGGACCTGCATCTCGGCAGCCCGCTCTCAGGCCTCGCGACCCGGGACGCGGAGCTCGCCCGGCGTCTCGCCACGGCCGGGCGGCAGGCTTTCGAGGATCTGGTGACGCAGGCGATCGAGCGGCGGGTCGCCTTCGTGGTGGTCGCCGGGGATATCTACGATGGCGACTGGGCCGACAACACGATCGGGCTGTTCTTCGCCCGGCAGGTGGCGCGCCTCGACCGGGCCGGCATCCCGACCCTCCTGGTCCGCGGCAACCACGACGCCGAAAGCGTGATCACCCGCTCGATCACCCTGCCGCCCTCGGTGCACGTGTTCCCGGCGGCCCGAGCCGAGACCCTGCGTCTCGAGGCCGTGCGGGTCGCCGTGCATGGCCGCAGCTTCCAGGCCCGGGCCGTGGAGGAGAACCTGTCGCTCACCTACCCGGCCGCCCTGCCCGGCTGGTTCAACCTCGGGATCCTCCACACTTCCTGCACCGGCCACGCCGCCCACGAGACCTACGCGCCCTGCTCGATCGCCGACCTGGCCGGGCGGGGCTACGAGTACTGGGCGCTCGGCCACATCCACGAGTACGCCGAGCTGTCCCGGGATCCCTGGATCGTGTTCCCCGGCAATATCCAAGGCCGTAGCGTGCGCGAATGCGGCGCGAAGGGCGCGGTCCTGGTCGAGGTCGCGGACGGGCGGGTCACCGGCCTCAGCCGCCTCCCCCTCGACCGGGCGCGCTTCGAGCAGGTCACCGTCGACCTGGGCGCGGCCGCCGACACGAGCGCGGCGCTGGACCTCGTCGAGGCCGCCCTGCGGCCCCTGGCGGAGGTGGCGGCGCGGCGCCTCGTGCTGGTGCGGGTCCACCTCACCGGCACGACGCCGGCCCACGACGCGCTGTCGGCCGACCGCGAGGGCGTCACCGCCGAGATCCAGGCCGCCGCCCACCGGCTGCACGAGGACATCTGGCTGGAGCGCCTGAAGATCGAGACCCGCCGGCCGCGCGCTCCCGTGGACGCCTCCGGGGCGGCGATCGACCCGGCGGCTTTGCTGGCGGACCTCGACCGCGACCCGGATTTCCGCACCCGCGCCAAGGCCGCCCTCGCCGAGATCGGCGCGCGGATGCCCGCCACCGCGGCGGCCGAAGCCGACCTGGAGGCCGAGTTCGACGCGCTCTGCGCCGAGGCGGAGGCGCTGATCCTGGGCCGCCTCGGCGGCCGGCATTGCTGAGGCGCGCACCATGCGGCTGATCCGCCTCGCCCTGGAGCGCTACGGCGCCTTCACCGACCGGACCGTGAGTTTCCGGCCCGACGCCCGCCTGCACGTGGTGCTGGGCGCCAACGAGGCCGGCAAGAGCACGGCACTCGCGGCGGTGACCGACCTCCTGTTCGGCTTCGAGAAAACCACCCGGTACGCCTTCCTGCACGACATGCCGCTGCTGCGCCTCGGCGCCGAGGTCGAGGCCGCGGACGGGCGCCGCCTGGCGTTCCGCCGCCGCAAGGGCAACACCCGCACCTTGATCGACGCCGACGAGGCGCCGCTGGCGGACGACGCCCTGGCGTCGTTCCTCGGCGGCATCTCCCGCACGGTGTTCTGCCGCGCGTTCGGGTTGGATGCCGGAAGCCTCCGGGCGGGCGGGCGCGAGATGGTGGATGTCGAAGGCGAGGTCGGCGCCAGCCTGTTCGCGGCGGGCTCGGGCCTGCGCGGCCTCACCGAGCTGCAATCCGCCCTGGACGCCGAGGCCGAGGGCATCTTCGCACCCCGGCAGGCCAAGCACCGGACCTTCTACCAGGCACTGGAGCGTCACGAGACCGCCCGCAAGGCGATCCGCGAGAAGGGCCTGCGGTCCGGGGACTGGCGCGCGCTCAACGACGAGATCGTCACCGCCGCCGAGAAGCTCGATGGGCTCCGGGCCGAGACGCAACGCATCGCGACCGAGCGCGCCCGGCTGGAGCGGCTCAAGCGCGCCCGGCCGATCGTCGCCGAGATCGATGTGCTGGATCACCGGATCGCCGCCGATTCCGGCCTCGCCGAGGCGGATGCCGCTTGGATCGAGCGCCTGGGCGCCGCCCTCGAAAGCTGCCGCAAAGCCGAGGCCGAGGCGGCCCGGACCGACGCCGCCCTCACCCGGGCACGCGGCGAGGCCGAGTCCGTGCCCGTAGAGGCGGCGCTGATCCTGCACACCGAAGAAATCCTGGCGGCGTTCAGCGGAACCAAGGAGTTCGAGAAGGGTGGCACAGACCTGCCCCGGATCGAGGGCGACGCCCACAAGGTGGGACTCGACTTGGAGCGCCTGCGCGCCCGGATCGGCGTCCCGGACCTCGCTTCCCTGGAGGCCGGCCAGCCCACCGACGCCGCCCGCGCCCGGGTCGAGCGCCTGATCCGCGACGGCCGGACGCTGGCCGCCGCCGAGGAGCAGATCGCCCGCGACGGCGCCGCCGCCCGGGCCGAGCGCGACCGGCTGGCCCGGGAGGTCGAGGCGGCCGGCGCCACCCACGATCCGACGCCGCTGCGCGAGGACCTGAAGCCACTCGCGAAGCTGCACGAGCGCATCGCCGCCCACGAGGCCCTGGAGACCGCGATCCGGCGGGAAGCGGCGCTCTTGCGCAACCAGGCCGGCCGGTTGTCGCCGCCGGTGGCCGACACCGCCGTTCTGGCCCGCCTGCCCCTGCCCGCCGCCGACACGGTGGCACGCTATCGCACCCTGCTCGACGGCAAGCGGCGCGAGCACGAGCGTGCTGCAGACCGCCGTGACGCGGCGCACAGCCAAGCTGCCTCCACCCGTGACCGCCTGCGCGAGCGCGAGGCCGGCCGGCCGATCGCCACCCAAGAGCGGCTCGACGCCGCCCGTACGGCCCGCGATGCCGCCTTCGCGCTCCTGCGCGACGCCCTCGCGGCCGGGCGCACCGCCGGGCCCGGTGCGATCGCGGTCTACGAGCGCGCCCTGTTCGAGGCAGACCGCCTGGCCGACGCGCGCGCCGCCGACGCCGCCCGGGTCGCGGCCCACGCCGCCGACCTTGACCGGCTGGCCGCCGAGGACGCGGCCTGCGCGGCGGCGGATCGGGTGCTCGCCGGGATCGTCCAGGACGTCGCCGAGGGCGAGGCCGCCTGGCGCGAAGCGTGGCGGCCTGCCGGCCTCGTTCCCGGCCCGCCGGCCGAGATGGCGGCCTGGCTCACGGAGACCGAGAACCTGATCGAGGCCGAGCAGCGCCTGGCCGAGCAGCGGATCGAGCGGGACCGCCTAGCGGCCCGGATCGAGGCTGCCCGGGTGCCGCTCGCCGGCCTGTTCGCCCGGGCCGGCCTCGATCCAGCCCCCGATCTCGAGGTCGGGCAGGCGCTCGAGCGGGTGGAGACGCGGGTCGCCACCCTGGCGAGCCGGTGGGAGGCCAATCTTCAGACCGCCGGCCTCCTCCGCGCGGCTGCGGCGACCGCCCAGAGGCTCGATGCGGCCCTGGCCGAGACCGAGGCCCGCCGGGCCGCCTGGCAGGCCGAGTGGGCGGAGGCTCTGCGCCCCCTCGGTCTCGCCGCGGGCGCCCGTCCCGAGGAGGCCGAGAGCGCCCTGGAGGCGTGGCGCGCCGTTCCGGATCGCCTCACGGCCCGCGCCGACCTGCAGCGCCGGGCGACGGGCCTGCGGCGCGATCGGGAGGCGTTCCGGGTCACGGCCGCGTCCTTGATCGACGCCTTGGCCCCCGACCTCGCCGGCACGTCGCCGACCGCAGCCGTCCGCACGCTGCATGACCGCCTGGTCGCCACCCAGGCCCGGGCGGCCCGCCGTGCCGAGCTGGACCGGCGCCTAGCGGATTCGGAGGAGGCGGCACAGGCCGCAGCCGGGCTGCACGCCGCCGCCCGGGCCGAGCTGACCCGGCAGATTGCGCAGACCATGCCGGACCTCGCCGCCGCGCCCATCGCGGGGATCGAGGTGGTGTTCGGGCGGCTGAACACCCGGGAGTCGCTCCGGGCCGAGCGCCTGCGCCTGCGTGGCAGCCTCGCGGGCGCCGCCGACGGTTTGCCGGAAGCCGAGATCCGCGCCGGCCTCGACGCCTTGCCCCCGGAGGCGGTCGAGGCGGAACTCGCCCGCCTCGCCATGGAGGCCGAGGAGCAGGCGGAGCGCGGCCAGGTCATCTACGCCGACCGCGACCGCGCCGAGCGGCGCCGGGCGGAGCTGGAGGGCGGCAGCGGCGCCGAACTGGCCGCCGCCGAGCGCAAGGCCGCCGAGGCGGATCTGCAGGCGGCGTCCCGCTCCTGGGCGGTGCTGCGGCTCGCCGGCCTGATGCTCGGCCAAGCGGTGGCCCGGCACCGGGCCGGCCAGCAGGACCCCCTGGTGGCGCGGGCCGGAGCCCTGTTCCGCGCCCTCACCGGCGGTGGCTTCGCGGGGCTGGCCCAGACCTACGACGAGGCCGACACCCCGAAGCTCGCCGGACAGCGCGCGGGGGGCGGGCTGGTCGGGATCGAGGGGATGAGCGAGGGTACCCGCGACCAGCTCTACCTCGCCCTGCGCCTCGCCTACCTGGAGGATTACGCCGGGCGCGCCGAGCCGGCCCCCTTCATCGGCGACGATCTGTTCTCGACGTTTGACGAAGCGCGAACTGGATACGGCCTCGACGCGCTGGCCGAGATCGGTGCCAGCGTCCAGCCGATCCTGTTCACCCACCACCGTCACGTCGCCGAGATCGCCCAGGACCGGCTGGGGGACGCGGTGGATGTTTTGGAGTTGTAGGGGGCGGTTCCGACCGCGGAGCGCCGCCTCCCGTCATCTCTTGGGCGACAGCCGCCGCAACAGCGGTGGGATAGACCTGCCCGTCTTTCCAGGGCGCCGCAGGCGAGCCCCGAATCCAGAACCGCCAACGGTGCAAGTCCTTGAGCGGTCGGCGGTCATGGATCCCGGGCTCGCATGCGTGGCCCCGGGATGACGAGACGGGTGAGCGCGAGGTTCGCGAACCCTCGGCGGCCGCAGGAACAGCCTTTCACCAAGTCTGCGCGCCCTTCCGCTCGGGACAGACGCCCTGCTTTGGCCAGTCAGCCCTCACCTGCCCAGATACCGCGCTTCCAGATGTGCCCGGAACGCCGTCGTCCCGAGCGGCGCGCCCGTCGCCCGGATCAACAGCTCGTCCGTCCCGAGGAGGCTGCCCACTTCGTGCACGTTGGCCCGCAGCCAGGTCCGCAGCGGCGCGAAGTCGCCCTCGGCCAGGCAGCCCGGCAGGGCGGGCTCCGCGGTGCGGGCCGCCCGGAACAGCTGGGCCGCCGCGAGCGCGCCGAGCGTGTAGGTCGGGAAGTAGCCGAACGCCCCGCTCGGCCAGTGGATGTCCTGCAGGCAGCCGAGGCGGTCGTCCGGGACCGTGAGGCCGAGGAGGTCGCGCAGGCCGTCGTTGAAGGCGCCCGGCAGGTCGGCCGCCGCGAGGTCGCCCGCGATCATCGCGGTCTCCAGCCGGTAGCGCAGCAGGATATGGGCCGGGTAGGTCGCCTCGTCGGCATCGACCCGGATGAAGCCCGGCCGGACCCGGGTGTTCAGTGCGTGCAGGTTCTCCGGCGACCATTCCGGCCCGGAGCGGCCGAACGCCTCCCGCAGCAGCGGCGCCAGATAGGTGAAGAAGTCGCGGCTGCGGCAGGCCTGCATCTCGACGATGAGCGACTGGCTCTCGTGAAGGCTCATGCCCCGGGCCGCCCCCACCGGCTGGTGCCGCCACGCGGCGGGACGGCCCTGCTCGTAGAGGGCGTGGCCGGTCTCGTGCAGCACGCCCATCAGGGCGCGGCCGAAATCGGCTTCGTCGTAGCGCGTGGTGATGCGCACGTCGTCGGTGGCGCCCCCGCAGAACGGATGCAGGCTTATGTCGAGCCGGCCGCGGCTGAAATCGAAGCCGAGCGCGCTCATCAGCTTGAGGCCGAGGGCGCGCTGCGTGCCGACGTCGAACGGGCCTTCCAGGGGCAGCGGCGCCGGGCGGGAATCCTGAATCTCCCGGGCGCGGGCGATCAGGTCCGGCAGCCAGCTCGTGAGATCGGCAAACAGCGGGTCGATCACCGATCGGCGCATCCCGGGATCGTAGCTGTCGAGCAGCGCGTCGTAGGGATCGAGCCCCAGCGCCGCACCCTTGGCCTGCCCGATCTCGCGCTGGAGCCGCAGAACTTCTTCCAGATAGGGCGCCAGCCGGGCGAAGTCGGCGTCACGCCGCGCCTCCCGCCAGACCATCTCCGACCGGGACACCGCCCGCGAGCTGGCCTCGACCAGATCCCGGGGCACGGCGGCGCCGTGGGCCTGGGTCCGCCGCATCTCCCGCAGGTTGGCGGCCGGCCACGGATCGAGCCCGCCCGCCGCCTCGGCCGCGTCGATCTCTCCCTGCGTCTCGGGCGCCGTCAGGATCTCGTGCGCCATCCCGCGCAGGATCGCCAGCTGGTCTCCCCGCGCCTCGGCCGCCCCGTCGGGCATCAGCGTCTGCGCATCCCAGCCGAGGATCCCGGCCGCCCCTTCCAGGGCCGCCAGGCGGGAGAAACGCTGTTCGAGGATCTGGTAGGCGGTCATGCGATCTCCGAGGGGCCATCGGTTCGTCGGCACGCGAAGGCCACCGAACCATACGCGATTTTGATAGAAAGCGAGCCCAACTGCGTCGGCCCGCCGAGCATCTTCTTGTGTCTGCTTCGACGGCATACTTCCCGAGACATGTTAGATCCGGGCATTTTTATTGCATCAAAGGTAGGGATTCCGACAGTTTCAGATGTATCTCGGAAGAATTATGAATTATAAAATTACTGTTCTATAATTGAGTATGAACAAGCTTTTTTGCATGCGAGCATGCAACCTGGAGTAACTGCTTGCTTGCTCTTGACGAGACGGCGTGTCTCGATTTTACTCGATCTAGGCCGATGCAGCCTGCCGCCTGCGCCCGAGAGGGTTTGGTGAATGCATCTCACTTGCGTCCGCTCCGATCCCGATCCCGGGTAGACCGGTCAGCAACGCAGGCACTGACTTCGCTGGTCTGCCCCAGACTGGGAACGGTTCATGCGCACCTTTCGCGATTCCAAAGCCATGGCGAAATCGCTGTCGGCCGAACTCGCGCGGCGAAGCATCGTGCTGTCGCACGGCGAATGCCTCGATATCGTCGCGCGCCAATTCGGGCTCGACAACTGGAACGTCTTGTCGGATCGGCTGAGCTCGAAACCCGAGCCCGGACCGAAGTCGGACCTCGTCCTTCCTGCGGGATGGTTCGTCTCCGGGTCGAAGCCGCGCTTCTACGACATCGGCCGCGATACCGCGATGCGGTATCGCTCCGGCCACCCCGCGCTGATCCGCTGCCGGAAGACCGGCGAGGACGGGTTCACCGAGGAAGGCCTCGGCTTCGCGACGCTGATGCAGAGCGTGCTGGCAGACGAGTTTCGCGGCCACCGTGTGAAGCTCAGGGCGGATCTGAGGACTGAAGCCGTCACATATTCCGCGACGATTTGGTTCCGGATCGACGGCGAGCGGAAGAAGCAGCTCGGCTTCAACAATTTAGAGCAGCGTACGGTCGATGGTCCCCTCGCTGGCACCCATGAATGGACTGAGCGATCAATCGTTCTGGACGTCCCGGAGGATGCCGAGAGCTTGCATTTCGGTTTCTATCTACGCGGGCCGGGCGCGGTCTGGGCTGGCGGGTTTGAGCTTACGATCGCCGACCACGAGTCCGAACCCAAACCGCCGTACCGCTACCTCTCGCAGCCGACGAACCTGAACTTCACCGAACTGCAGCATCCCGCCGCCTGACGCGCAGGCGCATTGTCCTGCAAAAGCGGATGGCGGCCTCGGCAAGAGCGGCGCGCCATCCGTGCAGCTGTCACCCCGCCTGCAGCATCTCCAGTTCCAGCCAGCGGTCCTCCGCCTGCGACAGCTCGGTCTCGGCCTGGGCCAGCATGGCGGTGGCCTTGTCGAACCGGGCCGGGTCGCGGGCGTAGAGGTTGGCATCGTCCAGCACCGTCTTGAGCTGGCCGATCGCCGCTTCCAGCTTCGCGATGCGGGCCGGGAGCGTCTTCAACTCGTGCTGGTCCTTGAAGCCGAGCTTCGGCTTGGCGGAGGCCTGCGGGGCCGGCGCGGCGGATTGGCGCTCGCGCGGCCCCTTCTTGGCCGTGACCGTGCGGGCCTCGACCCCCTGCCCGCGCTGGACCAGCATGTCGCTGTAGCCGCCGGCATATTCCATCCAGCGGCCCGCCCCCTCGGAGACCAGCACGCTGCTGGCGACCCGGTCGAGGAAGTCGCGGTCGTGGCTGACCAGGATCAACGTGCCCTGGTAGTCGCCGAGCATCTCCTGCAGCAGGTCCAGGGTCTCGAGATCGAGGTCGTTGGTCGGCTCGTCCAGCACCAGCAGGTTGGCCGGTTGCGCCAGTGCGCGGGCGATCAACAGCCGGTTGCGCTCGCCGCCAGACAGCACAGAGACCGGGGTCCGGGCCTGCTCGGGGGTGAACAGGAAGTCCTTGAGGTAGCCGATGACGTGGCGGCTCTGGCCGTTCACCGTGACGCTGTCGCCCCGGCCGCCGGTCAGCACCTCGGTGACGGTCATCCCGGGCTCCAACGTGGCCCGCGCCTGATCGAGCACCACCGGCATCAGGTTGGTGCCGAGCACGATCTGCCCCGAATCGGGGGCGAGGCGGCCCATCAGCAGGTTGATCAGCGTCGACTTGCCGGCGCCGTTGGCCCCGACGATGCCGAGCCGGTCGCCGCGCATCACCCGCAGCGACAGCCCGTCCACGATGGTCCGCTCGCCGTAGGCCTTCGCGATGTCCCGGGCCTCGACCACGAGGCTGCCGGAGGATTCGGCCTCCGAGGCCTGCATGCTGACGCTGCCGACCGGGCGGCGGACCTCGCGGCGGTTCTGGCGAAGCTCGTGCAAGTTGCCGAGGCGGCGGACGTTTCGCTTGCGCCGCGCGGTGACGCCGTAGCGCAGCCAATGCTCCTCCGCGACGATCTTGCGGTCGAGCTTGTGCTGGTCGCGCTCCTCCTCTTCGAAGAAGGCGTCGCGCCAGGCCTCGAAATTCGAGAATCCCTGCTCGATCCGGCGCGTTTCCCCGCGGTCCAGCCAGATCGTGGCCCGGGACAGCGCGGAGAGAAACCGCCGGTCGTGGCTGATCAGGACCATGGCGGCGCGGGTGCCGCGCAGCTCCGCTTCGAGCCACTCGATCGCCGGAAGGTCGAGATGGTTGGTCGGCTCGTCGAGGAGCAGCACGTCGGGCTCCGGCGCCAGCGCCTGGGCCAGCGCCGTGCGCCGGCCCTCTCCGCCCGAGAGCTTGGCCGGATCCTCCGCCCCGGTCATCCCGAGGCTTTCCAGCAAGTACTTGGCGCGATAGGTCGATTCGCCCGGCGGCAACCCGGCCTCGACGAAATCGAGGGTGGTCGAGAAGCCCGAGAAATCCGGCTCCTGGGCCAGGTAGCGGATCGTGGTCCCGGGCTGCAGGAACAACCGCCCCTTGTCCGGCTCGACCAAGCCGGCGGCGATCTTCATCAGCGTCGACTTGCCGGAGCCGTTCCGCCCGACCAGGCAGGTCCGCTCGCCGGGGGAGATGGTCAGGTCCGCGCGGTTGATCAGCGGGGTGCCGCCGAAAGTGAGCGCGATATCCTGGAGGGTCAGAAGCGGGGGAGCGGCCATACCGGGCTTATGGCAGCGCCGGGCTTCCGGTTCAAACGGTGCCGCCCCGCGGGGCGGGGCGGCACACGCGCTCAGGCGGTCGGGTTGGCCGGCCCAGTGGGCGGGCTGATCTCCGGCGGGCCGGGATCGTTCACCGGGATCTCCGGCGGCTGGATGCCGGGCGCCTCGGCCGGGGTGTTCCCGGGGATCTCGGGACCGGGCGGCTGCGTCGGGGCCTGCGGCGGCTCGTAGGGAGCGTCCGGCACCGGCGTGGGCTGCGGCGGAACCTCGGGCACTTGGCCGGGATCGGCGAGGGTGAAGTCTGGCACGGCTGTCCTCCAGATGGCCCGCGGTGCTGGGCTGCACCGTTCGGGCGGAAACGAGGGCCTGCCGCTCCGGTTCCGGCGTGCTACTTCTTGGTGAGGAGGAGATTGCCCTCCTTGCTCGCCACCTTCTGAATCTTCTCGGCGAACAACGCCAGCAGGAACGGCAGCTTCACCTCGAGGCGCACGCTCTCGGGGCCGACATCGATAGTGCCGCCGATCTTCTGGGTCATCGCCGAGACCCCGAAATCGAGGCGGTCGCCCGTCCAGGCGAGCTGGTCCACGCTGACGCCGCTCTTGGCCAGGAAGGCCCGCGCCTGATCGGTGCCGTGCTCGAGGCGCCGCTTGGCCTCGTCGCGGCCGAGGTCGTGCGGGATGTCGACGATCAGGGGTTTGGGCATGGGGCGGCTGGGTCCGGACTGCTTTCGCAGCACATGGGGCCTCCCGATGCCGCAGACAACGTCGGGAGGCCGCAGGGCTTCAGGACAGGCTCGTCCTGCAAGCCGTCAACGCCGGATCTTCAGTTCAGGACTTGAAGCGAGACGTAGCTCGTGCCGCCCATGCCGAGGGCACGCGCCGAGCCCCGCGAGAGATCGATGATCCGGCCGCGCACGAATGGGCCGCGGTCGTTGATGCGCACCACCACCGAGCGGCCGGTCCTGCGGTTCTCCACGCGGACCCGGGTTCCGAACGGCAGGCTGCGATGGGCAGCGGTCAGTCCGTTGGGGTTGAAACGCTCACCGTTCGCGGTGCGATGGCCGCTCCCGTACCAGGAGGCCCCGCCGCTCTGGGCGGCAGCCGGGAGGGTCGTTCCGACGATGGCAGACAGCATTCCAACGGTGGCCACGAACTTACCGAAACCAGATGTCATTCTTCCCGCATTCCCTTGTTGTTTCCGGGACGGCGCAAGTCGTTTCAGAAATCGACCGGAATAAGGCGGCCTTTCCGGCCTGCTGCGGGTCACATTTTAGCCGGTTTTCAGCTGGTCATGCAGATTACATTACTTTTTGTATCTCAATATTTCTCGGAGGTCTTCGATTTGTAGACACGACAGTCGTTCGCGGTAATCGGTAAGTTCTGATCGCGGATGCCGCAACGATCCTACGATGAGCTCGAATTCCTAAGCCCTGCGTGGGGTGTGACCCTGTATCCCGCTCAGTTGGACGCGAGCGTCATTCGGACGTGACAATTGTCGTTCGGAACGCCGGAGTAAGAATGGGCCGTTCGGTACCCGCACTCCGTCAGCAAAGCCCAGCCCCAGCAATTGACGACGCGCCTGTAGGCACGCGTCGATGGCTGGCTTTCTCTGCTGAAAGACTGGCGGATCGGGCGCTAGGCAAAAAATGCAGCCCCAGAACGGGACGCGCGGCGGAAGAATCCGAAAACCCGGCCTTTACCGTGTCCGACGCATGGTCTGCCGGTCAGTCGCGTAACCGGTGTTTGCCATGGCTTCCCCGCGTACCGTGGCTGCCGATGCCGTCGCCCGGAAACAGGTCTCGCGTGCCGGGCGGCCCGCATCGGCGCCACGGATGGGTCTCGTACCCGCCCAGCGTCCCCTTCCCCTTGACCAAGTTCTGGTCGGGGATTGCATCTCGGCCATGAACGCGCTGCCGGCTTCGAGCGTCGACTGCGTGTTCGCCGACCCACCCTACAACCTGCAGCTCGGCGAGGCCGGCCTGCTGCGTCCGGACCAGAGCCGTGTCGACGCGGTCGACGACGACTGGGACAAGTTCGCGACCTTCGAAGCCTACGACAGCTTCACCCGCGAATGGCTCGCCGCCTGTCGCCGCGTGATGAAGCCGAACGCGACCCTCTGGGTGATCGGGTCGTACCACAACATCTTCCGGGTCGGGAGCGCGTTGCAGGATCTCGGTTACTGGATCCTCAACGACATCGTGTGGCGCAAGGCCAACCCGATGCCGAACTTCCGCGGCAAGCGCTTCACCAATGCCCACGAGACCCTGATCTGGGCCTCGCGCTCGGCGGATTCGAAAGGCTACACCTTCCACTACGACGCGCTGAAGGGAGGCAACGAAGACCTCCAGATGCGCTCGGACTGGTTCATCCCCCTCTGCACCGGCGAGGAGCGGCTGAAGGATGCGGAGGGCCACAAGGTCCATCCGACGCAGAAGCCCGAAGCGCTGCTCGCCCGCACCCTGATGGCGGCGACCAATCCCGGCGACGTGGTGCTCGACCCGTTCTTCGGCACCGGCACCACCGGTGCCGTCGCCAAGCGCCTCGGCCGCCGCTTCATCGGCATCGAGCGCGAGGCCACCTACGCGAAGGCCGCCATGGAGCGGATCGCCGCCGTCCAGCCGCTGTCGAAGGCCGCCCTGATGGTGGCGCCGACCAAGCGCGCCGAGCCGCGGGTGCCGTTCCTCTCGGTGATCGAGGCCGGGCATATCCGCGCGGGCGAGATCGTCACCGACGAGCGGCGCCGCTTCCGCGCCACGGTGCGTCCGGACGGCCAGCTCGACAACGGCCTGGTCATCGGCTCGATCCACAAGATTGGCGCCCTGGTCCAGGGTCTTCCGGCCTGCAACGGCTGGACCTTCTGGCACGTCGAGCGTTCGGGCAAGCCGTTGGTGATCGACAGCTACCGGGCCGGCCTGCGGCAGGCGATGGCGAACGGCTGAGCCCTCCCCGTATCGGTCCTGGGATCCCAAAGGGCCGAGCCCTCTGGGATCCCGCTTCCTTTGGAACTAGCGGCGCCGCGCGGCGCCCGGTCGGCGCGGCGTCGATCGCGCGCGCACCGGCGCAACAGGCGCCTCCGGCTCGCCATCCAAGAAGTCGTCCGTGTCCGGCGGTGGCTCCGGTGCCGGTTTCGGCCGGGGCTTGGGGACTGCGCGCACGCTCGGCCGGGGCTCCGGATCGGCCATCGAGATCGGCGCCTCCATGGCCGCGAGCAGCGGCATCGCCGGTGGCTCCTTCTTGGGGCGGCCGCGCGGCTTCTTCTCGGGCTCCGGCTTCGGGTCGAAGGCGTGGGCCAGCACCTTGCGCATCAGGCCTGGCAGCGGCTCGTCGTCCAGCGCGCTGCGCGGGGTGAAGCGCATGCCCGGCGGCGTCGGGGTCGAGAGCGCGACCCGGGCCGCGAACACGGTCAACTCCAGCGGGAAGTGCGTGAAGCCGTGCCGCACCAGACCCGGCAGCCGCTTCCAGCGAGCGTCGATCGGCGCGTCCAGCAGGGCCGCGGCGACGTCGTAATCCGGTTCCCAGGCGCTGCCGGGCGGCTCGGCCATGGTGCCGAGCAAACCCTCCGGCGGACGCGTCCGCAGCAGTACCGCCTCGTCGCCGCTGCGAATCGCCACGAAGGCTGCGCCGCGGCGCAGCGCCCCTTTCGCAACCTTGATCTTGCGCGGGAACGTGTCCTGCGTGCCGCGTGCCCGGGCCTCGCAGGGCCGCATCCACGGGCAGAGCGCGCATGCGGGGCGCTTGGGCGTGCAGATCGTCGCGCCGAGATCCATGAGCGCCTGCGCGAAGTCGCCGGGCCGGTCGTGCGGCACCAGGGCCTGGGTCAGCCGACGGATCTCCGGGCGGCTGCCGGGCAGCGGCGCCTCCACGGCGAACACCCGGCTCAGCACCCGCTCGACATTGCCGTCGACCGCGGCCTCCGCCCGCTCGAACGCGATCGCGGCGATCGCTCCGGCCGTGTAGGCGCCGATGCCCGGGAGCTTGCGGAGGCCCTCGGCCGTGTTGGGGAAGCGGCCCGCCGCCGCGACGGTTTTGGCGCAGGCGTGGAGGTTGCGGGCCCGGGAATAGTAGCCGAGCCCGGCCCAGGCCGACATCACCGCCTCCTCGGGGGCTCCGGCCAGCGCATTCACGTCGGGGAAGCGCGTCAGGAAGCGCTCGAAATACGGGCGCACCGCCGCGATCGTGGTCTGCTGCAGCATCACCTCGGAGAGCCAGACCCGGTAGGGATCGGGCACCTCGCCGGCGAGCGCGCGCCACGGCAGGACCCGCCGGTGCCGGTCGTACCAGGCGAGCAGGTCGTCGGCGCGTGGTCCGGGAGCGGACCCGGAATCCGTGGCTGAACAGGTCGGCATGGGCCAGGCTGCATACCCGGAGGGACCGGGCGATCATAGGCCCGCCCGGCACCGGGGCGGTGCTCCCTTCTTAAACGAAGCTGCGCTACCGTGATGCGATTCATCCGGGGGCGAGGCCCAGAGCACCATGGCGCGCGTCAAACCGCTGGCCGAGCTGATCGAGAGCTGCATCGGGCCCGCCTTCGCGGCGCAGGGCTTCGCGTCCACCGATATCCTGGCGGCCTGGCCGGAAATCGTCGGCGAGCGGCTGGCCCGCTATTGCCGGCCCTCGAAGCTCGAATGGCCCAAGCGCCGCCGCAAGGAGGCCGACGCGCCGGAATCCGGCACGCTCGTGGTCCGGGTCGAGGGCGTCTTCGCGATCGAGCTCCAGCATCTCGCGCCTGTGGTGATCCAGCGCATCAACGCGCATTACGGCTGGGCCTGCGTCTCGCGCATCGTGCTGCAGCAGGACCGGGTCGGCCGCGGCGGCCGGCCGGCGCCGCGCACCGGTATCGACCCGTCCCGGGCCGTGGAGGTGAAGCGCGCGGTGGCCGGGATCGAAGATGACGGGTTACGCGCCGCCCTGGACCGCCTCGGGATCGCCGCGGTGGCCACGCGGCCGGAGCGCTGACCTGCCGGTTTCAGCGGCGATTGCGTCATCTTGCCAGGAAAGCCGCGCCCGAGTACCCGCATCGGGACGCCAAGATAAAAACGCCAAGACCAACCAGATCCGGCGGAGCCTGCCCATGACCACGCGACGCGACGCTCTCAAGTTCACCGGCCTCGCGCTCGGCGCCGGATTGGCCCTGCCTTACCTGGCCCGCTCGGCCTGGGCGCAGAACGCCGATCTGGCCGCCCTGATGCAGCCGGGCCCGCTCGGCGACGTCTGGCTCGGCCCGGCCGATGCCAAGTGCACGATCATCGAATACGCCTCGATGACCTGCTCGCACTGCGCCGCGTTCCATCGCACCACCTGGCCGGTGCTCAAGGAGCGCTACATCGATACCGGCAAGGTGCGCTTCACTCTGCGCGAATTCCCCCTCGACCCGCTGGCCACCGCAGCGTTCATGCTGGCGCGCTGCCAGGGCGAGGCCAAGTATTACCCGATCACCGACCTGCTGTTCGACCAGCAGCCGGCCTGGGCCTTCACCCAGAAGCCCGTCGACGCGCTCGAGCAGATGCTCCGTCAGGCCGGCTACACCAAGGAGACGTTCGAGGCCTGCCTGAAGGACCAGAAGGTCTACGGTGCGGTCAACGCCGTGAAGCAGCGCGGGCTGGACGTGATGAAGGTCGATTCCACGCCGACCTTCTTCATCAACGGCGAGCGCTACACCGGCGAGATGACGATCGACGGCATGGAGAAGGTCATCAAGCCGATCATCGGTGCCTGATCGTCGCGGCGGTCGATGCGCGAAGCACCACCGCAGAGCCAGGGCTAAAACCTGAAAACAACATAAAGATCAAGTACTTACTATGTATCGACGTCGCCTTGACACCCAAGATAGGCGAAACTATGGTGCGCCCGCTTGATGGGGGCGTCCAGCCGGTTTCAGATCCTCCCGCCCTGTGAGTTTCAGCCGTGAGCGGCGACGATTCCAGGGACGGGAAAGAGACCGCGGGAACGCCGACGGACAGCGAACTCTCCGCGAGGCTCAGACGTCTCGAGACGCAGATCGAACGGAAGCGTCCGCAGGCCGCTCCCGATCCTTCCTTGCGGCCTCGGGGTACCGGGCCCTCCTCGCTCGGTCAGGCCATGACGATCTCCACGGAGTTCGTCGCAGGCGTGATCGCGGGGGGCATACTCGGCTGGATCGTCGATCATGTCTTCGGGACGAAACCCTGGGGCCTGATCGTCCTCCTCATGCTGGGGTTCGTGGCGGGGATCTACAACGTGATGCGGGTGTCTGGTTTTGCCGGCGCGCGTCCCGGACGAGGCGATCGGCAGGAGCCATAAGGCGCGCCGGTCGATAGGGGTTTGAGGCGATCGACGCTGTCGATGCGCCGGATCAAGAGGGGCGGAAGCGGGAATGGCGGTCACGATCGACCCGATCCATCAGTTCGAGCTGAAGCCGCTCGTATCGCTCGGCCATATCGGCCATCAGCAACTCGCGTTCACGCAATCCGCCCTGTACATGTTCGCCGCCGTCGGCGTGATCGCCCTGATCACGATCGTGGCGACGGCATCGCGCTCGGTGGTTCCGGGGCGGATGCAGTCGCTGGCCGAGATCTTCTACGAGTTCATCGCCGACACGCTCCACCAGGCGACCGGCGACGGCGGCAAGCGGTTCATGCCGCTTGTGTTCTCCCTGTTCATGTTCGTGCTGATCCTGAACCTGTTCGGGATGATCCCGTACGCGTTCGCCGTGACCAGCCACCTGGTCATCACCTTCGGCCTCGCCGCCCTGGTGATCTCCGTCGTGGTGATCTTCGGCGTCATGAAGCACGGCACCCACTTCTTCGGGCTGTTCGTGCCGTCGGGCGTGCCGAAGCCGCTGCTGGCGATCCTGGTGCCGATCGAGATCATCTCGTTCATCTCGCGGCCGATCAGCCTGTCGGTGCGTCTGTTCGCGAACGTGCTCGCCGGCCACATCGCGATGAAGATCTTCGCGTTCTTCGTGGTCCAGCTTCTTCTCGCAGGGGCCTGGAGCGTGCTATCGCCCCTCCCGCTGTTCCTGACGATCGCGCTGACCGCTCTCGAGTTCCTCGTTGCGGCGCTTCAGGCCTACGTCTTCGCGACGCTGACGGCGATCTACCTCAACGACGCTCTCCACCCCGGCCACTAGGCGCACGCCCAGGCCGCTCAGCTTCACCCCGGCCTCCGGACTTGGCCGGCTCCACCCGCCGCGAACGTCACCGCACGTTTCGATCTGAAGAGACCTCAGGAGTTATCATGGATCCCGTCGCTGCGAAGTACATCGGCGCCGGCCTCGCCTGCCTTGGCATGGCGGGTGCAGGCATCGGCCTCGGCAACCTGTTCGGTCAGTTCCTCGCCGGCGCCCTTCGCAACCCCTCCGCGGCCGACGGCCAGCGCGCCACGCTGCTCCTGGGCTTCGCCCTGACCGAGGCGCTGGGCATCTTCTCGCTGCTCATCGCGCTGCTGCTGCTCTTCGCCGTCTGATCGACGCGCTCGGGGGCCGCGGACACCGCGGCCTCCACCGGGCTCTCACCGCCCGACCAACGGGTGGACGCTTCGCGAACGAGGCGTCCGCCTTCTTCCGTCACCGCGTCGGCGGTGACCTGTGCGAACGGTGTCAGTGTAGCGGTCTCATGGCGCAGCCGAATCCCCTCACCACGCCGCCCCCGGGCGCCGACACGCAGCTCGTGCCCGGCCATGTCGAGCACACGGAAGCGCATAGCGGTGCCTTCCCGCCCTTCGAGACCTCCGGGTTCCTGTCGCAGCTAATCTGGCTCGCGCTGGCCTTCGGTCTCCTCTATTACCTCATGGATAAGGTTGCGCTGCCGCGGATCCAGGCGATCCTGCACGCTCGCGCCGAGCGCCTGCGGACCGATCTCGACCAGGCCCAGGCCATGAAGTCCGAGGCCGATGCCGCCGGTCTGGCCTACGAGACCGCGCTTCGCGATGCGCAGGGCAAAGCCCGCGACATCGCCCAGACCACCCGGAACGCGCTGGCCGCCGAGGCCGATGCCAAGCGCAAGGCGCTCGAAGCCGACCTGAACACGAAGCTCTCGTCCGCCGAGGCGACGATCCGCACGCGGACCGAGGCTGCGATGGGCAACGTCCGCAGCATCGCCGGCGAGACCGCGGTGGCGATCGTGGAGCGCCTGACGGGCCAGGCGCCCGATCCGGCGACCCTCGACCGCGCCCTCGACGCCACCGCACACTGAACGGGAACCCACGATGCTGCTCGAAGCCGAATTCTGGGTCGCCGTCGCGTTCGTGATCTTCATGGGGATCGCCTGGAAGGCCGGCGCCTTCTCGACCATGACGAAGGGCCTCGACGGTCGCGCCACCCGCGTCCGCCACGAGCTCGACGAGGCCAAGCGCCTGCGCGAGGAGGCCGCCACCGTGCTGGCCGACTACAAGCGCCGTCGCGCCGAGGCCGAGAAGGAGGCCGAGTCGATCATCGCCAGTGCCCGCGAGGAGGCCAAGCGCGCCGCCGAGGAAGGCCATCGCAAGCTGGACGACTTCCTGGCCCGGCGCACCAAGGCCGCCGAGACCAAGATCGCGCAGGCTGAGGTGCAGGCCGAAGCCCAGGTCCGGGCGGCGGCAGCCGATGCGGCCGTGAAGGTCTCCGAGACCATCCTGCGCGAGCGGATGCAGGGCGATGCCGCGCAGGGCCTGATTCGCGCCAGCCTCGGCGAAGTTCGGACCCGCCTGCGGTCCTGATTCCGAAGGGTCCACGCCGACGAGAAGCCGCCTCCGGGCGGCTTTTTTCGTTTGATTGCCACGGATGCCGGTTCCCGGCCGCGACCCGGTCCCGACGGCGGTGTGGCAGGGACGTCACGGCGTGGGGACGATCCGAAGCGTTGCCGGGAGCACGTAGGGTGAGCCCGGCAGGTGCGCGCCGTCGCCCTCCCGCCGCACGCTGATCGCGTAATCCTGG
This sequence comes from Methylobacterium sp. AC315, assembly GCF_979253755.1. Classification (NCBI taxonomy): domain Bacteria; kingdom Pseudomonadati; phylum Pseudomonadota; class Alphaproteobacteria; order Hyphomicrobiales; family Methylobacteriaceae; genus Methylobacterium; species Methylobacterium sp. AC315. The sequence continues at coordinate 402,345 of NZ_CEEDEA010000004.1, forward strand.
CGCGGAGAGAGCAGCCCGACCGGGAGGTCCAGCGCGAAACCGCATCGGCCCGTGCCGATACCTTCGATGGCGAGATCCTCGCGGAACAGGTCGGCCCGGCAGCGTCCGAGGACGCGCCGGTCGACCGCCACCAGGATGGCGACCGGAACGTCCGGAGCATCCATCTCCCACGCCCAGCCGACGATGCGGCGATGGCTGAGCACGTCGATACTGCCGCGCATCGTCATGGTGTCGCTTTCCGAAATCAGGCGACCTGCGCCCGACTCCATTCACCCGTTGCATCGAGCCGCATGGCCCCGATCTTGGCTCCGTCGGCCGAGCGACGCACCGATACGGTTTGGAAGACGCCGACCGCGAGCGGCACGTCGAGACCCAGGTCGAACCCGTGCCGCCCCTCCCCGATCGCGGCCGCACCGAGATCGGGCCGATCGATCTCCGCCAGCGTCATGGCGACCACGGCGCCGTCCAAGAGGACATCCAGGCAGACCGGTCCACTCGGATGCTCGGCATCCTGTGCCCAACCGGCGACGCGCAGGTCGCCGTTCCGGACCTCGCACAAATCCAGGCTGCCTCGGAGATCACCGAAACCCGGCTCGTTCACCGACAGGCCGGCCCGTTGGATCAGGCGACGGGCCAGCGCCGTGAGGGTCGGACCATCCTCCACGCGCTCGGCATAGGGCGCGGCTGTCGGACGCGTTCCCGGCCAGCCCATGCCGCCGTCGAACCGCGCCCGCAGGCCGGCTGCAGGGAAGAAACTCTCGGCCGGTGCTCCCTCGGCCAGCAGCAGGTCATGCGCGTCGAGTTCGATATGCCAGTAGGTCAGGTCGGCCACCGCCTCACCGCGCGTGATGGACCGGCCGTTGACGAGATGGCCCGCGGCGACGAGCAGGCCGTCCAGATGGAGCGCATGGTCCGGCGAGACCCAGAGGTCCCGGAACGGTATGCCGTCCGCCAGGGCACCCGCCGTGATGCGGACGGGCCGGTCCGCTCGCGGAGCGGTCGAGCCGGGATAGCGGCGCGTGCCGATCCAGCGGATCGGCCGAAGCGGCCCGGAGGCGGTCACCACCCGCTGCCCGACTCGGAGATTCTCGACTGCGACCTCACCGCGTTCGGTCAGGATGCGGGTGCCGGTGCAGTAGCACGGCGCCGGAGTGGCGGATGGCGACGATCCGGGCGTGGCCTCCGTGCCGGACGGCGCCGCGGCCGCACCTGTCGCGGGCGATGATGTCGCCGCGCCGGATGTCGGCGACGATGCTGCGGGACCTGACACGGATGACGACGCGGCTGCCCCTCCCCGGATGGGTGACGACCCGACCGCTATCGGCGCGACCGAACGGGCGGCGGCGGCTCCGTAGAGGCCCGGATCGTACCCATCCGGAGACGAAACCCGGCCCTGAGGGACCGCGACCGCGTTCGTGCTGTTGGAGTAGACCCGGATGTAATCGATGTTCGATGTGATCGGGCTTCCCGTGGCGGTCCCTTCGCTCCGGACCGCCAAATCGGCGAGCAGATACATCGGGCTGTGTAGATCCGACGGCGTGATCTGCGATCCGGTCAGCTGGCCGTCGACGTAGAAGCTGATCTTGTCCGCCTGCCAATTCATCCCGTAGGTGTGATAGCCGGATGGATTGTTGAGGCCGGTGACGACTTGCCGATTGGTCTGCCAGGGTATGCCGTTCTGCGGATCGGTCGTGTGGATCGTGCTGTAGACGCTCCGGTCGTCGTTGCCATAATGCTCGACGACGTCCAGTTCCTGGTGACCATTGGTTGCGCTCGACGTCGGACTCTGCTGGTTCGGCAGCAGCCAGAACGCGTCCCAGGCATTCGAATCGTTGGAGAAATCAGCCCGGATCTCGAAGTAGCCGTAGGTCTGCGAGAAGTTGCCCTGCGTGGTGATCAGGCCCGATTCCCAGCTGCCTGGAACGCCCGACGCGGTTCGGTCGGGCACGGCCGTGATCGAGAGCGTGCCGTTCTGGACGCTGAACGGATCGTAGCCTGACGACGGATCCACGAAGGATGAACGCCCGAAGCCGACATCAGCTTTGCCGTCGGCCGTTCGCCATTCGGCGCGGATGTCCGCGTAGGTGGTCCCGGCCCCGTTCGAAGAGATGCTGCGGCTGTTGAACTCGTCGTCGAACGTCAGCCGATAGCCGGACAGATCAACCATTCAGCCGCCCCTTTTAGTCAGATTGTCCGCTATTAAACGCTAATCTCGGCGTCAATCATTGGTCATTAACAATGATTAAATGGTAAACGAAGCGTTACACATTGTCTTCGGCGCGTCGATAAGAGGCTTCTGACGCCGGGCCGCGACCCGACCGGGGATCTGCGTTGGCGCGGCTGTTCCGGGTGGTGCCGCAATGATCCGGATGCCAACCGACGACACCGGGTTCGTCGATCCAACGCCGACGGTCTCTTGTCGACCGTGAAGTCCGCGCTGAGACGACTGACGGCACGGTATGTCCGGACAGCAGGTTGCGAACATCGACGCCGGGACTGCGTTCACCGGGAACGGAAGTTCCGGGAGACGGCATGGCGGACAAGGCGCGGATCGTGATCGTCGGTGGTGGGGTTGCGGGAATCGAGGTGGCCACCAGCCTCGGCCGCGGTGGCAAAGCCGAAATCGTGCTCGCCGATCGCAGCCTGTCACATGTCTGGAAGCCGATGCTTCATACCTTCGCCGCCGGCACCGCCCGGCCCGATCGGCAGAAGGTTGATTTCTTCGCGCAGGCGCGCCGGAACGGCTTCCGGTTCCAGCCCGGGACCCTGATTGGGATCGACCGCGCGACCCGCCGGGTGCGCCTCGCGGTCGAGGCGGCGCAGGGGCGGCCGGACGTCGATCTCGACTACGATCTCCTGGTCCTCGCCATCGGCAGCAGGGCCAACGATTTCGGAACCCCCGGCGTCGCCGAGCACTGCCTGACCATCGATGACCTCACCGAGGCGGAATCGTTCCACCGGCACCTGCGGCGCCACCTGCTGGCCCGGCTCGACAGTCCCGACTGGCTCGAGATCGCCATCGTCGGCGGCGGCGCCACCGGTGTCGAACTGGCCGCGGAGCTGAAGCACGCCATCAACCTGGCGTCGGATTACGGCTCGCCGGATCTGCCGCGCCGGCTGCGCCTGACCCTCATCGAGAGCGGTCCGCGCCTCCTTCCAGCGTTCCCGGAGCGGGTCTCCCGGGCCGCCGCCCGGACCCTGTCGGATCTTGCCGTGGAGGTACGGACCGGCGCCATGGTGACGGGCGCGGACGCATCTGGCTTCACCCTACGGGATGGCAGCCGCATCTCGGCTGGGTTGAAGGTCTGGGCCGCCGGCGTGAAGGCCCCGGACGTGCTCGGTGCCGTCGAGGGGCTGGAGCGGTCGCGGACCGGCCAGCTCACGGTCGGCTCCGACCTGCGCACGACCCGGGACCCGGCGATCGTCGCGCTCGGGGATTGCGCCAGCCTCGTTGACCGCAAGACCGGTAAACCCGTGCCGGCCACGGCCCAGGCGGCGCGGCAGCAGGCGCAGCACCTCGCGTCCCACCTCGGTCGGGCGCTGGCCCGGGGCGACACCGTCGCGACCGAGCTGCCGCCGTTCCAGTATGTCGAGAAGGGCGCCATCGTCTCGCTGGCCGATTTCAACGGATGGGGCACCCTGGGGCGCTACACGTTCGGGGGCGGCCGGCTGAACGGCCTCTCGGCGCGGCTCACGCACGACCTGCTGTACCGGCAGCACCAGATCGGCCTGTACGGCCCCCTCCGTGGGACGATGACCTGGATCCTCGATGACCTCGACCACCTGATCAGCCCGCCGGTGAGCCTCGATTAGCCCCTAGGCACGCGCGAACTGGAGACCGGTTCGGCGTCAGCAAGCGCGTCCGGTCAGTCGGGGCGGTCGCCCTCGACCTCTTTGGTCTCCTCGACCTGCGGGGCGACCTGGCCGTAGTTCAACACCGCCACCAGGGTGACGCCGCCGAAGACGTTGCCGAGCAGCGTCGGCAGGAAGAACCGGTACCCGTAATCTTCGAGCGAGGCCGCGCCGGTGATCAGCAGGTAGAAGGCTTCTACGGAGCCGGCGACGATGTGGGCGAGCCCGCAGAGCGAGACCAGCCAGGTCATCAGCAGGATCACGATCGGCGCCGCGCTGCCGGTGGCCGGCAGGAACCAGACCATCAGGGCGATCATCCAGCCGGCGAACACCGCCTTCACGAAGGTGGCCCAGAACCCGTGCGCGATGGCGTCGTGGCTGATCTCCGCGAAGGCCTTGAGCACCGGCGGCTCGAACGCGCCGGCGCCGGCGAGCACCGCGGCGATGGCAAGCGTCCCCAGGATGTTGCCGCATAGGACGATCAGCCAGAGCCGCACCACCCGGAAGGCGGTCTTCACCGTCCGGTCGTGCAGCAGCGGCAGGATCGGAGTGATGGTGTTCTCGGTGAACAGCTGCTGGCGCCCCAGCACCACGACCAGGAAGCCCACCGCGTAACCCATCGTAGTCACGATCTTGGCCCAGTCGGCCTCCGGCAGGTGGCTCTTGAGCACGCCCGGCACGATCAGCGACAGCGCGATGCTGAGGCCCGCGGCGAAGGCGGAGAGGAACAGGGCGATGCCGTGGCGGCGCAACTCCTCGTCGCCCTCCAGACGGATCACCTCGTGCAGCACGTAGGCGTCGGGGCGGCCGATCTCGGACACCTCCTTCAGCAACTCGTCGCGCCGCGCCTCCTTGTCGGCCCGGTCCCTCTGATCTTGGATCATCCGTTCAGCTCCCTGACGCCACGCGACCGAACGTGAGAGTGTCAGTTCGTGAGCCGCGCCACGAGCGCTTCGACCGCCGCCTTCGCCTCCGTCAGGGCCTGCGCATCCCGGCTGCGCACCACGATCCGGTTGCGGAATCCCTCCGGCGTCAGCGCCGGGTAGGAGCCGATCGACACGGCCGGCCGGGCCCGGGCGATCTCGCCGAGCTCGCTCGCGTACTGACCCTCGGGAAGCCCGACGGCCTCGATGGTCTCGGAGATCATCGCGGCACCGCCTTTCAGCGTCGGCGCGACGGCATCGAGCATGGCCTGCATGATGCTCGGCACCCCGGCCATGACGTGGACGTTGCCGATGCGGAAGCCCGGGGCCTTCGACACCGCATTGGGGATCAGGTCGGCGCCGAACGGGATCCTCGCCATGCGCAGGCGGGCCTCGTTCAGGTCCTCGAGCTTGTGGCGTTCCAGCAGCATCGCCCGCGCCCGCTCGTCGATGTCGATGCCGACCCCGAAGGCCTGGGCGACGCAATCGGCGGTGATGTCGTCGTGGGTGGGCCCGATCCCCCCGGTGGTGAACAGGTAGGTGTAGCGCGCCCGCAGGACGTTCACCGCCTCCACGATCATCGCGGCCTCGTCGGGCACGATCCGCACCTCGCGCAGGTCGATCCCGGCGGCGGTGAGGAAATCGGCGATGGTGCCGATGTTCTTGTCCTTGGTACGCCCCGATAGGATCTCGTCGCCGATGACGAGGATCGCGGCCGTGATCGGATCGGAAGGCTGGTCCATGGAACTCTGTCGGCGAGGAGCAGGTCGAGGCCGGATTGCGGTCCGGCCGACGGTATCCCGCGCGCATCGGTCTCGCCGCCGCAGCGGTGACACCTTTGGCGGTGGATGTTCTGCAGATAGCGCGTCCGCCGGCCCGGACCACACGAACCCGGAGATATCCCCCCGATGCTGTTCGCTGCGCCGCTCGCGCCCGGTCTGCTGGTGCGGCGCTACAAGCGCTTCCTCGCCGACATCGAAACCGACGACGGCCTCGTCACCGCGCATTGCCCCAATCCCGGTGCGATGCTGGGCCTCAACGTGCCGGGACGGCCGGTCCTGCTCTCCCGCTCGAGCAATCCCGCGCGCAAGCTGCCGCTGACCTGGGAATTGGTGGAGGCCGACCTGCCGGGCGGGACGCAATGGGTGGGCATCAACACCCTGCGCCCGAACGCCCTGGTGGCCGAGGCGTTTCGCGCCGGCGTGATCGCCTCACTCGCCGGGCACGACGTCTTCCGTCCGGAAGTCCGCTACGCGAAGGCCAGCCGCGTCGATTTCCTCGCGAGCGGCGCGGCCACCGGGCCCTGCCACGTCGAGGTCAAGAACTGCCACCTGATGCGCCGGGCGGGCCTTGCGGAATTTCCGGATTGCATCGCCGCCCGCAGCGCCCGGCACATGCGCGATTTGGCCCAGGTGGTCGTGGATGGCGGCCGGGCGATGGTGATCATCGTGGTGCAGATGCACGCGGAGGCGTTCGACGTCGCGCGGGACATCGACCCGGCCTTCGACCGGGCGTTCCGCGACGCCCGCGCGGCCGGCGTCGCGGTCCATGCCTATCGCTGCGCGGTGAGCCCCGCGGGGGTCGCCGTGACCGACGAGATCCCGGTGATCACGCCGCCCTGACCGGTGCCTGGCGCTCGAACATCAGGTTCAGCCGGGAGCGCGAGATCTCGCGATAGCCCAACCTCTCCAGGTGCTTGGGCAGGTCGATCTGCCACTGGCCGGTGCCGTTCTCGATGAGCAGGATGCGGGGGAGCAGCGCTTCCGGCGCCTCGCGCAGGAACGGCTCCAGGATCAGGTCCTCGGCGCCCTCGACGTCGAGCTTGATGGCATCGACCCGGGTCAGGCCTTCGGTTCGTAGGAGGTCGATGAGCGGCACCGCCGGCACGGTGATCCGGGCGCCCTCGTTGGTGCCGACGATCCGCAAGCTCGACTCGCCGCGGTTGCGCGGGTCGATGAACAGGGTCAGCTCGCCCGCCTTGTCGGCCACCGCGCAGGCGACCGCCTTGACGGTGTGGAACGGGTTCTGGGCGATGTTGTAGGTGAGGCGCTCGAATACGTCGGGTTGGGGCTCGACTGCGACGATCCGGGCGGCCGGCCCCGAGAACGCCGCGACGCACAGGGCGTAGGCGCCGATGTTGGCGCCGATATCCAGGAAGACGCAGTCCTTCGGCAGGCGGTCCTGCAGCAGCGCACGCTCCTGCGGATCGAAGAATTGCGGCGTGAACAGCACCTTCTTCTCGCAGTTGTTGTTGTAGGGGTGCAGGCGCATCCGGGCGCCGTAGCGGGTCACGTCGAGGGGCTTGCCGCCCAGTCGCGAGATCGCGATCCGGCGCAGGAACAGCGCTAGGCGCCGCCCATACCAGGACTCGGCCGGGATCCGGTTGGTCCGGCGGGTGATCGCCGCCACGAGGCCGGCCGGTTCGTAGGTGCCGTAGGGCTTGGGATCGGTCATAGCCGGGGCGGTGTGCCAGCCGGCGCCCTCCCCCGCAAGCGGAGCGATCCGCGTTGCCCCCGCGCGGCCCTGTGGTCTAAGCGGAGGCCGAGCTTCGACGGCACGGGTTGCACGGCATGGATTCCTTCGATTCGGACGGCGTGCGGATCGCGTATATCGACGTCCCGCCGGCGGAGGGGGCCGGCACGCCGATCCTGCTGATCCATGGTTTCGCCTCCAACCACGCGGTCAACTGGGTCAACACCCAGTGGGTGCGCGCGCTGACGCAGGCCGGATACCGGGCGATCGCCCTCGACAATCGCGGGCACGGCGAGAGCCAGAAGCTCTACGACCCGGCGGAATATAGCTCGGAGGCCATGGCGGGCGACGCGATACGGCTGCTCGACCATATCGGCATCGAACGCGCGCACGTGATGGGCTACTCGATGGGCGGGCGGATCACCGCCCACATCGCCCTCGACCATGCCGACCGGGTCCGGTCCGCGCTGATCGGCGGGCTCGGCATGCACCTCGTCGAGGGCAAGGGCTTGCCGTCCGGGATCTCGGAGGCGCTGGAGGCGCCCCCCGGCACCCCCGCTCCGAACCCGACCGCCGCGGCGTTCCGCACCTTCGCCGAGCAGACCCGCAGCGACCTTCGCGCGCTCGCGGCCTGCATGCGCGGCTCGCGCCAGACGCTGAGCCGGGCGGAACTCTCACAGATCGAGGTGCCGGTGCTGGTCTCGGTCGGCACCCTCGATACGGTTGCGGGCTCGGGCCCCGCGCTAGCCGCCCTGATGCCGGATGCCCGGGCGCTCGAGATCGAGGGCAAGGACCACTCCACCGCGGTGGGGGCCAAGCCGCACCGGGACGGCGTATTGGCCTTCCTCGCCGCGCAGCCCTGAACGTCAGCTCTTCAGGCGGTAGCCGGTGCGGAAGATGTAGGTCACGAGGCCGAGGCAGATCACCAGAAACAGCATCGTCATCCCGAGGCTGATTGCGATGCTGACATCCGCCTTGCCGAAGAACGCCCAGCGGAAGGCGCTGATCAGGTAGACCACCGGGTTGACGAGGCTCACCGCGTGCCAGAACGGCGGCAGCATGTCGATGGCGTAGAAGCTGCCGCCCAGGAACGTCAGGGGCGTCACCACGAGGAGCGGCACCAGCTGCAGCTTCTCGAACCCATCCGCCCAGAGCCCGATGACGAAGCCGAACAGGCTGAACGTCACCGCCGTGAGCAACAGGAAGCCGATCATCCAGACCGGATGGTCGATCCGCAGCGGCACGAACAGCGCCGAGGTCGCCAGGATGATCAGGCCGATCAGGATCGACTTGGACGCCGCCGCGCCGACGAAGCCCAACACCACCTCCAGCGGTGAGATCGGGGCTGAGAGGATCTCGTAGATCGTGCCGGCGAAGCGCGGGAAGTAGATGCCGAACGAGGCGTTCGAGATGCTCTGCGTCAGCAGCGAGAGCATGATCAGCCCGGGCACGATGAACAGCCCGTAGGGCACGTCGTCCACCGCCGAGACCCGCGAGCCGATCGCGGCCCCGAACACCACGAAGTACAGGGTCGTCGAGATCACCGGGGCCAGGATGCTCTGCCCGGCGGTGCGCCAGAACCGGCCCATCTCGAAGCGGTAGATGGCGCGGACGGCCGGCCAGTTCATGCTCATGGTCGCGTTCATATCCGTGCCTCTCCCTCGCGCACCAAGCCGACGAAGATGTCCTCCAGGGAACTCTGCTCCGTCTGAAGATCGCTGAACCGGATGCCGGCAGCGGCGAGGCCGGTGAGCAGGCCGGTGATCCCGGTCCGCTCCGCGCGGGTGTCGTAGGTGTAGACCAGTTCACGGCCGTCGCCGGCGAGCGCCAGCTCGTACTCCGCAAGCTCGGGCGGGATCGCGGTGATCGGGGTCTGGAGCTGCAGGGTCAGCTGCTTGCGCCCAAGCTTGCGCATCAGCGCGGCCTTCTCCTCGACCAGGATGATCTGGCCCCGCCGGATCACGCCGATCCGGTCCGCCATCTCCTCCGCCTCCTCGATGTAGTGGGTGGTCAGGATCACGGTGACGCCCTGCTGGCGCAGGTCGCGCACGAGCCGCCACATGTCCTGGCGCAACTCCACATCGACGCCGGCGGTCGGCTCGTCGAGGAACAGCACCCGGGGTTCGTGCGAGAGGGCCTTGGCGATCAGAACCCGGCGCTTCATCCCGCCCGAGAGGGTCATCAGGCGGCTGTCGCGCTTGTCCCAGAGCGACAGCGCCCGCAGGATCCGCTCGATATGGCCAGGATCGGGCTGCAGTCCGAACAGGCCGCGCGAGAAGCTCACGGTGTTCAGCACCGTCTCGAAGGCGTCGGTGGTGAGTTCCTGCGGGACGAGCCCGATCGCCCGGCGCGCGGCGCGGTAATCCACGGCGATGTCGTGGCCGTCGACCACCACCGTTCCGGAACTCGCGGTGACGATGCCGCAGACGATATTGATCAATGTCGACTTGCCGGCCCCGTTCGGGCCCAGCAGTGCGAAGATCTCGCCCCGCTCGATGGTGAGGTCGATGCCGCTCAACGCGGTGAAGCCGGACTGATAGGTTTTCGAGAGCTTCGAAATGGAGATGATCGGCATCGGGGCCTGAATGGAATGCGGGGCGTCGTGCACCGGCGACCGCCGGCTCGGCTCTGGGCCCGTCTGCCGCCGCGACGTTCCGCACGGCCTGACGATCGGGTGGGCCTCTGGCGGAAGCGGGCGCCCCTATAGCACGGCGTCTATACGGTTCTCACGCCACCCACGTGCGCAAGCGCACAGCGAGACCGGCGTCATTCCTGAGCGTCGGCGCAGCGAGAGACCAGCGCCAGGCAGTGCCGCCGGGCCTCCGGATCGCGGATGCGCGAAAAGGTCGCCAGGATCGCGTCGCATTCGGCGGCCGTCGGGCCGTCATCGCCTTGCGCGGTGCGGCGGCGAAAGAGCGATACCGGAAGGTCCAGGGTATCGGCGATGTAGCGGAGGAGCTGCGCCCGCTCATCGAGCCGCTCTGCAGCTTCGGAGGATTCGAAGGCGCCTGGCGTGGTCATCGTGCGGTCCAGCTTAAACGGCAGCCGAGCAGGGGTCTGCGCAGCTCGAAAGGCCGACGCTGCTCGGGACGGAATTCGACCCGACCATTCATGAGTTTTCGCGACGCGGCAATCAACCGTTACGCTTCTCGGTAGTCACATGGACCGGAGACGCAGGATTGGTTTTGAGCCGGCCGGTAACGACCGGCTGCGGAGATTGAATACCGCGGTCGATTGAATTGCGCGCCGTCGCCGCTCTTGCATGCCGAAACGCACCGCCGATCGCGAAGATCAGTAGAGGTGTGCTCCCGCTGAGGTCCGGCTGTCGATCCCGGGGCGCAGGTTCGTGTGCGGCTGCTGACGCGCCTACGACGAGCCTATCCACCGTGCCGGAGCAAGACGAGCGCGGCCAGTCCGACCAGCGTCGCGAGGCCGAGCATCCTGCGCCATGGGTTGACGCCGCGGACGAGTTCATCGACCGCCCACCAGCCCAGGGCGACATCGGCGCCGATGGCGAGCCAAGATCCCAGGGGCTCGGCGCCGCTTGCCAGCCATGCCGCCAGCGTCAGCGCGAGGAACAACCAGAGCGGCAGGTTCGGCCATTGCGCAACCGTGATGGCGCCGGTCTGCCGGTCCCGGAAAAGCCAGTCGCGCACCCGCAGGAGGGGACTGGTCGATGGCTGCATCATGGTCCGGCGCCCTTCCTGTTGCCGCGCGATCGTGCGGCGGCGCACCGCTGGCCGGCCGAAGCCCCGTTAAGACGAACTCAACAGGCCGGATCGAACTTAACCTTATATCAACCTTACTAATTGGAAAGCGCGGTCCAATCCCTAACAGTTCCTGAAACGACTCGCGAAACAGTCGTTAATCAGACGATAATGCATCATCGGAACGGCGACGAACCGCACCAAGAGGACGGATCCACCATGAGCACTCGCTTCGAAGACCTGAAGTTCATGCTCCTCCTCAGCGCCGTCACGCTGCTCGGCAGCGGCCTGGACGTCATCCTGCGCTGATCGAGGCCGCCACCATCCCGCCCATCTCCGTCGAACCGTGTCTCGCGAAGGCGCGTCCCAAGGCTGACCGTGCCGCCGTTTCCTGAGGCCGCCCGTCACGGCGTTGCTGGGTAGCGACGGGGACATTCACGACACGGGGCGTGGGCGAAAACCATCGGTTCTGCGCGACCGGGGTGGGAACCGCCACCGAAGTCTGGCCGGAGAGAAGGAAACTGCGCAATTCGGCCACCCGCGCTTTCCGCTCCGTACGCATTGCGAACGCGGCCACGACGATACCGCTCAGCCCGGCCACTTCGAGCAGCACCGCGACCACGTAACCCGGACCCATTCGTCCCCACCATGTGCGATCGGCGACGCCGAATAAACCGGCGGCCACCTGCCCCAGTGGACACTCTTGGTTACTAAAATCTTAAACTCTACATCAATTGATAGATTGCCTGGCCGTTTCTGTGTTCGTTTCACAGTAGCTGTCGAATTGAAGCTCATCGGCCGGTCGAGCGCTGCTTCCATCGCGCCCGTCGGCGTGCAGGCCTATAGCGCGATCGACGCTCTCTCGACCCGGGCGGGTGGCCTTAATATTAGCCCTGCCCGTGGAAGTTGCTCGTGTCGTGGCCGATGCGAACGATTGAAACGTTTGGCACGGGTAAAGGGGCGCATGTGGAGCATGCGCCCTCCCGATAGCCGGCGTCGGTGTTGAGCGTCGGCCGTTCGGGGCTGCGCTACCACATATCCAGGGCGACGCGAGCCTCGTCCGACATCCGGCTCTGATCCCACGGCGGGTCGAACACCATCGTGACGGCGCACGATTGAATGCCCGGCACGGCGCTGACGGCGTTCTCGACCCAGCCCGGCATCTCACCGGCGACGGGACAGCCGGGAGCGGTCAGGGTCATGTCGATCGCGACCTTCCGGTCGTCGCCGATATCGACCTTGTAGATCAGGCCGAGCTCGTAGATGTCCGCCGGGATCTCCGGATCGTAGACGGATTTCAGCGCCGCGACGATGTCGTCGGTCAGCCGGTCCAGCTCGGCCGGCGGGATCGCCGATGCGGCTTCGACCGCGGGGGCGTTCGCGCCGCCGGTGATTGTGGCGTCGGTGCTCATGGTTTCACTCTCCCCCGGGCCCGTCCAGACGGCCCCGGTTTCCTCGCGGCACGCGCATCGTCCTCACGATCGTGTTCGGAACGCTGCGCCGATCAGGCGAACATCATCTCGGCTTTGCCGAGTGCCTCGGCAAGGGCATCGATCTCGGCCGGCGTCGTGTAAAGCCCGAACGAGGCCCTGCAGGTCGAGGTGACGCCGAAGCGCGTCAGCAGCGGCATAGCGCAATGCGTGCCGGCCCGCACCGCGACGCCCTGTCGGTCGATCACCGTGGCGATGTCGTGCGCGTGGGCGCCCTTCATCTCGAAGCTGACCACGCCGCCCTTGCCCTTGGCGGTGCCGATGATCCGCAGGGCGTTCATGGCGCCCAGGCGCTCGTGCGCGTAGCGCGTCAGCATCGCTTCGTGCGCCGCGATGTTCTCCCGGCCCAGGCCCAGCATGTATTCCAGCGCCGCCCCGAGCCCGACCGCCTCGACGATCGCCGGAGTACCGGCCTCGAAGCGGTGGGGCGGGTCGTTGTACGTGACCGTGTCCTGGCTGACGGCCCGAATCATCTCGCCGCCGCCCTGGTACGGGGGCAGGCGCTCCAGCCATTCCTTCTTGCCGTAGAGCACGCCGATGCCGGTGGGCCCGTAGACCTTGTGGCCGGTGAAGATGAAGAAGTCGCAGTCGAGCGCCCGCACGTCGATCGGCTGGTGGACGGCGCTCTGCGCGCCGTCGAGCAGCACCGGAACGCCGTGCGCATGCGCGATGCGGACGATTTCCTCCGCAGGCGTCACCGTACCCAGCACGTTCGACATGTGGGTGATCGCCACCATCTTGGTCCGCGGCGTGAACAGCTTCTCGTATTCCTCAAGGAGGAAGTTGCCGTCCTCGTCCACCGGCGCCCACTTGATCACGGCCCCGCGCCGCTCGCGCAGGAAGTGCCAGGGCACGATGTTGGAGTGGTGCTCCATGATCGACAGGATGATCTCGTCACCCTCTCCGATCAGCCCGGCCCAGCCCATGCTGGAGGCCACGAGGTTGTAGGCCTCGGTGGCGTTGCGGGTGAAGATGATCTCGTCGGTGGAGGCGGCGTTGAGGAACTGGCGCGTGGTCTCCCGGGCGCCCTCGAACCCCTCCGTGGCGGCGTTCGCCATGAAGTGCAGGCCGCGGTGAACGTTGGCGTAGCCGGTCTCCATGCAGGAGACCATCGCGTCGATGACCTGTCTGGGCTTCTGGGCCGAGGCCGCGTTGTCGAGATAGACCAGCGGCTTGCCGTAGACTGTCTGCGACAGGATCGGGAAGTCCTTGCGGACCGCCTCGACATCGTAGCCGGTGGTGAGGACGGGTGCGTTCATGGTCGCGACCTTCTGGGACCTCGAGTCCGTCCCATGGGCCACCTCGATCCGAGGGGCCGAAGCGAAGCGAAGGTCTCGAAGGAGGCCTCCGGAAAGGGCGTCGCGACCCCGATGACCCGCGAACGGGGCTCGGGATTCGCGGAGCCGGCCGATCCTGCGGGAGGACCGGCCGATCGTTCAAGCGCGTGCAGCGAGCCAGGCTTCGATCTCGCCGATCAGCGCTGCGCGGGCACCCTCGTGCGTGACCGATTCGATCGCCTCGCCGACGAAGGCCTGGACCAGGAGGCTCTCGGCCACCGAGCGCGGCAGGCCACGGGCCATCAGGTAGAACAGCAGGTCCTCGTCCGGGGCGCCACAGGTGGCACCATGGCCGCAGGCGACGTCGTCGGCGAAGATCTCCAGCTCCGGCTTGTTCATCATCTGCCCCTCGTCATTGAGGAGCAGGCAGTCCGACTTCATCTTGCCGTCGGTCTGCTGCGCAGCCTGCCGGACGATGATCTTGCCCTGGAATACCCCGGTGGCATCCCCGTCGATCACCGTCTTGAACATCTCGCGGCCGATGCCGCCCACGGCCGCGTGGTCGGCCAACAGGGTCGAGTCGGCCAGCTGCCCGTTGCCCAGCATCGCCGCGCCGTTGACCACGGCGTTCACGTTTTCACCGGCGACGTGCATGTAGATCTGGTGGCGCGACAGGACGGCACCGGTGACCAGGTTGACCGTCTCCAGCCGGGACTCGTCGTCGAGGCGCACGCTGATCGTCGAGAGTGCGATGGCGGCGTTACCCTCCCGGTTGAGCCGGGCATGGCGGAAGACGGCCTGCTTGCCGACCCGCACGTCGAGCGCATCGTTCGGCTGGTAGGTCAGGCCGTCCGGACCCTCGTGGCTCTCCAGCACGGTGATCTCGGCGCCGTCGCCGAGATCGACCAGGACCCGCGTCGCCGTGGAGAAACCCTCGGAGCCGCTGCCGATGAAGCGCAGATGCAGGGCCCGCTCGATCTTGGTACCGGGAGCGACCGAAATCAGCGCGCCGTCGGCCAGGAAGGCGGTGTTGAGCTGGTAGATCGGGTTCTCGCGAGCCTGCTCCACCGGCGCGAGCAGCCGGAGGCGGGTGTCGCTCTTGCCCATCGCATCGTTGAGCGGCGTTACGGTGAGGCCGGCCGGCAGCCCGTCGAGGTCCGACAGCGGACGGACGAGATGGCCGTTGACGAAGGTCAGATGCGCCGCGTCGAGGCCGGCAAAGCCCTTGGCGGATGCCGCGGCGGCCTGGGCGGCTTCCGCAGACGGGGCCTCGGCCGGCGGCACGGCCTCCTTCATGGCGGCGCGCAGGTCGGTGTACTTGAACGCCTCCACCCGCCGGCTGGGAAGGCCGGCGGCCTCGAAGAAGCGGAACGCCTCCTCGCGGGCGATCGCCTCTTCCGAGGCGAAGCCCTTGCGAGCAGCCTCGAACAGGCTCGACAGCCCGGTCTCGGCGCTGGTGCGCAGGTTCTGGATCTCGGCCATGGGCTTACGCGGCCTCGTTGGTGCGGTACTCGGCGTAGCCAGACGCCTCGAGTTCGAGCGCCAGTTCCTTGCCGCCGGTCTTCACGATCAGGCCCTTCGACATGACGTGCACGGTATCGGGCACGATGTGGTTGAGCAGGCGCTGGTAGTGGGTGATCACCAGGAACGAGCGGCCCTGGGCCCGGAGCGCGTTGACGCCCTCGGAGACGATGCGCAGGGCGTCGATGTCGAGGCCGGAATCGGTCTCGTCGAGCACGCAGAACTTCGGCTCGAGCAGCGCCATCTGGAGGATCTCCATGCGCTTCTTCTCACCGCCGGAGAAGCCGACGTTGAGGGCGCGCTTGAGCATCTCCTTGTTGATCTCGAGCTTGTCGGCGGCGGCGTTGACTTTGCGGATGAAGTCCGGCGTCGAAATCTCGCCCTCTCCGCGGGCGCGGCGCTGGGCGTTGAGGCAGGCCTTGAGGAAGGTCATGGTGCCGACGCCGGGAATCTCCAGCGGGTACTGGAACGCCAGGAAGACGCCGGCCGCGGCGCGCTCGTCGGCCGCCATCTCTAGCACGTTCTGCCCGTCGAGCAGGATCTCGCCGTCGAGGACCTCGTAGTCCTCCTTGCCGGCGATGACGTAGGACAGGGTCGACTTGCCCGACCCGTTCGGCCCCATGATCGCCGCGACCTCGCCGTCGTTCACGGTCAGGTTCAGGCCGTTCAGGATGCGGTTGTCCTCGATCTGCACGACGAGGTTCTTGATTTCCAGCATGTTAGTTCAAGTCCTATCGAACGGCGGATCGGGTTGATGCACCGACCGCGTGCCGTCAGTTCCTTATCGCCGTCACCGAGACGGCCATTTCGAAGGCCTTCATCTCCGGATGTGGCGCATGAACACCTTCGCGCAATCCGGTCGGCGACCGCGGGGATGCCGCGATCGCCATGGGTATCGACGCCCGTCGGACCTTAGCCGACCGAGCCTTCGAGGCTGATCGAGATCAGCTTCTGGGCCTCGACGGCGAACTCCATCGGAAGCTGCTGCAGCACGTCCCGGACGAAGCCGTTGACGATGAGCGCGGTCGCCTCCTCCTCGGAGAGGCCGCGCTGCAGGCAGTAGAACTTCTGGTCCTCGGAGATCTTCGAGGTGGTCGCCTCGTGCTCGAACACCGCGGACGCGTTCTTCGACTCGATGTAGGGCACGGTGTGCGCCCCGCACTGGTCGCCGATCAGCAGCGAGTCGCAGTTGGTGAAGTTGCGGGCGTTCTTGGCCTTCTTGTGGGCCGAGACCAAGCCCCGGTAGGTGTTCTGCGAACGCCCGGCGGAGATGCCCTTCGAGATGATCCGGCTGGTGGTGTTCTTGCCGAGGTGGATCATCTTGGTGCCGGAATCGACCTGCTGCATGCCGTTCGATACAGCGATCGAATAGAACTCGCCGCGGGATTCGTCGCCACGCAGGATACAGGACGGGTACTTCCAGGTGATCGCCGAGCCGGTCTCGACCTGGGTCCAGGAGATCTTGGAGCGGGCGCCGCGGCAATCACCGCGCTTGGTGACGAAGTTGTAGATGCCACCCTTACCTTCGTTGTCGCCCGGGTACCAGTTCTGGACCGTCGAGTACTTGATCTCGGCGTCGTCCAAAGCGACCAGCTCGACCACCGCGGCGTGGAGCTGGTTGTCGTCGCGCTTCGGGGCGGTGCAGCCCTCGAGGTACGAGACGTACGAGCCCTTGTCGGCGATGATCAGCGTGCGCTCGAACTGGCCGGTGTCGCGCTCGTTGATGCGGAAGTAGGTCGACAGCTCCATCGGGCAGCGGACGCCCGGCGGGATGTAGACGAACGAGCCGTCGGAGAAGACCGCAGAGTTCAGCGTCGCGAAGAAGTTGTCGGTCGAGGGCACCACCGTGCCCAGGTACTTCTTCACCAGCTCGGGATATTCCTGCACGGCCTCGGAAATCGGCATGAAGATCACGCCGGCCTTCGAGAGTTCCTTCTTGAAGGTCGTGGCCACCGAAACCGAATCGAACACGGCGTCGACTGCGACGCGGCGCTCCGGCGCGATGCCTTCCAGCACCTCGACCTCACGCAGCGGGATGCCGAGCTTCTCGTAGGTCTTCAGGATCTCCGGATCGATCTCGTCGAGCGACATCGCCGCCGGGCGCTTGGGCGCGGCGTAGTAGTAGATGTCGCTATAGTCGACCTTGTCGTACGCGACACGCGCCCACTCCGGCTCCTTCATGGTGAGCCAGCGGCGATAGGCGTCGAGGCGCCATTCGAGCAGCCATGCCGGCTCGTTCTTCTTGGCAGAGATGAAGCGCACGACGTCCTCGGAGATGCCCTTGGCGGACTTCTCCATCTCGATGGTGGTCTCGAACCCGTACTTGTACTGGTCGAGGTCGATCGAGCGGACCCGGTCGATTGTTTCCTGCACGGCAGGCATGAGCATCTCCTGGCAAGCCCGGTTTCAAGGACCGGGAAGCGTCTTTCGGAAAGCGTGGGACGCGGCTGATTCAGGCCGCGTACCCTCGCCGCTTATATAGGGGCTGCAAGACCCGTTCGAAGGCGTCGAGAAAGCATGACGCATCCTCGTCCACCGTGTTCCAGCCGAGGCTGACGCGCAGCGCGCCCCCGGCAAGCTCGGGCGCGACGCCCATCGCCGACAGTGTCGCCGAACGTGCGACTTTGCCCGACGAGCAGGCCGAGCCCGACGACACCGCCACGCCGGCGAGGTCGAAGGCGATCAGGGCGGCGGGCGCGTCGAGGCCCGGAACCGCGAAGCTCAGCGTGTTCGGTAGTCGCGGCGCGCCGGCCGCGAACACCACGGCCTCCGGGGCGCGGACGCGCAGGCCGGCTTCGATCCGGTCGCGCAAGCCGGCGAGGCGAACGCCCTCCGGCACGAGGGCTTCGGTCGCGATCCGGGCCGCCTCGCCCATACCAACGATCGCCGGCAGGCACTCGGTTCCGCAGCGCTGGCGCCGCTCCTGCCCGCCACCGCGGAGGAACGCCGCGTCCAGGGCGACATCGTCGGCCAGGATCATCGCGCCGACCCCCTTGGGGGCCGCGAATTTGTGCCCCGACAGCGTGAGCGCGTCGATTCCCAGGGTCGCCATGTCGAAGGCGACCTTGCCGACCGCCTGAACGGCATCGGTGTGGACCAGGGCCCGGCCATGCGCGCGGGCCAGGGCGACGACGTCGGACAGGGGCTGGATCGCGCCGGTCTCGTTGTTGGCCGCATGGACCGAGATCAGCACGCTCTCGTCCGCGAGCGCGCCGAGGCGTCGTTGGAGGACGAGGAGATCGATCACGCCCTCGGGTGTGACCGGTATTTCCTCGACCGCCCCATGAGAGAATCGGTGGCCTGCGGCAACGCAGGGGTGCTCGGTGGCGGAATGGAGCAGCCGCGTCGGCTTCGGCTGGCCGCGCCGGCCGAGGGCGCCGGACAGAACCGCATTCGCGGCCTCCGTCCCGCCGCTGGTGAACACCACCTGCGCCGGCCGGGCATTCACGAGGGCCGCGACCTGACCGCGGGCCGCTTCCAGCGCGGCGCGGGCAGCCCGGCCCTCTTGATGGATCGAGGACGGGTTGCCGGGCAGCATCAGCGCGCGCGCCACCGCTTCCGCCACGGCGGGGCGGACGGGGGCGGTCGCGTTGTGATCGAGATAGGCGCGGGCCCGGCTCATGCTGATTCCGTGTGGTCCCCTGCATACGGCGCGTGACAATTCCTTGCCCGCGGACCGGCTCGCCGTGCTAAGGCGCGCCGACAAATGAGATGTCGCCAACCGAACGGCTGGTGCAGAGAACTGGCACCGCGTGCCCGCTCACCTACATTAGAACAGTTCTAATCGCCTAGAACTGTTCTAAGAGCGTTTGTATGGTGTGCGTGCGGCGAGTCAAGGCTGCCTCTTCACTGCCCGAGATCGCGCGGCCGGCGACCGCTGAAACGAGAGTTGAACGATGCCTGAAGTCATCTTCACCGGCCCGGCCGGACGTCTGGAAGGCCGCTATCAGGCCCCCAAGAAGCGCGGCGCGCCGATTGCCATCGTCCTGCACCCGCACCCCCAGTTCGGGGGTACGATGAACAATCAAATTGTGTACAATCTTTTCTACACCTTCGCCAATCGCGGCTTTGCAGCCCTGCGTTTCAATTTTCGCGGGGTCGGCCGCAGCCAGGGCGCGTTCGACCACGGTTCGGGTGAGCTCTCCGACGCGGCCGCGGCCCTCGACTGGGTGCAGTCGGTCAACCCGGAGGCGAAGTCGTGCTGGATCGCCGGCGTGTCGTTCGGCGCCTGGATTGGCATGCAGCTGCTGATGCGGCGCCCCGAGATCGAGGGCTTCATCTCGATCGCCGCGATGGCCAACCGCTTCGACTTCACTTTCCTGGCCCCTTGCCCCTCCTCCGGCCTGTTCGTGCACGGCTCCGAGGATCGCGTCGCGCCGGCCCGGGACGTCATGCCGGTGATCGAGAAGGTGAAGGTGCAGAAGGGCGTGATCATCGAGCATCAGATGGTCGAGGGCGCCAACCACTTCTTCGACGGCAAGGTCGACGAACTGACTCAGACGGTGGACACTTACCTCGACAAGCGCCTGGGGAAGCGTGAGGAGGCCGCCTGACGCCGCAGGTCTCGCGCCTTGACGGGGGCAGGCCCGGGGAATACGGCGCGGGCTTCGAACGTCGCGACTGAACCTTTGCAGGTCTGATGACTGAAAGCTTGTCCGACCAACCCGTGGTGCTGCTGGTGGAGGATGACGGCCTCCTGCTCATGGAGGCGTCCGATACCCTGGCGGATGCCGGCTTCACCGTGCTGGAGGCCAGCCACGCCGACAAGGCGCTGAAGGTCCTGGAAAACCGCGACGATGTCGGCGTCCTGATGACGGATGTCGACATGCCGCAGGGCTCGATGGACGGGTTCGCCCTGGCCCGCCTCGTGGCGCATCGCTGGCCGACCATCCCCGTCCTCGTCGTATCCGGCATGGGCACCCCCGGCCCCAACGACATGCCGGAGGGGGCCCGCTTCATTCCGAAGCCCTACGAGCCCACGACCCTGGTCCGAACCCTGCAGGCCTTCATCCGTCGCGCGGCGTGAAGCCTCCTCCGGCTCGGGCGCGTCGACGATCCGGGCGCCGTACAGCCGACCGAGAGCCATGACGGATACCAGCCGACAGCACCGCTTCGCGACCCGGGCCATCCATGCCGGCGCGGCGCCCGATCCCGCCACCGGCGCGCGGGTCCAGCCGATCTACTTCACCAACGGCTTCGTGTTCGATTCCACCGAGCAGGCGGCGGACATCTTCGCGGGCCGCCGGTCCGGGTTCTCGTACTCGCGCGGGTCGAACCCAACGGTGGCCGCCCTGGAGCGCCGGGTCGCCGACCTGGAGGGCGCCAAGGCCGGCGTCGCGGTCTCCTCCGGGCAGTCGGCGATGATGCTGGTGCTGATGACCCTGATGAAGAGCGGCGACGCCTACGTGGCCTCGCCGCGGCTGTTCGGCGGCTCGCTGGGCCTGATGCGCCGACTCGACGGCCGCTACAACCTGAAGCCCCGCTTCGCCGCCGGCATGCGGCCGGAGGATTTCGAGGCGGCGATCACGCCGGAATGCCGGGCCATCTTCTGCGAGTCGATCGTGAACCCGTGCGCCTCGGTGGTGGACCTCGACGGGATCGCCGCGGTAGCCCGTCGCCACGGCCTGCCCCTCGTGGTCGACAACACCCTGGCCTCGCCGGCCCTGATCCGGCCGATCGAGCACGGTGCGGACATCGTCTGGCACTCGACCTCGAAGTTCTTGAGCGGTTCGGGCCAGACCATCGGCGGCATGATCTGCGATGCCGGCTCCTTCGACTGGACCCGGACCACTGGCTACAACCTGATCACCGACCCCTGGCCGGACTACGACGGCTTGGTCCTGACCAAGAGCTTCCCCGAGACGCCCTTCGCGGCGGCCTGCCGGTTCTTCGGCCTGCGCGATCTCGGCCCCGGTCTATCACCGATGAACGCCTTCCTGACCCTGATGGGCATCGAGACCCTGCCGTTGCGCATGGAACGCCACTGCGCCAACGCGCGGGCCGTGGCAGCCTTCCTGAAGGACCACCCGGCGGTGGCCTGGGTGAGCTATCCCGGACTGCCGGGGCAGATTGGGGAAGACCTCGTCCGGCGCTACACCCCGCAGGGACCGGGCTCGATCTTCACCTTCGCGCTTAAGGGCGGTGAGCCGGCGGCCCTGGCGTTCATCGCCGGGCTCGAACTGATCTCGCACCTAGTCAACATCGGCGAGATCAAGTCGCTGGCGATCCACCCGTCCTCGACGACGCACCGGCAATTGCCCGAGGGCGAGAAGGCCGCCGCGCAGGTCGGCCCCGAGACCGTGCGTCTCTCGATCGGCCTGGAGAACGAGGCCGACCTGATCGCCGACCTCAGCCAAGCCCTCGACAAGCTCGGCTGAGAGGGGATCGCTCCCCTCCCCTCTGTTGGCCCGATGTGGAGCGGTGCTACCGCCGCCGCTCCAGGATCGACACGTAGTTGGCCACCGCGGCCCCGCCCATGTTGAAGATCCCTGCCAGGTTCGCGCCTGGGACCTGCATCTCGCCCGCCTCGCCCATGAGCTGGAGGCAGGCCATCACGTGCATCGAGACGCCGGTGGCGCCGACCGGATGGCCTTTGGACTTCAGCCCGCCCGACGGATTGATCGGCAGCCTGCCGCCCTTCTCGGTCAGCCCCTCGCGGACGACGCGATAACCCTGGCCGGGTTCGGCCAGCCCCATCGCCTCGTACTCGATGAGTTCGGCGATGGTGAAGCAATCGTGCGTCTCCACGAACGACAGGTCGTCGTTGCCGATCCCGGCCTGCGCGCGCGCCTTCTCCCAGGCGAGCCGGGCGCCCTTGAACGCGGTCGGGTCCCGGCGGGACAGGGGGAGGATGTCGTTGACGTGCGCACGGGCGCGGAAGCCGACGGCGCGGGCCAACCCTTCCGCCGTCTCGGCATCGGCCACCACCAGGGCGGCGGCGCCGTCGGAGATCAGCGAGCAGTCGGTGCGCCGCAGCGGTGCCGCCACGTAGGGGTTCTTCTCGGAGACTTTGTTGCAGAACTCGAAGCCCAGGTCTTTCCTGAGCTGCGCGTAGGGGTTGCCTACACCGTTGCGGTGGTTCTTGGCGGCGATCCGGGCCAGTTCCTCGCTGCGGTCGCCGTAGCGCTGGAAGTAGCCGGCCGCGATCCGCCCGAACACGCCCGCGAAGCCGCCCTCGATGTCGGCCTCCTCTTTCCGGTAGGAGGCGCCGAGCAGGATGTCGCCGGTCTCGGCCACGGATTTCGCCGTCATCTTCTCGGCGCCGACCACCAGGGCGATCCGCCCGCGGCCGCTATCGACGAAATCGAGGGCCGCGTAGAGCGCCGCCGAACCGGTGGCGCAGGCGTTCTCCAGATGCGTCGCCGGTGCATGGGCGAGGCCCGGCCGAGTGAGCGCGACTTGCGACCCCTCGAAGCCCTGCTTCGAGAAGCCGGTGTTCATGACGCCCACATAGATCCCGTCGACCTGGGAATCCTCGACGCCGGCATGAGCCAACGCCTCGCCGGACACCCGCGCGATCAGGCCCTCGACATCCGGCTCCTCGAGCTTGCCGAACGGTGTATGGGCCCAGCCCACGATACAGGCGCGCGTCATGCTCTTCGACTCCTCCCGATCCTTCACCGAACGATGGCCCCGGCGTGCCCGGGGATCAAGCGGCCGGCCTCAGCCCGGCTCGCCCTCCCCGATCAGGAAGTCGAAGTCGCATCCCTCCGGCGCTTGCGTGACGGTGCGCCGGTAGAGTGCCTTGTAGCCACGCTTGGGAGCGGGCGGCGGTTGATGGCCGGCGAGGCGGCGGGCGATCTCGGCCTCGTCCACCAGCAGGTCGATCCGCTTGTCGCGGATCGACAGGCGGACCCGGTCGCCGTCGCGCACGGCTCCGAGCGGACCGCCGATGGCCGCCTCCGGGGCGATGTGCAGCACGATCGACCCGAAGGCGGTGCCGGACATCCGGGCGTCCGAGATCCGCACCATGTCTTTCACCCCCGCCCTGGCGAGTTTCTTGGGGATCGGCAGGTAGCCCGCCTCGGGCATGCCGGCGGCGTGCGGCCCGGCATTCTGCAGCACCAGCACATCCCCCGGCGCCACGTCGAGGTCCGGGTCGTCGATTCGGCGGCTCAGGTCTTCGAGGCCGGTGAACACCACCGCTCGCCCCTCGGATTCGAACAGCTCCGGCGTCGCGGCGGCGCGCTTGAAGATCGCTCCGTCCGGGGCCAGGTTGCCGCTGAGCGCCACTAGGCCGCCTACCGGCGAGACCGGATCGTCGAAGGCTCGGATCACCGCGCGGTCGACCCAGCCGGCCGGTTCGTCCAGACGCTCGGCCAGGGTGCGGCCCTCCACGTCCACGGTGTCGAGATGCAGGAGCGGGCGCAGCTCTCGCAGCAGCGCACCCATGCCGCCCGCGGCGTGGAAATCCTCCATGTAGCCCTCGCCCACGGGCTTCAGGTCGACCAGCACCGGGGTCTCGTCCGAGATTTCGTTGAAGCGCCCGGACGGGATGCGGATTCCGAGGCGCCCGGCGATGGCCGTGAGGTGCACGATGGCGTTGGTGGAGCCCGATACCGCCATCAGGACCCGGATCGCGTTCTCGACCGATTTCTGCGTGATGACCTGCGCCGGCGTGATCTTGGTCTGGATCAGCCGCACCGCGGCGCGTCCGGTCTCTTCGGCGGCCACCAGCCGGTCCGAATGCACGGCCGGGATCGCGGCGGTCCCGGGCAGCGACATGCCGAGCGCCTCGGCGATGCAGGCCATGGTCGAGGCCGTGCCCATCACCGCGCAGGTGCCGGCCGTGACCGAGAGCCGGCCCTCGACCTCGGCGATTTCCTCCGAATCCACCGTTCCGGCCCGGTACTTGGCCCAGAAGCCCCGGCAATCCGTGCAGGCGCCGAGCCGCTGGCCGCGATGACGGCCGGTGGACATCGGGCCGGTCACGACCTGGATCGCCGGCAGGCCGGCCGAGGCCGCCCCCATGAGCTGAGCCGGCACGGTCTTGTCGCAGCCGCCGATCAGGACCACCGCATCCATCGGCTGGGCCTGGATCATCTCCTCCGTGTCCATGGCCATGAGGTTGCGGTACATCATGCTGGTCGGGTTGAGGAAAACCTCTCCGAGCGACACGGTCGGGAACGGCAGCGGCAGGGCCCCGGCAGCCAGCACCCCGCGCGAGACCGCCTCGACCAGTTCCGGCATGCCGCGATGGCAGTTGTTGAACCCGGACGGCGTCATGGCGATGCCGACCACCGGCTTGTCGAGGAGCGTGCGCGAGATGCCCATGGACCGGGCGAAGGAGCGGCGCAGGTAGCGGGCGAAATCGCGGTCGCCGTAATTGGTCAGACCCCGGTCGAGGCCGTGGGGTTCGGCGGTGACGGCGTCTTCGCTCATCGCTTCGATTCCTGAGACGGGTTTCTACTCAGCGCAGGTGAAACGCGATCCAGGCGACCGCGCCGAATACCATGGCGGTGATCAACCATTGCGCGAATACGCGATAGCGGATTCTCACGCCGCGAAAAGCTCCGGATGGCGGGCGCGCAGCGCCAGGACCAGCGTCAACGTCTTGAGATCGGTGAGTTCGGCCCGGTCCGCCATCCCGGCGAGGTCAGCGAGCGGCATTTCCATAATCCGGATGTTCTCGTGCTCGCCCTCAGCGCCGCCGCCGTCCTCGGCGCGGTCGGCCTTGCCGTAGGGGGCGAGGTAGAGATGCAGCTTTTCGGTGGTCAAGCTGGCGCAGGAATAGGTCGCGCCGACGAATTCGAGCGCGTGCAGGCGCAAGCCGACCTCCTCCAGCACCTCCCGGCGGCCGTTCTCCTCCGGGCTGCCGTCGTCGATGAGGCCGGCCGGCGCCTCCAGTTGGACCTGCTCGCCGGCCGCGAACAGGGGTGGCACCCGCAGCTCCCGCACCAGCGTGGCGACCCGCCGCTCCGGATCGTAGGGTAGAACACCAACCGAATTGCCGTGATCCTCGATCTCGCGCTCGACCACGGCGCCGTCTGCGAGACGCACCTTGGCGATCCCGAATCGGCTCCAGCCCTCGTGGACGAACCGGACGTCCAGGATCTCGGCTTTCATGACGTATCCCCGCCCGTGGGCCGCCGCGCGGCACAGAAGGCCCTACACCAGGATGGGCAATCCGGTTCCGAAGAAGGTGCTGCGCATGTAACGCTCAGGCACGGCGGCTTTCGGCCGACACGCGCTCCGGCCGCTCGCGGCTCGACCTGGTTCGCTAGGGCTGTTTAGGGAGGAAAGTGGTGCCGGAGGAGGGATTTGAACCCCCGACCTTCGCTTTACGAAAGCGCTGCTCTACCACTGAGCTACACCGGCAACCGGCGAGATCGGCGCACCGATCTCGAACCTCTGCCCCGAGCGCCCCGAGGGCCGTTCGAGCCAGACCTCCGTGACGGTTTGCGCCGTCCCGGACGTGGCAGGCTCATAGCGGTCCGACCGGCGCAAGGCAAGGCCGATGGTCGGATGAAGACCCTCAGGCCTGACGATCGGCAGCCAGTTCGTCCAGCAGGAACGCCCGCACCTCCCCCCGGTCGATCCCTGGAGCGATGAAGCTCTGGCCGATGCCGCGGGCAAGGATGAAGGTCAGGGCGCCGTCGCGGACCTTCTTGTCTTGGGCCATCGCTTCGAGGATGGCGTCGGCGTCGCCGCATCCACCCGGAACCGCCTGGAGGCGGGTCGGCAGGCCGGCGAGCGTGAGGTGGTTGGCGACGCGGCCGGCATCCTGCCCGGCGCAGAGCCCGAGCCGGGCCGAGAACCGGAAGGCCAGGGCGAGACCGATCGCGACGCCCTCTCCATGGACCAGCCGAGCCGACTCGTAGCCCGTGAGCCGCTCCAGGGCGTGCCCGAACGTGTGTCCGAGGTTGAGCAGCGCGCGCTCGCCGTCCTCGCGTTCGTCCCGGGTCACCACGCTGGCCTTGGCCCGGCAGCATGCGGCCACGGCCTCGTCACGCTCCGGACCGCCCGCGAAAATCCCGCGCCAGTTGGCCTCGCACCAGTCGAAGAAGCCGGCATCGGCGATCAGCCCGTACTTGGCGACCTCGGCGTAGCCGGCACGCATCTCGCGCTCGGACAGGGTGTCGAGGGCCCCCGTGTCGGCCAGCACCAGGCGCGGCTGATGGAAGGCGCCGATCAGGTTCTTGCCGAGCGGCGCGTTGATCCCGGTCTTGCCGCCCACCGAGGAATCGACCTGGGCGAGCAGGCTGGTTGGGACCTGCACGAAGCGTACGCCCCGGCGCAGGGTGGCAGCCGCGAAACCGGCGAGATCCCCGACCACGCCGCCCCCGAGGGCGACCACGAGATCGCCGCGTTCGACCTTCAGCGCCAGCAGGCCGTCGCAGACCTGCGCGTAACCCGCGTAGGATTTCGAGCTTTCGCCGGGCGCCACCGTGACGAAACCCGCGTTCAGGCCCGCCCGCTCCAGGCTGTCGCGCAGCCGCTCGCCATAAAGCGCCCCGACATTCTCGTCGGTGACGATCGCCGCCCGCCGGCCCCCGAGGGCCGCCACCTGAGCGCCGGCCGTCTCGATCAGGCCACGCCCGATCAGGATGTCGTAGTCGCGCCCGGCATCGAGGGGCACGTGGACCGTCAGGGGAACCGGTTGGGTCGATGGCTCGGTCACGGACAGGCTCGCTTGGGCGTCACTGGGCGGCGATGGGGCGCGGGGCGGCGGCATTCATGTGGGCGTCCAGCGCCTCCAGCACGTCCTGGACGACCCGGTCGTGCGAGACCTCCCGGGAGATCACCACCACGTCGGCGGCCGCGTAGACCGGGTGGCGGACCGCCATCAGGTCGCGCATCGTCGCCTCGGGATCGTCGGTGTGGAGCAGGGGCCTGTTGCCGCGCTTGCGCACCCGCCGCATCAGCACGTCGAGATCGGCCTTCAACCAGACCGAGATGGCGGATTCCCGGATGCGCACCCGCGTCGCCTCGCGCAGGTAGGCGCCGCCGCCGGTGGCCAGCACGAGGGGGCCGGCACGCAGGAGGCGCGAGATCACGCGCTCTTCGCCGTCGCGGAAGCTCGGCTCGCCGTAGATCGCGAAGATATCGGGGATGGTCAGGCCGGCCGCCGCCTCGATCTCGCTGTCGGCATCCTTGAAGATCAGTCCGAGCCGACTGGCCAAGCGCCGGCCGACCGTGCTCTTGCCCGCCCCCATCAAGCCGACGAGCACGATCGAGCGCAGGCCCAGCGCCCGGCGCAGGCGCGCCTCGATCGGTTCCCCGACGTCCTCTTCGTTCATCGACGGCAGCATCGCATGATCGTGGCGTCTCCGGCTCCCTATCGCCGCCCCGTACGCGCCTCGCCGGGGGGCTTCCAATCCTGTGCCAGGCTCTTAGCGCGATTCAAGCGGCCTGCGAAACGCATCGCTGTGTCCTTCCAGGCCTTGTCAGCGCCGTGATCGCATGTTCGAAACCGAGCCTTCGTGACATTTCGGGGGAGATTTCCGCGCGCTCCCTCCCCGTCGACTGCGCTCGTCTGCCCGAGGTTCGACCGACGTGCCGACCCTGTTCCGTTTCTTCGCTACCCTCGCGATCCTGGCCGGCCTCGTCTTCGCGGCGATGTTCGCGCTGGCGAACTTCGTGGTGCCGACCCCCCGGGAGATGACCGTGACCATCCCGGCCTCGAAGCTCCAACCGGGCAGCCGTTGAGCGCGGCCGTCGCCGGCGGCGCGGCTCCGCCCCCGTCCCCGGAGGTCGCCGCCTATCTCGACATGCTGGCCGCCGAGCGCGGTGCCGGCGCCAACACGCTGGCCGCCTACAGGCGCGACCTCGACGATTACCTCGCCTATCTCAAGCGCGCGGGCATCCCTCTCGAAGAGGCCGACACCCACAGCCTCCGGGCCTTCGTCGCCGATCTGGAGACACGGGGGTTGATGGCGTCGTCGGCGGCGCGGCGCCTGTCGTGCGTGCGCGGCTTCCACAAGTTTCTCTACGCTGAGGGATACGCCGAAGCCGATCCGAGCGTCGCGGTCTCGGGGCCGCGCCGGGGCCGCACGCTCCCGAAAGTGCTGTCGATCGCCGAGGTGGACGGGCTTCTTGCCACCGCCCACGCGGCGGCATCCGCCGACGAGCAGCCCGGTCCGGCGCGCCGGGCCCGCCGGATGGTCTGCCTGCTCGAGCTTCTCTACGCGACGGGCCTGCGCGTCTCGGAACTCGTCGCCCTCCCGCGCACCGCGGGCGCCACCCGTGAGCGCTACCTGTTCATCAAGGGCAAGGGCGGCCGAGAACGGCTCGTCCCGCTGACGGAGGCGTCCAGGGCCGCGATGACCGCCCACCTCGCTGCGGTGCCGGAGGAGTCCCCCTGGCTGTTTCCCGCCGACAGCGACAGCGGCCACCTCACCCGGCAGGCCTTCGCCCGCGACCTCAAGGCCGTCGCGCTGGCCGCGGGCTTGCGCCCCGACCGCGTCAGCCCGCACGTCCTGCGCCACGCCTTCGCCAGTCATCTGCTGCAGAACGGGGCCGACCTACGCATCGTTCAGGAGTTGCTCGGCCACGCCGATATCTCGACGACGCAGATCTACACGCACGTCCTCGATGAACGCCTGAAAGCGATGGTACGAGATCTGCACCCGTTGATGGATGGCTGAACGTCGCAGAGGATCTGTGGCACGTCCGCGGTCCACGAGAATTGTACAGGTTTGACGAACTGACTAAGAGTGCCCTTCGGCATACCGGTACGATAGGCCGCCTTTACCAGAGAGAGTCCACCCCATGTCAGGCCCGACTGCTCCGCAGAGCGGCGCTGCGCCAACCACCAAGGCGGGTCAGGCGTCCGTCGACCAGCTATCGCAGCGGGACCGGCAGCGTCTCGACAACCAATTGTGCTTCGCGGTCTACGCCGCCGCGCACGCCTTCGGCCGTGCCTATCGCAACCTCCTCGGCCAGCACGAGCTGACATACCCGCAATATCTCGTCCTGCTGGTCCTGTGGGAAGAGGACGGCCTGTCGGTCAAGGAGATCGGCAACCGCCTGTTCCTCGATTCCGGGACCCTGACGCCGTTGCTCAAGCGCCTGGAAGCCTCCGGTCGCGTGCGGCGCGCTCGCGACCGGGCCGACGAGCGGCAGGTCAGCATCTTCCTCACGCCCGCCGGAGCCAAGCTGCGCGACGTGCTTGCCTGCCTCCCCGACGAGGCGGGTGACAGGACCGGGCTGAACGTGCAGGGGCGGAAGGACCTGCTGAACGATCTGGTGACCCTGCGGCTCGGGCTTCAAGCCGGGCTGATCCCGGAATAGCACGCCGTCTCGAGCCTCGATCCGCTCATCGGGCGGTCCTGAACGACGGAAGGCACCCGCGCGGCTGCGCGGATGCCTTCGTTTGGAGGTCAGACCTTGGAGCGAGGGCTCAGGACTGCGTCTTGAGGTAGGCGATCACGTCGTTGATCTTCTTGTCGTCGGGGTAGCCCTGGAAGATCATCTTGGTGCCGGGCACCTTGGTCTTCGGGTTCTTCAGCCACTCGTGAAGGTTGGCCTCGTCCCAGGTGATGCCGGAATTCTTCAGCGCGGCGGAGTAGTTGTAGCCCTCGTAGGTGCCGGCCTTGCGCCCGACGACGCCCTTCAGGTCCGGACCGACGCCGTTCTTCTGAAAGTTGTGGCAGGCCTTGCACGGGGCGAACGCCTTCTCGCCGGCAGCCGCGTCACCGGCCTCCTGGGCCTGCGCGGAGAACGGGAGCAAGGCAGCGAGAACGGCGCCGAGAATGAGTGAACGCATGGATTTCCTCCTTTTGGCCGCTGTCGCGGCAGCGTTTAAAGCAGAGCTTTCCTGCCTGGAACAGCTCTAAATGATTACACGCAGATGGTGCAACGGCCTAGCCTCGCGAGGTCGTCGTCCCGCCGCATGCGCTGGCGACCAAACCTTCAACGGCGGGGCCCGCCCTCGGCGGCCTGCGGCCGATGGAAGCTGGATCGGGATGGGGCGACAGCGCCCGGTGTCGGCTGGGCGGTTGCGCTCCGCTCGGGCGAAGTCATAGACAAGACCGGTCGCCTCGCGTCCTTCGCGGCGCCGGGAGTGCCCACGATGACCTTCCGCGTCCTGGCGATCTTTGTGACGCTCTGCGGTCTTGTCGGAATCGTGATCGCGCTCGTCGACGAGCCGGATCGCTTGTCGGTCGCGGTGGGCAAGCTCGGCGAGGGCGGCATGTGGACGGCGCTGGCCGCCTTCGTGGGGATCGCGGCCTTGCTCGGCCACCGGCGGCGCGACACGGGACGACCGCATCGACCTTCGGGACGTCGTCGCTGAGGCGCAGTCTCCCCGCTCAAAGTCCGTAGAAACCGCGATACCAGGCGGCGAAACGCGCGATGCCGAGATTCAGCGGTGTCGCCGGCCGGAAGCCGGTGTCGCGGGCGAGGTCGTCGATATCCGCGAAGGTGGCCGGCACGTCGCCGGGCTGCATCGGCAGCAGGATCGTCTCGGCCTTCCGTCCGAGCGCCTCTTCGAGAAGCGCGATCATCTGCATCAGCTCCACCGGCTCGTTGTTGCCGATGTTGTAGATCCGATACGGCGCCGCGCTGGTGCCCGGATCCGGATCGGCCCCGCTCCAGTCCGGGTTGGCCGCGGCCGGTCTTTCGGCCAGGGCGACGATCCCCTCGAGAATGTCGTCGATATAGGTGAAGTCGCGCCGCATCCGGCCCTCGTTGAACACCTGGATCGGTTCCCCGGCCAGGATCGCGCGGGCGAACAGGGACATCGCCATGTCCGGTCGGCCCCAGGGTCCGTACACGGTGAAGAAGCGCAGGCCGGTGGTTGGCAGCCGGTAGAGGTGGCTGTAGCTGTGGGCCATCAGCTCGTTGGCCTTCTTGGTGGCCGCGTAAAGGCTCACCGGATGGTCGACGTTCTGGTGGATCGAGAACGGCATCGTCGTGACCGCCCCGTAGACCGAGCTCGATGACGCGTAGAGCAGATGCTCGACGCCGCCGTGGCGGCAGGCCTCGAGGATATTGAGGAAGCCGACGAGGTTGCTCGCCGCGTAGGCCTGCGGGTTCGTCAGCGAGTAGCGCACGCCGGCCTGCGCGGCGAGGTGGACGACGGTTCGAAAGCCGTGCCGGACGAACAGCGCATCGAGGCCGGCCGTGTCGGTCAGGTCGAGGCGCGCGAAGCTGTAGCCCGGGAACGGATCGAGGCGCCGGAGCCGCGCCTCCTTCAGGCCGACATCGTAATAAGCGTTGACGTTATCGAGGCCCACGACCTCCCGGCCAGCCTCCAGGAATCGCAGCGCGAGCGCGTTGCCGATGAAGCCGGCGACGCCCGTGATCAGGACAGGGGGCAGGGACATGATCGGACGCCGAGGGCGGGCCGTCCCGCAGGGGTCGGCGCTCTCTATCACGGGCAGGCCGACGATTCACCCGCGCCGGCTTCCTCAATAGAGGTGTCTTGTGACGCGAGCCCGGCGGCGCCTATCCTTCCGATCCGTGACGACCCACCACAGACCACTGCCGGACAGCCTGACCCGCATTCTCGCTGCCCCTCCCGGCGGTGCGCGCGGCGCGGCGCGGTCATCCGCGGAGTCTCGCGCCGACGGACCTGGGCAGGTCTCGGCGCACCATGCGCTGGAATCCGCGCTCCTACGCGGCTTCGTCTACGTGACCTCGGGGCTGGTCTGGCTCCTCGTCCTCGGCCTGGTCGTGCGTCACGTCATGCGCTGAGCGCCGGACTGCCGGGTGGTGGCCTGTGGATATCGAACGACTCGCAATTGTTCGGCTTCGAAGACTGGTAAGTCCGCGGCCAAGTCGGGTATTGGGCGACGCGAGAGCGGGGCGCCGTGATCCCGGCCCATCGTACCGGGCGGGACTGTCGACAAGGATCGGACGATGTCTCTGACGGGGCGATTCTGGTTCCGCAAATCCTGGACGGGGCGACTCGTCCTGCTGGTCGAGGAGGTGCGGCCGCGCTGGTTCGGTCGTGGCGCCGGAAAGCCGCGCTGGCGCAACGCCCGACTGATGGACTTCGCGGAGCCCGAATTGCGGCCGCTGATGGCCATGGAGAAGCTCCACCGCACGGGGGGCGCCTCCGCCACCGTGCACACCCTCCGACCGGTCGCCGCCGCTCCGGCGCGGAGCGCCGCCAACGGCTGAGTCCGGTTGCTGATTGCGGCCGCCTCGATCCCCATCTGGTGCCTGCCGCCCCGCGGGGGCGGTCGACACCCGGGGTTGAAGGCCATGCCGCGCTAC
This sequence comes from Methylobacterium sp. AC315, assembly GCF_979253755.1. NCBI lineage: Bacteria > Pseudomonadati > Pseudomonadota > Alphaproteobacteria > Hyphomicrobiales > Methylobacteriaceae > Methylobacterium > Methylobacterium sp. AC315. Next base: position 434,750 of record NZ_CEEDEA010000004.1, read on the forward strand.
TTCTTCCACACGCAGATCGGCGACGACGTGATCACCGATGCGACCGGCGTCGCTCTGCGCGATCCGGATCAGGCCTGGGAGAAGGCCCAGGACACGATCCGTGCGGCCCTGGCCGAGGCCCGGGATCAGGCTAGGCTCCTGACCGCCTGCCTGGTGGTCACCGACGAAGCCGGCGACGTCGTTCTGGAATTCCCGTTCAGCGAGGTCGTATCGCTGCCGCCGGACGCGGATCCGACCCTGCATTGAGCGCCCCGCCCCGCGCGCCCTACATCGCGGCGGCCGCCACACGAGGAGCGCCGCCCGAATGGATTCGCCACCGAACGACCTCGACACGCATGCGCTCGGCAAGGCTGCGCCCGGAAAGGGTCTGGCCCGCGAGGCCTGCCCCTATGCCGAAGGCACCGAAGCCCGGGACCGCTGGCTTGCGGGCTACGACGAAGCCGTCTCCGATGGCGCCGAGCCGGTGACGGGGGGAATCGCCAAGCATCCGCCGGCCGGGGAGCCGACTCGCTGATGGATGCCACGACGCAGGTACACGCCGCCGCGCCGGCCCACCCCGCCCTCGACCGCAAGGCGGTCGGGGCCGTGGTGCTCGGCAACGCCCTCGAATTCTACGATTTCACGGTCTACGCGTTCTTCGCGAAACCGATCGGCGAAGCGTTCTTTCCGGCCACCGACCCGACGCACAGCCTGCTGGCGTCGCTCGCCCTGTTCGGCATCGGCTACGTGATGCGGCCGATCGGCGGCGTGCTGATCGGCGCCTTCGCGGATCGGGCCGGGCGAAAGCCGGCGATGCTGATCACCATCGCGCTGATGGCGCTCGGCATGCTGATGCTGGCCGCATGCCCGTCCTACGCGGCGATCGGCGGCTGGGCACAGGTGATCGTCATCGCGGGCCGTCTCATCCAGGGCCTCGCGCTCGGCGGCGAGGTCGGCCCGTCCACCGCCTACCTGCTCGAGGCGGCGCCGCCGGCCAAGCGAGGTTTCGTGACCAGCTGGCAGATCGCCAGCCAGGGCTGCGCGGCCCTGTTCGCCGGCATCATCGCGACCATCCTGGCCCTCGTGGTCGGCGATCAGGCGATGTCGGCCTGGGGCTGGCGGCTGATGTTCGCGCTCGGCCTCTGCGTCGTTCCGGTCGGCTTGGTGATCCGCAGCCACCTGCCCGAGACCGCCGGCGCCGAGGAGGATCCCCACGCTGCCCCCTCGACCCTCTCGGTGGTCGGGCGTCTCCTGCGCGAGCACGGCCGCCTGCTGGGCCTGACCTTCCTGGTCATCGCTGCCTCCACGGTGTCGAACGCCGTCGGCACCAACATGCCGGTCTATGCCGGCGCGACCCTGGGCCTGAGCGAGACCGCCGCGACCGCGGTGCCGATCGCGCTGGGTCTCGCCTCGGTGATCTTCCCGCTGCTGGGCGGCTGGCTGGCGGACCGGGTCGGACGGCGCCCGGTGATGATCTGGCCGCGGGCGCTCATCCTGATCCTGGCGGTCCCGGCCTTCGCCTGGGTGGTGCGATCCCCGAGCGCCATGAGCGTCTACGCCGTGACCTTCCTGCTCTCGGCCCTCTCCTCCATCAACGCCGCGGCGGTGATCGTCGGGATTCCGGAGGCGCTGCCGCGGGCGGTGCGCAGCGCCGGGCTGTCGATCGTTTACGCGCTCTCGGTCTCGGTCTTCGGCGGCAGCACCAACTACGTGATCAACTGGCTGATCGCCGCCACCGGCGACCGGCTCGCCCCGGCCTATTACCTGGCGGCCTTCAGCTTGGTCGGGACGATTGCGGCCTTCCTGCTGCCCGAGACCCGCGGCCGGGACCTGGACGCCGACGTGGAAGCGTAGCCGCGGATGTGCGCTCCCGCACGGCCCGGAAGCGGGGCCGCGCGGGAGCCCGTCTTCGGCGCTAGGTCTCGGCCGGAGCCGGGCCTAGACCGCGCCCATGCCCAGTCCTTCCGAGACGCGCCGCCCGCTGGTCCTCGCCGCGGTGATGGCGGCGATGTTCATGATCGCCATCGAGGCGACCATCGTCTCGACCGCGATGCCGCAGATCGCCGGCCAGCTTGGCGACCTCCATCTGTATGCCTGGGTGTTCGGCTCGTTCCTGCTGACCCAGACCGCCACCACGGTGGTGTTCGGCAAGCTGTCCGACCTTTACGGGCGCCGCCCGGTCCTACTGTTCGGCATCGCCGTGTTCCTGGCCGGCTCGCTGCTGTGCGGGCTCGCCTGGTCGATGCCGTCGCTGATCCTGTTCCGCCTCGTCCAGGGCGTCGGGGCCGGCGCGATCCAGCCGGTGAGCCTGACGGTCATCGGCGATCTCTATCCGGCCCGGGAACGCGGCAAGGTCCAGGGTTATCTCGCGAGCGTGTGGGGCATCTCGTCGGTGGCGGGCCCCCTGGTCGGCGGCTTGATCATCGGCCATCTGAGCTGGCCGTGGATCTTCTGGATCAACCTGCCCGTGGGGCTCGTCGCGGCGAGCCTGTTCCTGGTCTACCTGCGGGAAAGCGTCGAGCGGCGCAGCCGGCCGATCGACGCGTTGGGTGCCGCCCTGTTCACCGCGGCCATCGCCGCGCTGATGATGGCGCTGACGGAGGCCGGCACGTCGGCTTCGGCGGCCCTGTGGCCGGCACTCGGCTTTGCGGTGGCGGCCATCCTGTTCGTGCTCCAGGAGCGCCGCGCCGCCGACCCGATGCTCGATGTCCGCCTGTGGATGCAGCGCCCGATTGCGACCACCAACGCCGCGACGCTGCTCTCCGGCATGACCGTGATCGGGCTCACCGCGTTCCTGCCGATGTACGTCCAGGGCGTCCTTCGGCAGTCGCCCCTGATCGCCGGATTGACCCTCACGCTGATGGTGCTCGGCTGGCCGATCGGGGCCACCACGGCAGCCCGCAACTTCGTGCGCTTCGGCCTGCGCCCGACGCTGCTGGTCGGCGCGACGCTGCTGCCGCTGGGTGCCACCGCGTTCGTCGCCCTGGGTTCGGAGTCCTCGCCGATCGTGGCCGCCTGCGGCTCGATCGTGATGGGGCTCGGCATGGGCTTCCTGTCCACCGCCGCCATCGTGATCATCCAGGACAGCGTGGCCTGGGCGCAGCGCGGCGCCGCCACCGCGTCGAACATCTTCGCGCGCAACCTCGGCTCGACCCTGGGTGCCACGGCGCTCGGCGCGGTGCTGAACTACCGGCTGGCCCATCCGGCAGACGGCTCACCGGTCGATTCCGGCCAGCTCCGGAGCCTCCTGGAGGATCCGGGCAGCCTCGGCGCCGGCGGCGACGCCATCCGGCACGGACTCCAGCATGCCCTCCACGGCACGTTCTGGACGGTCTTCGCGGTGGCTCTGCTGACCCTGGTGCTGGCGCTGTTCGTGCCGCGGATCACGATCTCGGACGCGCCGCGCGAACTGGCCGTGGAATAGGGATCCGACGCGTTGCCGCGACCGGCGCTCAGCCCGACATCGCGTGGATGGGCGTCTCCGGCACGACCAGCTGAAGACGCTTCAGAGGTTGCGGCGTGTCCCGAAGATGGTATGATACTTTCATACCCATCGACGCGAGAATCCGCATGGCTGCGTCCGAGAAGCGAACCTTCAGCCTTCCTGCCGAGCAGGCCGCGTTCATCGATGCACAGGTCAAGACCGGTGCGTTTGCTAGCGCCAGCGAGGTGGTGCGGGCCGGATTGCGTGCCCTTCAGGAGCGTGACGCCGCCGTCGAGCGCTGGCTGCGCGAGGAAGTGGTTGCGACCTACGACGCGATGAGAGCGCATCCCGAGCGCGCCATCTCGTCGGAGGGCATGGCCGAGCGGATGCGCCTTCGTCATGAAGCGCGGATTCGGCCTGGGACGTGAAGCGGCGGAGCATTATCTACGCGCCTGCTGCCGGTGACGACCTCGATTGGATCTACGACACCATCGCGCAGGCCGGCACGCCCGCCATTGCGTCGGGCTTCGAACAGAGCATCCGTGCGTTCTGCGAGGGGCTTGAATACGGCGCCGAGCGCGGGACCTTGCACAGCGAACTTCGCCCAGGCCTGCGCACGATCGGCTTCGCGCGGCGTGTCACGGTTGCTTTCACGGTCGAGGATCGCCGCGTCGTGATCCTGCGCATTTTCTACGGCGGCCGCGATTGGGAAGCGGATTTCGGCTGACCGGAGATGCCACCGGCAAAAGGCGCCGCGCGCCGCAGCCCCGCCCAAGCGTCGGATTCGACGGGCCGGAAATCCGGTTTCCAGTTTTCAGCCTCTTGCTCTACCGTCCGTCCATGCCCCTCGTGCCGCCTCCGCGCCCCGCAGCCTCGCCTGCGGCGGATATTCCGCCGACCAGCGTGCTCACCGCCAACCAGCCGGAATGGTCGGTCGGCGAGCTCGCGGGCGCGCTCAAGCGGACCCTGGAGGACGCGTTCGGCCATGTGCGCCTGCGTGGCGAAATCTCCGGCTATCGCGGCCAGCACGGCTCCGGCCACGCCTACTTCTCCCTGAAGGACGGCCAAGCGCGGATCGATGCCGTGGTCTGGAAGGGCGTGTTCGGGCGCCTGCGCCAGAAGCCCCAGGAGGGGTTGGAGGTCGTCGCGACGGGCCGCATCACCACCTTCGCGGGAAAATCCTCGTACCAGATCGTGGTCGAGAGCCTCGAGCCGGCGGGTCTCGGCGCCTGGATGGCCCTGCTGGAGGAGCGCAAGAAGCTGCTCACCGCCGAGGGGCTGTTCGCTCCGGAGCACAAGCGGGCCATCCCTTACCTGCCGCGCGTGGTCGGCGTCGTCACCTCGCCCACCGGGGCGGTCATCCGGGACATCCTGCATCGGTTGGAGGACCGCTTCCCGCGCCCCGTGCTGGTCTGGCCGGTACGGGTCCAGGGTGACGGTGCGGCCGAGGAGGTCGCGGCCGCGATCCGCGGGTTCAATGCCCTGGCCCCGGACGGCCCCCTGCCCCGGCCGGACGTGCTGATCGTCGCCCGCGGCGGCGGCTCCATCGAGGATCTGTGGGCGTTCAACGAGGAATGCGTGGTCCGCGCCGCATTCGAGAGCGCGATCCCGCTGATCTCGGCGGTCGGGCACGAGACCGACACCACGCTGATCGACTACGTCTCCGACCGCCGGGCGCCGACGCCGACGGGGGCCGCCGAGATGGCCGTCCCCGTCCGGGCCGACCTGATCGCCACGGTGGCCGACCTGTCCGCCCGGGCGGTCGGGGCGGTCGGCCGGCGGGTCGAGCGCGACCGGTCGGATCTGCGGGCCCTCGCGCGTGCCCTGCCGAGCGCCGATGCCTTGCTGGCGGCCAAGCGCCAGCGCCTCGACCTCGCCGAGGCACGGCTCGCTCCGGCCCTGGCGGCCGGGGCCAGCCGCCATCGCGCGCGCCTGCAGCTCCTTCTCGACCGGATGGCCCGGCGCTCGCCCGACGTGGCGCTGGCGAATGCCCGGGCCCGGCTGGCGCGGATCGACCACCGGCCGCTCACCGCCCTCCGCAACGACGTCCAGCGCAAGGGCGAGGCTCTGGCCCAGCTCGGTCGGCGCCTGGTCGTCGCCCGGGATGCCAGCCTCGAGCGGGCGCGGGCGCTTCAGGCACGCCGGGCCGATCGCCTCGTCGCCCTGTCCGACCGCCTGAATCAGGCAGGCCTGCGGGGCGTCGAGCGCCGCCGCGACCGGCTCGAGGGCCTGGCCCATCTCCTCGGATCGCTCAGCTACCGGGCCGTGCTGGAGCGGGGCTACGTCCTCGTCCGCGACGCCGCCGGCCTTCCGGTCCGCCACGCGGCCGATGCCGCCGCCGCCAGCCGCCTCAGCCTGCAATTCGCCGACGGGACGGTGAACGCCGTGCCGGACGGGACGCCGGACCCGTCCGTATCCGCAAAGCCGGTGCGGCGGTCCGCACGGACGGAGCCGGCTGCGACAGGAAAGCGTGCGCAAGCGGGCGCCCCCGCGGTGACCCGGCAGGGTTCGCTGTTCGACGCCTGAGGCCGTTTCAGGCCGGCTCCGGCCCGACCCGGTAGTGATACCGGTACAGCTCCCGCTCGAATCCCAGCCCGCGGTACAGTGATCGGGCCGGCGTGTTGGCCGCCACCACCTGCAGACAGGCCGCGCGGGCGCCCTGCGAGCGGGCCCAGCGCAGCAGCGCGCCCACGGCCCGCCAAGCATGGCCCCGTCCCCGCAGCCTCTCGGGGGTCGCCACGGACTCGATCACCAGAAGGTCGCCGTCGCACACGCCGAAGGCCAAGGCCCCGATCTCACCCCCGATCTCGCCCTCGTTCGCCACGGCCGCGAAGGCCCGAGGGAGGATCAGCGCCTCGACGGTGGTGCGAAAAGCCTGGGCGGCGGCGGGATCCGCCCGGTTCATGGCGTCCCGGAGGGCCAGCCATGCGGCATCGGGATTGCGCGCGAGCGTGACCGCCGGGTCCGGCTCGTCACAGAATCCGTCGAGTTCCCGGAACAGCGTGCAGGTCTCGTCGACGACGGCGTAAGGGCCGCCTGACAGCAGCGGCTCCATCTGCGGCGCGATCCCCGGAATCCGGAAGATCGCCCGGCGTCCGAGCGCGGCGTAGACGGCCTCTCCGGCCCGGATCGCCAGCTCGGGCCGGCCGCTGCCGCGCATCGGATTGATGGAGTTCTGCCGCTTCGAGGTGCCGCCGGCTGCGCGCAGCAGATAGCCGTGAACCAGGAGCTGGCGCGGGCTCGGCCAGGCGTTGAGGCAGGCCTCCTCGACCCGCCAGGCCAGATCGATCTTCGACATCGTGTGAGTCTCCGCGGGCTTGATCCCACGGCGTTCGGGACCGCACCACCCCCGCGGCAACCGGAGCCGTGCGGCGTCGCGTACGCTTGAAGCATTCCAGGCTCGCGCGATGTCGTCGTCATGCCCGATCCTGAAATCCTCTTCTGCCTCCATTTCCTGGGCGGCAGCGCCCGCACCTGGGAGCCCGTCTCGCGCGCGCTGGGCGGAACCCCGGCCTGCCTGCCCGTGGATCTACCGGGCTTCGGCGACGCCGCCGCGGGGACGGGATTTTCCGTTGATGCGATGGCGGACCATGTGGCGGCGGCGATCCGCGCCCGGGCGCCGAAGCGTTTCGCGATCGCCGGCCACAGCATGGGCGCGAAGGTCGCGCTCGCCCTGGCGCGCCGATCCGAAGATGGAGAGCCGGGCCTGGACGGTCTCACGGACCTGATCCTGGTCTCGGGCTCGCCGCCGAGCCCGGAACCGATTCCCGAGGATCGCCGGTCCAAGATGATCGCCTGGATCGATGCCGATCCGGAGACGCGGCTGCGCGAGGCGCAGGCTTTCGTCTCGGAGAATGTCGGCAGCCCCTTGGACCCGGAGACCGGGGCGCGTGCGGTCGCCGACGTGTTGCAGGCGGCCCCCGCGGCCTGGAAGGCTTGGCTCGAATCGGGTTCGCGCGAGGATCTGTGCCGCCGGATCGGTGTCCTGCGCACCCCGGCGCTGATCCTGGCCGGATCCGAAGATGCCGATCTCGGCGCCGATGCGCAGCGGGCGCTGATGGCGCCGCATCTCGCCCACCATCGCGTCGTCACCGTGGACGGCGTCGGCCATCTTCTGCCGCTGGAGCGTCCCGGGGAGATGGCGGATCGCCTGCGCGATCACTGGCGCGACCGCCCGAACGCCGAGGCGACGCGGGCTGCTCCGGTACCGTCGGCCTACGCAGCGCTGATCGCGTCCGAGCGGGTCAACAGCCGCCTGCGCGGCGCCCTGGAAACACGTGGGGAGCGCGACGACCCCGCCTATGCCCCTCAGGCCCTCGACCCGGTGGAACTCGCGATCCTGCGCGCCGCCTGCGGTCGTGTGTTGCCGGAGATCACCGTCGACCTCGCCGCCCGGCTCGATGCGCGTCTGGCGTCCGGGGCGGGCGACGGCTGGCGGTTCGTGGCCCTGCCGCCGGATCCGGAGGCGTATCGCGCCGCTCTGCGCACCCTCGACGCCGCCTCGCGCGCCGCCCACGGCCGTCCGTTCGTCGCCCTGGAGGCGCGAGACCAGGACGCGTTGCTGACGTTGGCCGAGCGCGCCGATCTGGCGGTGCCGGACTCCCTCGGCGGCCGGCTGGACGGCGACCGGATGCGTTTCTGGTTCGAGGACCTGCGCGCCGACGCGGTGCGCCTGTGGCTCGCCCATCCGGCGGCCCTGGCCCGTGTCGGCTTTTCGGGAATCGGTGCCGGCGGCGACCGGCCGGGCCCGATCGCAGACGGGTTGCCGGGCTTCCACGAGGTCGGGCTCGATCGGGCGGAATCCTGGGAAATCCGGCCCGCGCAAGGGGAGATGGTCCGATGAACCTCGACGGGATGCGGACCTACCGCACGGATGAGACCGTCGATGCGGTCATCGTCGGGACCGGTGCGGGCGGCGCGCCGCTCCTCGCCCGGCTGGCTGCGGCAGGCCTCAAGGTCGTGGCCCTGGAGGCCGGACCCAACTTCACCCCCGAGCAGTTCGCCTTCGACGAGACGCTGGCCGACGAGATCTACTGGACCGAGGAGCGTCTCAGCGGCGGTTCCACGCCGGAGGCGTTCGGGGCCAACAACAGCGGCACCGGCGTTGGCGGCTCGACGCTCCATTGGGGCGCCTTCGTGCCCCGGGCCGATGCCCGCGACCTCCGGCTTCACACCGAGAGCGGCGAGGGCGTCGACTGGCCGCTCGACTACGACGAGCTGGTGCCGTTCTACGAACGGGTCGAGCGCTTCATCGGCGTCTCGGGGCCGCAATCGTATCCCTGGGATCCCGACCGGCGCTATCCGCTGCCCCCGGTGCCGCGCAACGGCCCGGCACAGATCATGGCCGGAGCCTGCGATACGCTGGGGATCCGCTGGGCCGACGCGCCCGCGGCGGTGGTCTCGCGCGATTTCGAATCCGAGGGCGGACCCCGGCGCAACGCCTGCATCAATTGCGGCTTCTGCCACCAGGGCTGCCGCAACGGCGCCAAGACCAGCATGGACGTCACCTACCTGCCCCTGGCCGTCACGCACGGGGCGGAGATCAGGGCGGGCGCCTTCGTGCATGGACTCGAGCGCGGCGTCGATGGCCGGGTCACCGCAGTGGTCTACACACAGGACGGTCAGGAACGGCGCCAAAGCTGCGGGGCGGTGTTCCTCTGTGCCGGTGCCGTCGAGACGCCGCGGCTGCTGCTGCATCTCGGGCTTGCCAACTCCAGCGATCAGGTCGGCCGCAACTACATGGGCCACGTCGCCACCCAGGTCTGGGGCACCTTCGCCAACGAGGTGCGGATGAACCGCGGCTACCCCTCGTCGCTGATCACGGAGGACTTCATCCGGGCCGGTGCCGACTTCGCCGGCGGCTACCTGATCCAGAGCCTCGGTGTGGTGCCGCTGACCTTCGGCAACGCGGTGGCGCGCGGCCGCGGATTGTGGGGCAAGCCGCTGCTCGATTACCTCGACCGCTACAATCACCTTGCCGGCATCGGCATCAACGGCGAGACGCTGCCCTGCGACGCGAACGTGCTCACCCTGTCCGACGAGACCGACGCGCGCGGGATGCGCAAGGCGCAGATCAGCTTCGGCTACAGTCGCAACGAGGAACGCCTCAACGCGCACGCCACCAAGGTGATGCGCGACCTCTGGGCGGCGGCGGGCGCCGAGGACATCTGGGTGATGGAGCGCGTCGCCCACACGATCGGCACCTGCCGGATGGGGCGCGACGGGTCGAGCGCCGTGGTCGATCCGGTCGGCCGCAGCTTTGACATCGACAACCTCTGGATCTGCGACGGCTCGACCTTCCCGAGTTCCCTCGCCGCGAACCCGGCCTTGACCATCATGGCGCTGAGCTTGCGCACCGCGGAGGCGTTCTTGGCCGCCGGACGCTGAGATCAACCGGCCTCGCCGCGCAGCTCCGCCAGCCCGCGGCGCTGCCGGCCGTCGGCGTCGAAGTTCGCCGGGTCGAGCCACGCCGCGAAGCCGGCGCGGATGCGCGGCCACTCGGCATCGGTGATCGAGAACCACGCCGTGTCGCGGGAGCGGCCCTTCACGACGACCGCGTTGCGGAAGAGGCCCTCGAAGGTGAAGCCCAGGCGGAGCGCAGCCGCCCGGGACGGGACGTTGAGGCTGTCGCATTTCCACTCGTATCGGCGGTAGCCGAGGTCGTCGAAGGCCCGGGCCATCATCAGCGCCATCGCCTCGGTGGACGCGGGAGAACGCTGAAGGCTCGGGCCGAAATGCAGATGGCCGACCTCGATGACGCCGTTGCCCGGATCGATCCGCAGGTAGGCGGTGATCCCCAGCGGCGCTCCGGTCGCCCGGTCGAGGACGGCGTGGAACAGCGGGTCCTCGCTCGCCGCTCTCGCATCGAGCCGTGCGCGAAACGCCACTTCACTCTCGGGCATCTCGTCGGGCAGGTAGGTCCAACCGCGGACGTCCGGGGCCGCGCTGTAGGCGGCGAACAACCCCGCGGCATGCGCTTCGGCATCCAGCGGCACGACACGGCAAGTCCGGCCCTCCATGGGCGTCCGCGGCGGGCGCGGACGCGGGGTCCAGTCCGGAAGGTCGGGGCCGATCGGCTGGTCGAAGGCGTTGAGGCGGTGGTCGGTCATGATCCGCTCCGCTCGGCGACGATCTCCGCCAGGGCGGCCTCGCCATCCGCGCGCATCCCGGCGATCACCCCGGCCCGATCGGCCTCCGGTCTGTTCTGGCTCATCTTCCACTTCCCCTCGATGCGGGCGATCGGGATCTCGATGCCGACGATGGCCCTCATCTGGGCCGCTACGAACGGCGCGGGCGCGTCGTCCACCGCCCAGGGTGCGGCGCGCGGCGTCTCGCGCAGGGCGGTGAGGTCGGCGATCTGGCGCCGGAGCCAGTCCGCATCCTCAATCACCCGCGCCCGCCCCCAGACGTGGACCGTGGCGTAATTCCAGGTCGGCACCACCCGCCCGTGTTCCCGCTTGCTCGCGTACCAGGCCGGGGTGACGTAGCCCTGTGGTCCCTGGAACACGACGAGGCAGTCCTGCGCCTCGGCGAGCGCCTGCCATTGCGGGTTGGCGCGGGCGAGATGGGCGCGCAAGGTGCCGTGCGTGCCCGTCTCGTCCAGCAGGAATGGGATCGGGTTGGCGATCAGGCCGTCCGCGCCGCCGGTGATCAGAAGGCCCAACGGATAGGTCCGGATCAGCCCGTGCTGCGCCGTGCGCGTGTCATCCCGGAAGTGTGGCGGCTGGTACATCGAGCCCGGTCCTTGTTGCGGCCTCCTGCTTGACCGTACGGCGGACCAGGCGAAAGGTCCGGTTTCCGAAATACGACTGGACCGCTTGTCGCCATGGCCCGGGACCCGCTGCCGCTGCCCGTCAGCCTCGATCCAGCGTCGCCGACACCCCTGCACGTCCAGCTGCGCGAGGGGTTGCGCGGGGCGATCCTCGACCGCCGCCTGCCGCGTGGAACCCGGCTGCCCGCGTCGCGCATGATGGCCGCCGATCTCGGCTGCGCCCGCGGCACCGTGGTCCTCGCTCTGGAGCAGCTGATCGCCGAGGGTTACCTCACAGCGCGGACCGGGTCGGCCACCCGGGTCGCCGCGACCCTCCCGGACGACACCCTGCCGCGGCCGGATGGGACAGCACGGCCGGCTCTTGCGGCCGCTCCGAACCTGTCGCGGCGGGGCGGCCGTCTGATCGCGGCGCCGGCCCGCCGGTTCATGGCCGGTCCCGGCGTGCCCGACGCCTTCGCGCTGGGCCGGCCCGCGCTGGATGCGTTCCCGTACGCGGTCTGGGCGCGGCTGCTCCAGGCCGAGTGGCGTCACGGACCGGCCGAGCGGCCCGATCCCCGCGGCTCACCGGCGCTCCGGGCTTCCATCGCGGCCTATCTGGCGCAGGCGCGGGGCGTGGCCTGCGAGGCCCACGACGTGATCGTCACGGCAGGCATCCGCCAGAGCCTGCGCCTGCTGGCCGAGCTGCTGCTCGATCCCGGGGAGCGGGCCCTCGTGGAAGAGCCGGGCTTCCCCGGTATCGCCCTGGCCCTCGCGAGCGGCGGCCTGGTTCCGGTGCCGATCCCGGTCGGACCGGGTGGGCTATCGGTGAGCGCCGCCGGGCCGCACCTGCAGGGTGCACGCCTCGCCGTGGTGACGCCGGCGCAGCATTACCCGCTGGGCCACGCCATGAGCTTGGAGAACCGCCTCGACCTCCTGGCCTGGGCAGAATCCGTATCGGGCTGGATCGTCGAGGACGATTACGACGGCGCCTACCGGTATGCGGGGCGGCCGTTGGCGCCGCTGCGGGCGCTCGATCGTGGCGGACGGGTGATCTACGTCGGCAGCTTTTCCAAGCTGCTGCTGCCCGCGCTCGGCCTCAGCTACCTGGTCCTGCCGCGGGGGCTCGTGGCGCCGGTGAATCAGGCGCTCGCCGAGACCGGCCCGGCACCCCCGGGTATCGGCCAATGGGCGCTGGCGCGCTTCATCGAGGAAGGGCATCTCGCCGGCCACCTGCGGCGGACTCGGCGGCTCTATGCCCTGCGCCAGGAAGCCCTGGTCGAGGCGGCCCACCGCCATGCCGCCGACGTGGTCTCGGTCGTCGCCATGGAGGGCGGGATGCACCTCATCGCGCGGCCCGGTCCGGGCTGGCCGGCGGCACTCGGCGATGCCGAAGCCGCCGCGCGGCTCGACGGAGCCGGGATCTCGACGGTCGCGCTCTCGGCCTACCATGTCGGCAAGTCCGAGACCGGGCTGCTGCTCGGATACGCGGCTGTGCCGGAACGGGCGATCGAGCCGGCGTTGCGGCGCTTGGCCGAGACCTTGCGGGCCGCCCGGTGAGACGGGCGCGTGGCCCGTCCCGTCACTCGCCCCGCGGCGTCAGCGTCACGGTGATCGGGCCGCGGCCGGCGCGCAGCTCCAGGCTCCGGAGGGTCTTGGGTCGGACGGTCGCGCCGCTCGTTGGGCTGACGCGTTGCACGCGCTCGCCGTCGAGCCGCAGGCTGAACGCGCCGTCCGCGGTCAGGCGCAGCAGCGGGACGGCCCGGAACGACTTCAGCGCCACACTGGTCCAGGCCGAGCCGACCTCGATCCGTGTCGGAGCCGGGACGACGTCGCGGCGCGCCAGCGCGAGGGCCGCGAGACCGATGATCGCCGCGAGTGCCAGGACGACCTGGCGGAGGCGGACGAGTCTCCCGGGCCGACGCGGGGCCCGGCGTACCGTCCAGACCGGTTTCGAAGGCGCCGGGTCCGGCTTGGCCGGCGGCTGAGACGATTCCTCCGGCGGCGCAGGTTCCGGGGGGATCTTCGCCAGCGGCGCCTCGTGCACCGCTGGCGGCGGCGGTGGCGGCGGTGGCGAAGGGGGGATCGGCGATTGGGCCTTCGGGCGGCGCTGCTCGGCGCCGCAGAACGGGCAGAACCGCACCGGAACGTACAGGCCCCGGTCGCAAGCGGAGCAGCGCGCGGGCGCAGTCGGAAGGTCGGCGGTCACGGCGGGGCGCGGGTCAGTGCACGAGCGCGCCCGTTTCCATGAACCGGGCTAGGCGCTCCACCAGCGGCGCCACCATCACCCGGTCGAGCTGCCGGAGCAGCCCGTGGCGCGCATGCGCGACGTTCGTCTCGGCTTGCTCGCGTGCCCGGCGATGCCAGGCGGCGCGGTCGCGCGTGCACGCGTCCCAGGCCGCCGTGATCGACTGGAACACCTGGGGCAGCCGCTCGATCGGGTCGGCGATCACGTCGTAATGGTGGTCGATCAGGCCGCCGAAGGTCTGGAAGCCGAGTTCCGACAGGAGCGCGACGGCCCGCGGTGCGCCCACCGTCACGAACGGCACGCCCATCGCGGCGGCCTTCAGCGATTTCTCCGTGATGCGCTCGACGCCCAGCTCGAAGAAATCCGTTTCGGAGATGATTGTGAGGTCGCTGGCGGCGTAGGCCCGGGTATCGAGGGTCAGGACCATGTCGCCACCGGGGGCCGGGGTGTCGATCCGCCGGGCCTGCCGGGGGATCCAGGTGCCGACATCGGCCAGCAGCGGCCCGAAGGCCGCGGCGATCTCCAGCGGCGCGTGGAAGACGTCGATGCCGCCCGCCTTCGGGTTGTCGGCGCCGATCCCGTGGAACGAGATCAGGCCGTCGCGGTCCAGGCCGTTGAGCTGGAACCAGCGGTAGAGCAGCACCCGGTGCCAGCGCAGGGCCGCGTTCTGGCACAGGAACCGGGCGGGGCCGGTGTCCTGGGTGAGCGGTGCGTAGCCGGCCCGGTCGAGCGGATGCTGCGGGAAGAGTCTCGGGCCTGCCTCCGCGTCTAGCCAGAGCGCGACCTGGAGCGGGAAGAAATCGAAGGTCCAGAACCGCAGGCCCTCGCCGTAGAGCCGCTCGTAATCCAGCCGCAGCAGCCGGTTCTGGGTGACCAGGGTGACCCGCTCCCGGGGGATCCCGAGGCGCTCGAGGTTGCGGTGGAGCGCCTCGAAGGTGGGCGCGTGCAGCCCCGGCCCCTCGTTCGACAGGTCGAGGAGCAGGGCCGCCCGGCCGGACCGCAGGTTCTCGGCATCGCCCGGCTCCAGCAGATCGAGCCGCCCGTTCAGGTCCGGGAAGCCGAGGCGGACGAAATCGAGCACCGGCAGGCAGAGCACGTGGTTGGCCGCGCCCGGATGGGCCGTGACGCTGATCCGCTTCCCCAGCCAGCCCAAAGCCGCCGGCAGGAAATGGCCGGCCTCCCCGCGGGGGACCAGGACGATCTCGGAGGGGGATGGGCTCATCGCGATGCTCGGGCGGCCGGTCGCACGGTGATCCGCCGCCTGAAAGCCGCGCGATGCCGGATAAAGGCTTCGCGCGGATGCGTCGATCCCCGGGGGTCAGGCCGGGACCAGCTCGGCCGCACGCACGGGCGTCGGTCCCGCCCGGTAGGCCGCCGCGGCCTCGTCGGTCCGCCAGCAGGCCACCTTGTGACCGGGGGCGATCTCGGCGACCGGGGGCATCTCCCGGCGGCACTGCTCCGCGGCTAGGAAGCAGCGCGGCGCGAACGGGCAGCCCGGCGGCCGGTTGGCGAGGTCCGGCGGGCTCCCCGGGATGGTCTGCAGCCGGGAGCCCTTCGCCAGCGCACCCTCCGCCCGGCTGCGCAGCAGGCCGATCGTGTAGGGATGATGCGGATCGAGCACGACCTGATGCGCGGTCCCGGTCTCGACGATCTTGCCCGCGTACATCACGGCGATCCGGTCGGCGACCTCGACGGCCGCGCCGAGATCGTGGGTCACGATGATGATCGACAGGCCGAGGTCACGCTGCAATTCGCGCAGGAGCAGCAGCACCTGGATCTGCACGGTGGCGTCGAGCGCGGTGGTCGGCTCGTCGGCCAGCAGCACCTGCGGCCGGCACGCGAGCGCGAGCGCGATCATGGCGCGCTGGCGCATGCCGCCCGACATCTCGTGCGGGTAGTTGTCCAGCCGCCGCTCCGGGCTCGGGATCCGCACGCGCTCGAACAGGGCGAGCGCGCGCTTGCGGGCATCGTCCTTCGTGATCGTCTCGTGGCGCCGGATCGCCTCGGTGATCTGCCGGCCCACCGTGTAGACCGGGTCGAAGGCGAGCAGCGGCTCCTGGAAGATCATCGAGACGTCGCCGCCGCGGAAGTCGGCGAGCTGGCGCTTGCTGAGCGCCTGCACGTCCCGGCCGGCTGCCAGGATCTTGCCCTCGATCCGGCTGCGCCCCTCGTGGAACAGGCGCAGGATCGCCCGCAGGGTCACGCTCTTGCCCGAGCCGGACTCGCCGATCAGCGCCATCGCCTGACCGCGCTCCACGGTGAGGTCGACGCCGTCCACGACCTGCACCTTGCCGAAGGCGACGCGCAGGTTCTCGAGGGTGACGGCGGGTTCGGGGTTCGACATCGGGGCGCTCATGCCGCCAGCGCCCGGGCCGGGGCGGCGGAATGGCCGGAGCCGGGCTGGCGGGCGAGACACGAGACCCGATGCAGCGGGCCGACCTTATCGAGGGGCGGCTCCTTCTCGCTGCAGATCGGCTCGGCCAAACTGCAACGGGGGTGGAACCGGCAGCCGAGGGGCGGATCGATCGGGTTCGGCGGATCGCCCTGCAGGAGTGCCGTCTGCGTGCGGTTGTCCGGGTCCAGCGACGGCATCGAGGCCAGCAGCGCCTCGGTGTAGGGGTGGGCCGGGGCGTCGAGCACCGTGTCGGACGGGCCGATCTCGGAGACCCGGCCGAGATACATCACCATCACCCGATCGGAGATGAAGCGGACGACGTTCAGGTCGTGGCTGATGAAGATGTAGGTGAGGCCGAACTCGGATTTCAGGTCGAGGAGGAGGTTCAGCACCTGCGCCTCCACGGACTTGTCGAGCGCGGAGACCGCCTCGTCCAGCAGAACCAGCCGCGGCTCCAGGGCGAGCGAGCGTGCGATGTTGACCCGCTGCCGCTGGCCGCCCGAGATCTCGTGCGGATAGCGGCCGGCAAAGCGCTTCGGCTCGAGGCCGACCCGGGCCAGCAGGGCCCGGGCGCGCTCCACCGCCTCGCGACCGGGCACGCCGTTGACCTTCGGGCCGAAGGCGATCGACTGCTCGACCGTCATGCGCGGGTTGAGCGAGGCGTAGCTGTCCTGGAACACCATCTGGACCTGGCGGCGGTAGGAGCGCCACGGCATCGCCCGCTCGCCGACCGCCTGGCCGTCATACAGGAGGCTGCCGGAATCGCGCTCGATCAAGCCCATCAGCAGCTTGGCGGTGGTGGACTTGCCGCAGCCGGACTCCCCGACGATCCCTAAGGTCTCGCCCTTCAGGACGTCGAAGTCGACGCCGTCGACGGCCCGCACGACCTGCTTCTTTCCGCCGGCCTTGCGGACCGGGAAGTGCTTGTACAGGCCCGAGACCGACAGGAGCGGCTGGGCGGGTCCGCCGCGGTCGCGGGCGAACGGATCGGGGGCATCCGGGATGACGCTCACGGGCGAATCTCCGTCATTGGCGGATTTCCATGGCGGCGCGCAGGCCGTCCGAGAACAGGTTGAAGGCGATCGAGACGACGAAGATGCACACGCCCGGCAGGGCCGCGACGACCGGGTTGGCGTAGATCGCGGTGCGCAGGGTGTTGAGCATCAGGCCCCATTCCGGCTCCGGCGGGCGCACGCCGAGACCCAGGAACGACAGGCCCGAGGCCAGGATCATCGAGACCGAGATCAGGCTGGTGGCGTAGACGAAGATCGGCCCGACCACGTTGCCGAGCACCTGCACCCGCATGATCGTCAGCGCCGAGGCCCCCGAGAGCTTCGCCGCGTCGATGTAGTCGCGCTTGCGGATGCCCGTCGTGACACTCTCGGCGACCCGGGCGATCTGGGGCACGAACACACAGGTCAGCGACACGATCGAGTTGAAGATGCCGGCCCCGAGCGCCCCGGACAGCGCGATCGCCAGCAGGACGGACGGGAACGCGAAGAACACGTCGATGGTGCGCATCAGGATCGTGTTGGTCCAGCCGCCGACATAGCCGGCCAGGATGCCGATGCTCGAGCCGATCACGAAGGCGATCAGCACCGGGGTGACGCCGATGAACAGCGACAGCCGCGAGCCCAGCATCAGCCGGCTGATCATGTCGCGCCCGAGTTCGTCCGAGCCGAGCCAGTAGGTGGCGTCGCCGACATGCTTCAGGCGGCGCAGCATGGAGCCCTTGTACGGGTCCATCGGGGTGATCCAGGGCGCCAGGACGGCGATGGCCACCACCAGGAGGATCAAGGCGCCCGCCCCCATGGCCACGGGATCGCGCACCAGTCGGTGGCCGACATGGCCCCAGAAGCCGCGGGACGGAACGAACGCGGCCTCCGGGGCGGCCTCGCCGGCGGAGAGCACGCCGCCGTCGAGGGCCATCGAGGCGGCGGTGATCGGTGCGGTCATGATCGGCCTCCGGGTCAGGCGCGTTCGATGCGCGGGTCGAGGGCGGTCTGCATCACGTCGACCAGCAGGTTGAGGACGACGAAGAACATCGCCAGCACCAGGATCGAGCCCTGGAGCAGGGGCAGGTCGCGCTGGAAGATCGCGGCGTTGAGAAGGAAGCCGGTGCCGGGCCACGCGAACACGGTCTCGACCAGGATCGAGCCGCCGAGCAGGTAGCCGAGCTGCAGGCCCATGATCGCCAGCGCGGTCGGGGCGGCGTTGCGCACGACGTGTTTGAACACGCCGAACTCATCCATGCCCTTGGCGCGCAGGGCCTCGACGAAGTCCTGGGACAGGATGTCGGCCACCAGCGCGCGCACGGTGCGGGCGATGATGCCGGTGGGGATCACCGACATCGTCACCGCCGGGAGGATCAGGTAGCGCAGGTGGTCGAAATCGGGCCGCCAGTTGCCCGAGCCGTCCGGTCCGGCGCCGGTGGGCGGCAGCCAGCCAAGGGTCGCCGAGAACACGATCACCAGGACCATGCCGAGCCAGTAATGCGGCACGCTCACGCCGAAGACCGAGAGCGCGGACGCCGCCCGGTCGGCCAGCGAGTTGCGGTGGTAGCCGGCGACGAAGCCGAACAGCGTGCCGAACGTGAAGCCCAGCAGGGTCGCCACGGAGGCGAGGATCAGCGAGTTGATCACCGCCCGGGTGACTTCGCCCAGCACCGGCCGACCGGTGGCGATGGACGTGCCGAGATCACCGTGCAGCACGTGCCACAGCCAGATCAGGTACTGCATCGGCAGCGGCTTATCGAACCCGTAGGCGGCCCGCATGCTGTCGATGGTCTCCTGGGTGGCATCCGCCGGCAGGACCGCGCTCAGGGCGTCGCCGGGCGCCAGATGGACCAGCAGGAAGCAGACCAGGCTGACCCCGAACGCCACGGGCGTCACGTAGACCAGACGTTTGAGAATGTAGATCAGCATCGGATGCCTTGCCGTGGCCGATGAAAGTCCCCTCCCCCTGTGCGGGGGAGGATGGCTCCTGCGTCAGCAGGGGGCGGGAAAGGGCAGCGACGCATCCGGAGAAGTCATGCCGGGAGCCGAAACCCGCACCGTCGCGCTGCCCCGTTCGCGCTTCGCTCCGCTCGGCCCCCTCCCCCGTAGAGGGAGGGAGCCGGGTGTCACCGCCCCGCCGTCGCGATGGTGATCTTGGAAAAATCCTGGAACCAGTTCTGGGCCTGGACGAAGCCCTTCACCTTCGGGCTCATCGCCCGCGGGTTCACGTCGTGCGTGATCATGACGAACAGCGCGTCGTCCACGTACTTCTCGTGGACCTTCTCCAGGACCTGGGTCTGTGCGGCCTTGTCGAAGGTGGTCCGCACCTGGTCGAACAGCTTGTCCATCGCCGGATCGCTGTAATACCCCCAGTTGGTACCGTTCGGCGGGGCGAAGTTGCTCTGGAGGTGGCGGATGAACCCGGTGAACGGGTCCTGGATGAAGTACGAATAGTTGATCGCCGACACGCCGCGGGAGATGTCGGCCTTGGCGCCAGCCCGCCAGATATTGATCAGCGTGTTCCACTCGACCACCTCGTAGTCGACCTGGATGCCTACCTCGGAGAGGTTCTGCTGGACGAACTCGTTCATCGGCAGCGGCTGCATCTGGCCCGAGCCCGAGGCCGAAATTGCGACCTTCAGCTTCAGGGGCTTGGCCGGGCTGTAGCCGGCCTCGGCCATCAGCTTCTTGGCGGCCTCCGGATCGTACTTAACGTCGAAGGTCGGGTGGCCGAACCACTGGTGGCCGGGCGGCATGAAGCCCTTGGCCGGGATCGCGAGGCCGCCGAGCAGCTCCTTCAGGCCGTCGCGGTCGATGGCGAGGTTGGCCGCCTTGCGGACCCGGATGTCGTTCCAGGGCGAGCCCTCGACCCGGGACAGGTGCCAGGTCCAGTTGTGCGGATAGGCGTTGGTGACGATGGTGAAGCCGGCACCCTTGAGCGAGGCCACGGCGTCCGGCGCGGGCGCCTCGATCCAGTCGACCTGGCCGGAGCGGAGCGCCGCGACCCGGGCGTTGGCCTCCGGCAGCGGAACCAGCACGAGCTTGTCGAGCTTCGGGACCCTGTCCTTGTCCCAGTATTCCTTGAACGGCACCATCTCGGCGCGCTCGCGGGGGGCGAACAGCGTGAGCTTCCACGGACCGGTCCCGGAGGGCTGCTTGGCGAAGGCGTCCCAGGACTTGCCGACCTTCTCCCACTGTGCCGGGGAGGACATCATGATCCAGGCGATCTGGTAGGGCAGCGTCGCGTCCGGGGCCTTGGTGACGATCTCGACCGTCAGCGGGTCCACCACCTTGTAGGAGGCGACCGCCGGAATTCGGGTCTTGCCCTGCGCGGATTGGCGCGGATCGTATTGCGGCGCGTCGGCCTTCAGGAGCTTGTCGAGGTTCCACACCACGGCGTCGGCGTTGAAGTCGGAGCCGTCGTGGAATTTCACCCCCGGCCGCAGCTTGAAGGTCCACTTGGTCTTGTCGGTGGCGTCGACCGCCCAGCTGGTCGCGAGGCCTGGCACAAGGTCGGAGGCGAGTTCGGCGCTCGACAGATCCCAGTTAATCAGGCCGTCATAGACCGTGTAGCCCAGGAACCGCATGCCCTCGCCGCCATTGTCGGTCTGGCCGGTGGTCAGCGGGATGTCCGATGCGGTCATCCCGATCCGCAGCGTTCCCTGTGCGAGGGCGGCGGTGCTGGCGGTGAGTGCCAGGGCGCCGGCGAGCGCCGCACGGGCGCCGAAGGTTTTCAGACGAGACAGCATGTCGGATCGGACACTCACGTTGGTCCGGGAGGGCGGGCCCGGAATACGTCCGACCGTATGCAAGCCCGCGGCCACTCGCCCCCGGACCCTGCGCCGGCTCGTCGATCCTATGGGGTTTCGATGAGGCTCACGTGGGCGGCGACCACCCGCCATCCCTCCGGAAACCGCACCCAGGTCTGGCTCTGGCGGCCGGTCCTCCCGGGGGCGTTGTCCCGGGTGAACAGGGTCATGGCGGTGGCGAAGTCGCGGCCGTAGGTCGTGATCACCGTCTCGGCGAGCACCCGCTCGAGGCCCGATGGCGAGCGTGCCCGCCGGAACGCCCGGATCGCGTCCATCCCGTAGAGGTTCTCCCCGGCGCCGTAGCGGATCGTGCGAGGATCGTCCCGGAAGAGCGCCTCCAGGGTGGCGACGTCGTTGGTGGTCAGCGCCGTCTCGTAGATCCGGAACGCGGCCTCGACTTCGGCTTTCACGGCGGGATCGTCGATAATCATCAGGCGATCTCCGCCACCGGGGCCGTGCAGATCCCATCCCGTTCGAGCTGGCGCGCGACCCGGAGGGCCAAGTCCTCGCGCCAGGGGGCTGCGATCACCTGGACCCCGAGCGGCAGCCCGGCATCGATCCTGACCGGAACGGCCACCACGGGCAGGCCGATGAAAGAGATCGGCTGCGTGAACACGCCGATGTTGGCCCGGATCGGCAGGGTCACGCCGTCGAGCACGAAGTGGGTCAGGCCGCCCTTCGGAGCCCGGCAGGGGGTGGCCGGCGCCAGGATCACGTCGACGCCGCCGAACAGGTCCAGCACGGCATCGCGGTACCAGCGGCGGAAGCGCTGCGCCCGCTCGACGAAGGGCGCCGGGATCATCGCACCCGCGATCAGGCGGTCGCGCACGGCCGGGTCGAAATCCTGCGGCCGGGTGCGCAGGCGGTCGAGGTGGAGGGTTGCGCCCTCGGCCGCCGTGATCAGGTAGGCCGCCGCCCGGGCGCGCTGGGCCTCCGGGAGCTCGACCGTGCGGCTCGCCCCCAGGGCCTCCGCGACGCGGGCGACGGCCGCGAACGCCTCCGGATGCCCGTTGCGGGCGAAGTAGCCGCCGGCCACCGCGATGCGCAGGCCGCCGATGCCGGTTTCCAGGCCGGGATACGCAGGCTCGGGCGCCCGGGTCGTGGCCACCGGATCGTCCGGGTCGGGCCCCTGCATCGCGTCGTAGGCCAGGGCGAGGTCCGCGACGCTCCGGGCCATCGGGCCGAGATGGTCGAGGCTGCCCACGAACGGGAAGCTGCCGGCCCGGCTGATCCGCCCGTAGGTCGGCTTCATCCCGAAGCAGCCGCAGAACGCGGCGGGCACCCGGATCGAGCCGTTGGTGTCCGAGCCCAGCGTCAGCGGCACCAGCCCGGCCGCCACGGCCGCGCCCGACCCACCGGAGGAACCGCCGGTCATGTGGTCGAGGGCGTGGGGATTGTGGGCGTCGCCGTCGTGGACGTTCTCGCCGGTGAAGTCGTAGGCGTATTCGCCCATGTTGAGCGCGCCGACCAGGATCGCCCCGGCCGCCTCCAGGCGCCGCACCACCGCGCCGTCGCGCGCGGCCGGCGGGCGATCCCGGTTGATCTTCGAGCCGGCGCGGGTCGGTAGACCGGTGACGTCGATCAGGTTCTTCACCGCGAAGGGCACGCCGGCGAGCGGACCCGCAGGCTCGCCGCGCGCAAGGGCGGCATCGAGCGCCTCGGCCCGTGCCAGCGCCCGCTCGGGCAGCACATCCGTGAAGGCCCCGACGCGCCCATCGATCCCGGCAATCCGCTCCAATGTGGCCGCCACAGTGGCGCGGGCGGTCGAACGGCCCTGCGTGATCGCGGCGGCGATGGTCGCGGCATCGGACGGCGTCGGCGCGCTCATGCCTCGAACCTCGGCGCAGCCTCAACCTCGTCGGGGAGCGGAAAGCCCGCCACCAGTTCGGCGGCGGAGGCCAGGACGCGCAGGTTCAACGTGATCGGCAGCACCCAGGCCGGATCGATCGCGAGGCCGAGAAGCGGCGCAGCCACCGCAGCGTATGTGTCCGGGTCGAACGGAGGGAGTGTCTCAGGCATCGCGTTCCTCACACCGGTATTCAGGCGCCGGCTTCCCGGCGGTGCAGGCATCGTGCCGGGTCGCCGGCCAAGCCCCGATCTGCGCGCGATGCACAATTATCGGGCATCTGTCGTCGTTACCCCGGAGTGGTTCCAGGACTCGACGATCGGTGCATAATTTCTGGGCAGGTTAGCGAAGCGAGATCGTCATGGGCGCGATCGTGGCGAAGCTGCAATCGGCTTCGGTACCGTCCTCGTGGACCAGCATGGCGAAACGGCCGGGCTCGTCGAGTGTCATCATGTGTGCGTGCCAGGTTCCCGCGCGGTAATTGATCCCGACATGGCCCGGCACACGGAAGCCGAGGATCCCGGATTCGTCGGGGCGGCCGTCGCGATCGGGGGCCACGATGACGGCGTAGGAGTCCACCGAGAGCGGCAGGAAGGCCTGGTTGGAATGCAGATGCCGCTCGAGGCGACGCAGCGGCATCAGGCCGGATATCGGCTCGCTCCGCACCAGCGCGAGGTTGGCGCGCGCCGCTTGCCGGGTGTT
Organism: Methylobacterium sp. AC315; assembly: GCF_979253755.1. Taxonomy (NCBI): domain Bacteria; kingdom Pseudomonadati; phylum Pseudomonadota; class Alphaproteobacteria; order Hyphomicrobiales; family Methylobacteriaceae; genus Methylobacterium; species Methylobacterium sp. AC315. The sequence goes on from NZ_CEEDEA010000004.1 coordinate 457,895, forward strand.
CTGCATCTGCCCGGCCTGGTCCTGCCGGGGCGGGGTGGCGGGGTCATCCAGGATCTCGCCGTAGGGCGCGAACGCCCCGGCCGTGATGTCGGACAGGATCAGGGTACGCATCGCGACTCCTCGTGCCCACGCGTCCGCGTGTCCGTCCCCGGACGCGGCGCCGCCGGACGCAACCATCCGAGCGGGCCAAAACCCAGGATGCGCCACGGGGAAGCCTGTGGCGAGTCGCGGTAGGCCCCGCCTTCCGGGAGACGGGAGGCGCTGCCCCGCCGGTCTGCGGCAATCGTGCCGGGCCCCCGGTCTTGCCGGATCGGCGGGCGCGACCTACCTCGTTCGCATTAGATTGAGCCTCTGGCTCGTCCCACCCGGCGACCGACGAAACTCCGCTCGCGATCGTTGGGTCGGTTTGAGGCTTTTGGGCATCGCCCGGACAAACTTTTACTAAGTTCACTTGGATTGTCGTCTAGCCGGCGACCTCAGCACGCAGACGCGATTGCGTCCTCGGGGGAGCACGGTCTAAGGGCTGTCCCGCTTTTTCAGACATGGTCCGACCCGAGCGCTCCTGCGTGAGCCGAGCGCTCGGGTCGGACCATCGGCAGCGCCGATGGATCGGTGCGGTTCCGGGGCCCGGGGACGGTTCTGGAACCCGTAGTCTCAGTACGTGGCCGGTTCAGCCGGTCGTCCCCGCGAAACGCGTGACGTACCCAACCGAGAAAGGTCAGATGAGCGCATTCGACTACCGGAATTTCGACGACCGTCGCCAGCATTCGCAGAGCGCCAAGGCCGCACTGCTGGCCAAGTTCAAGGCCCGTCCGCCGGCCGACGACCCCGAGGTCATCGCCAAGGCGAAGGCCCGGGCCGAGATCGCCCAGGCTCGTGAGGAGCGCGCGCGCGAGCGCGAGACCGCCCGGATCGCCGCCGAGCGGAAGGCTGCCGAAGAGAAGCGTCTGCGCGAGGAGGCCGAGCTCTCTGCCCGGCTCGCCCGCGAAGCCGCCGAACTCGCTGCCGCGCAAGAGCGCAAGTCTGCCGAACTCGCATTGAAGAAGGCGCAGCGCGACGCCCGCTACGCCGCCCGCAAGGCCAAAGCCAAGCGCTGACCCGCGTCGCCGAGCGCGGCACGCACCCGTATTAAAGCGCTCGAACGCCGTCCGCCCCCAGGCGGGCGGCGTTGCCGTATCCGGGAATGAGATCTGCCGGACCGCTCGCCCCGGCTGCGCAACGCGCGCGGAGCCCGACCGGGCGTCGGTTCAGCCGTCGGCCCGGTGGCGCGATCGCTGGTACGGCCGGCGTCGGTCGGATGCCCGGCAACCTTCACGCGCCGATCCGTGTTGAAAGCCGCCGTCGTCACGCGCGTGCGCGAGATGACCGGATGCCCCTGAGCATGACGCGAATGGCGAGGAAGCGATGCGGTCTCGAACCCTGTTGGCGGCGCTGCCGTTCGTCCTCTTGGGATCGGATTATGCCGCCGCGCAGGATCCATCCACGGTCACGGCCTGCGATACGCTGATCGCCACACGCCGGATCGATGCCGCCAGCGGGCCGGCCCGTGAGGCGCCGGAGCCGGGATGCCGCCGGATCCCACGCGGGGAAATCGGCCCTGTGGAGCAGCGGGCGCTGATCGGTGGCGCACCCTACGAGTGCATGACGATTACGGGATCCAGCCGCTGCCTGTGGGTCGTGCCCTGACACGTCGGGCGCAGACTGCGCCCGACGCACAGGCGGTGCTGCCTGACGGCCATCTCGCCGGAACCAGCAGTCTGACGAAGCTTCACGGGAGGACGATCCGCACTATCTCGGCGTTTCTGTCCAGCGAGGAACACGCTCCGGTATGTTGAGTATTCAAGCCAGGATGCGGATTCCCGTATGGGTTTCGGCTGTGGTTCTGACGACGATCCTCGGTGGTGAGGCAGCCCGGGCCGAGCCGCCGATCCGCAGCCCGGAAGACGCGGCCTGCCGCAACGAGGCGCGTGCGAAGGTTTTCTCCGCACCCAATCCCCAGGGACTGGAGTTGGAGGATATCGGCCGGCAGATCTACTTTGCCTGCATGGCCCGCACGACCCAGGCTGCCGTCCAGCCGCCGAAGCGCACGGGCAAACGCAAGCATCATCACAGGCGGCGCTGACGCGCCGCCGGGGACGCGCCGGGTTCAGGCGTCGAGCGGTGCTCCGATCCGCGCCCGGAGTTCATGACGCAGGGCTTCGTCGCCGCCTTCCGCGTTGAGTGCCGACATCAGGCGCAGCAGATGGCTGAGCGGGGTCGACCGACAGGCGATCGCCTCGGCGATCTGCTCCGGCAGGGGCTTGGCCACCGGCACGAAGCGCGGTGCGGGGCTTGACTGGTGAGTCTGGGGCATGCGCGGGGCTCGTGCGTGGAGACGTTCCAGATGGCGGCCGGGTGGCTACGCCTTCCCGCCCCACCGCGCCAGCCCCATTCGCACTTTTACGTAGCCGGCATCACGCTCCGTTACTGCACTGCAACACCGGATGCGGGAAACCGTGGAGGGCTTGGGCCGCCCCGACGATTTCCCTTGCTTCCGTCGCAGTTCATCCCATCGCGAGCGGGGAGGAATCGAAACCGTCGAGGAGATCCTGCGGGTCGCGATAGATCGCGATACAGCCCGCAGCCGACAGGTCGGCCTCCGGAAAACCACCGCACAGCAGGCCTACGGTGCGTAGGCCGGCCTTCGACGCCGCCTCCGCGTCATAGGGTGTGTCGCCGATCACGATCATCTCGTCTTTGCCGAGACCGTCGAGCTTCTTCACCGCGGCCTCGAAGATATCGGGATGCGGCTTCGAGCGATCCGCGTCGTCGGAGCTGGTGGCGACGTCGACGAGGTCGGCGATGCCGAGGATCTCCTGATAGCGCTCGACTTCGGGCCCCTTGCCCGAAGAGGCCAGCGCGATCTTCAGACCGGCCTCACGAAGCCGCTCGAACAGCGGCCGGACTGCCGGAAACGGCCGGACCTCCGGAAGATACTTTTTCTTGAAGAGATCCGACCGGAAGCCCTCAATCTCCTCGCCCTCGCGCGCGATCCGCTCGGCCGGCAGGAATTCCGGCATGAGCTCGTCGCCGCCCTTGCCGATCTGACTGCGAACCTTCGCCTCGTCGGTCTCGACGCCGAAATGGGCGAACGCCTCGACCCAGGCGCGGGCATGCAGGTCGACGCTGTCGAGCAGGGTCCCGTCGATATCGAAGATCACGGCGCGCATCGCGGCCCCTCCTTACGGCGCACGGCGTATGCGTCAGGCCGGACAACGATGCCGGAGCCGGCCTGTTCCGGAGGGCGGAAACGGCAGGAGCCCGCCCCTCGGTGGAGGGGCGGGCTCCTGAAAAGCCGGAGCGCACGGGTGGTGTGCGACACGTGGTTCGATGGCGCCGCAACGCGCCGTCGGCTCAGTGCATCGAGGCCGGAGCGCGGGCCGGCTTGGCCTTCGCGGCGAGTCCGGCGGTCACGGCAGCCTTCGAAGCCTTGGCGGTCTTCGCGGCGACCGGCTTGGCCAGGGCGACCTTGGGCGTCGCGGTCTTGGCGGCGGCCTTCGCCGGAGCCTTCGGAGCGGCGGCCTTGGCGGCGGCAGGTTTAGCGGACGCGGCCTTCGGCGCGGCGACCTTGGCGGTCTGGGCCTTCACGGCGACCGGGGCGGCCGCGCGGGCCTTGCCGTCCGCCAGCACCACGCCGGCGCGCAGCTCGGCTTCGGCGCGCATCCAATGGGCGACGGCATGACCGTGAATCCGGCCTTCCCTCTCCCAGATGTAATAGGCGCATTCGCGCACGTGCTGCTCGCTGATCTGCATGCGTTCGATCTCCTGTCCGTCCCGGGATCGACGATGCGAGCGTGTGGTTAAAGCGCGGTTAACCCTGCCGGGTGGGCGGTCGGCTGCCCGAGATCCGTTTTCGATCGCGAACTCGGCGACGACGATCGGCTCGCGGCGGCGCTTGCTCCGAACCGGTGACCCCTTCCGCGGCGCGCGCTAGCCTGGGATGCCCAGAACCCGCCGCGCCTCGGTCAGCAGCACGGCGTGCCGGGCCGCCCCGGGGCCGTCGGTCGGCGCCTCGCGCCCGGCCCGCGCGATGATCTCCTGGAAGCGGCGTCGGTCGAGGGCACGGCTGCCGATGCTGTCGAGCACGGCGCCCAGCACCGTGCGGACGGCCTCGGTGCGCTCGTCCGCCTCGGCCGCGGAGGCTGCGCCGGCCTGACCCTCGGCGCGCTCGGTCTCAAGGTCGCTCGACCGGGTGCGGGCGTTCTCAAGCTCGGCCGTGAGGCGTTGCGCCTCCTGCCAGGCCAGGTCGTGCTGGTGCGTCCGCAGGGCGAGCAGAACCTTGAGCGAGGCTGCATCCTCGCGCGCGGCCTCCAGCTTGGCCTGCGCCGCACGCAGGTCGTTCAGCAACTCCTGCGCGAGCATCGCATCCCCCGTTACATCCACCGCCGGCTCCGTCAGCATCCCGTTCGCGCCTGTCCTGAAGGGGCGTCGCGCGAATGTCCACTCTCCAGGCGCCCGGGCCCGGTTGAGAAAATCCACCCGCCGGTCCACATGGAAGGCGGTGCCTCACGGTGCCTGTCCCGGCCGGCCTTGAACCGGCGCAGCGGAGTTCGCCGACAATGTTCATCCAGACCGAAGCCACGCCGAACCCGGCGACCCTCAAGTTCCTCCCCGGCCGCGTCGTCCTGCCCGAATCCACGTTCGAGGCCCGGGACGCCGAGACCGCCGGCCGTTCGCCCCTCGCCTCCGCGCTGTTCGACGTTCCCGGCGTCGCGGGCGTCTACTTCGGCCACGACTTCGTCTCCGTCACCAAGGCGGAGGACGGCTCGGAATGGGCCCAGGTGAAGCCCGCCGTGCTCGGCGCGATCATGGAGCACTTCCAGTCCGGCGTCCCCGTGATGGCCGAAGGCGGCCTCGACAACCAGGACGGCGAGGAAGAGTTCTACGACGCCGCCGACCACGATACGGTCGTGACGATCAAGGATTTGCTCGAGACGCGTGTCCGCCCGGCGGTGGCCGGCGACGGCGGCGACATCACCTTCCGCGGCTACAAGGAGGGTGTCGTCTACCTGGAGATGAAGGGCGCCTGCTCGGGCTGCCCCTCCTCCACCGCCACCCTGCGCCACGGCGTGCAAAACCTGTTCCGGCACTTCCTGCCGGAGATCCGCGAGGTTCAGGCGATCTGATCTCACGCCGACGTTCACGCCGCGACCAGCGCCGGCGGCCGCGAGCCGCCGGCGTTTTCTTTGGCATCCCTCGGTCTGGCCGGCCCGCGTCGGTGTCAGAGCCGTCGGCTCGTCCAAGCGTATCCTACGCCGATCGACAGATCGTAACGTGCTGGATGTCGGTACGGTAAATCGTTTGATGATAATACTGGCGGCATCTTTCTGGCTTGATGCCCCGCATAGATTCAATATCTATATTCCATAACCCGCTTTGTGGTTTAATGTTTAATCGAAGACGATCTGTGCAATTGTTATGAGCGTCGCTTCAGATCTCTATCGAAGATCTTGACGCAAGGTTTCATCCTATCTCTCGTGTCCCACGGTTTTCCGGGGATTCGCATGAACCTTCTCAGCCGCACGAACATCGCCACCAAGCTGCTCGCAATCAATCTGATCATCGCGGTGATCGTGGGCGGCTGCATCTGGTTCGCAGAGTCCCGGATGACGATGATCGACGAGGTCTACACGAGCCTGATTGCCCGGGAGGCGAAGGCGGTGTCGAACGTGCGGCGGACCAATCGCCTGCACAACACCATGAACTACCTCCTGTACCGGACGATCGCCGAGACCGATCCCGAGCAGATCCGCCAGGCGGGCACGCAGTTCGAGAGCATCATCGGGCAGGCCGACAAGACCTTGTCCGTTCTCGCGCAGCAGGTGCCGGCCTTCAACGACTTGATCCAGGCCCAGCGTGATCGCACCGCGCGGTTCGTGGCCGAGGCGTCGGAGGCGCGGCGCCTCGCCATCTCGGGCGAGGTCAGCGCCGCGCTGAAGCAGGCCCACGAGAAGAGCGAGCCGATCTTCGTGTCCCTCGGGGTCGAAGGGACCAAGCTCGGCGACGCGATCGAGGACTACATGCGCAAGCGCTCCCGCGACCTTACCGACGAGACCAACGCCACGCGCTGGAAACTGATCGGCTTCGGCGCGCTCGGCATGCTGGTCGGCATCCTCTGCTCCCTGCTGGTCTCGACGATCGGCATCACGCGGCCCCTCGGTCGCCTGGTCGCGGTGCTCCAGCGCATGGCGAAGGGCGAGATCGAGGCGGAGATCGTGGAAGCCCGCCGGGGTGACGAGATCGGTACGGTCGGACGGGCCGTCGAGGCTATCAAGGCCATGGTCGTGCAGAAGGCCGCCGCGGAGGCCGAGTTCAAGCGGACGGCGGACGCAGCCACGGCCGCGGAGCGGCGGCGCGCGATGGTCGATCTGGCCGACCATTTCGAGGAGGCGGTCGGCGGTATCGTCGGCCAGGTCTCGTCCTCGGCCACGGAGCTTCAGGCCACCGCGCAGACCATGACCTCCACCGCAACCCGGACTGCCGGCCAGACCACCCATGTGGCGTCCGCGGCCGAGGAGGCTGCCGCCAACGTCAACACCGTGGCTGCGGCCGCCGAGGAACTCGGCGTCTCGATCTCCGAGATCGGCCGGCAGGTCGAAGGGTCGGCCGATCTGGCCCAGCGCGCGGTGGGTGAGGCCGACCAGACCGGTGCGCTGATGCAGGACCTGAGCGGTGCCGTCGCGCGGATCGGCGACGTGGTCGGGCTGATCGCGTCGATCGCCAGCCAGACCAACCTGCTGGCGCTCAACGCCACCATCGAGGCGGCCCGCGCCGGCGAGGCGGGACGCGGCTTCGCGGTGGTCGCTGCCGAGGTGAAGGAACTGGCCGAGCAGACCGCCAAGGCCACCGACGAGATCGCCGCACAGATCGACCGGGTCCAGGGAGCCACCGGCCAGGCGGCCTCGGCGATCGGCTCGATCACGGGCCTGATCCGGGAGATCAGCGGCGTGGCGACGAGCATCGCCGCCGCGGTGGAGGAGCAGGGCGCCGCGACCCAAGAGATCGTGCGCAACGTCGCCCAGGCCGCCACCGGCACCGGCGCGGTCACGCACAACATCGTCGATGTGGCACGGGCCTCGGAGGCGACCGGGTCGGCGGCCAACCTGGTGCTGGCCTCCGCCTCGGTGCTGACCGGGCAGTCCGAGCAGCTCAACGTCGAGGTGCGAAGCTTCCTCTCCGCCGTCCGCGCCGGATGAGGTTCTCACCGGGGGGCCGACCGGCGCAAGCCGGCAACACTCCACCGTCAACGCGGTTCTGGCCGGCGACCCGCGCTGACGAGCCGGTGGTTTTGTTCTAACGCTGAAGCTTCGTCCCGAAAGGTGGTTGCCGGCTTTCGGGACACGACGATGCACACCAGAATGCTAGGACCTCGTCGAGGATATCGGTATCCTGGACGAGGTCCTGGGGTGTTCGCGCTCTTCGGGACCGAATGGGCGCGGTCGTCGGTCCGATCCGGCATTCGGGAGTGGGCGTGCGTATCCTAGCCATCGACACAGCGCTGGACCTGTGCGCCGCCTGCGTCGCCTCGGACGATGCCGACGCGCCGCTCTCGGCCGAGTCGCTGCCCATGCTGCGCGGCCACGCGGAAGCCCTGCTGCCGCTGGTCGAGCGGGTGATCGCCCGCGTCGAGGGCGGCTTCGAGGCGATCGACCGGATCGCCGTCACGGTTGGGCCCGGCAGCTACACCGGTCTGCGGGTCGGCCTCTCGGCGGCCCGGGCGATCGGGCTCGCCACCGGCAAGCCCGTGGTCGGCGTCGGCACGCTCTCGGCCCTGCTGGCGCCGCTGCTGGCGGAGTCCGTCGAGGGCACGATCGCCGCTGTGGTCGATGCCCGGCACGGTGCCGTCTACGTCCAAGCCCTCGGTCCGAACGACGGGCTGGCCCCGGCCCATCTGTCGGTGGAGGTGGCCGCGGAACGGCTGGGCGCCGGCCCCGTGGTGCTCACCGGCTCCGGGGCGCCCCTGGTGGCGGCGGCCCTGGCCGCCCGCGGCGTGAGCGCGCGGGTCGCCGGTCTCGGTGCCCCCGACATCACCGCCGTGGCGTCGCTCGGTCTCGTGGCCGACCCGGCCCAGGCCCTGCCGCGGCCGCTCTACCTCCGCGGGGCCGATGCGCGGCCTCAGGATCACGCGAGGATCGCGCGGCAATGACGCGTCCCATCCCGTTCTGGCCGCTCGACTGGTGGGCCGCGTGGTGGGATGCCCTCACGCCGCAGCCCTACGTCACTCCGCTGGCCGACGCCGCGCAGGCCCCAACCCTGGCCCGGCTCCACGCCACGGCGTTCGCCCGGCCCTGGGAGGCCCACGAATTCGAGCGCATGCTGTGCGAGCGCTCCACGCAGGCGCATGCCCTGTGGCGGACCGGGACGCTCCAGGGGTTCGTCCTGTCGCGCCGCGCGGCCGACGAGGCCGAGATCCTCACCGTCGTGCTGTCCCCGACGCTGCGCGGCGGCGGCCATAGCCGCCGGCTCCTGCGCGATCACCTGTCGAGCCTGGCGCATTCCGGGGTCGCCCGGGTGCATCTGGAGGTCGACGAGGGCAACGTGCCGGCGCTCAAGCTCTACGCCCGCCACGGGTTCCGGAAGGTCGGCGAGCGCACCGGCTACTACCTCAAGGCCGACGGCAGCCGGGCGACCGCGCTGACCATGAGCGCCGACCTGTGACGGCGTGAGCCGCGCCGGCCTCACCATACGGGTCGCGGTCCTCGCCCTCGCCTTCCTGGTGCTGGGCCCGCCGCACTGGGTCGCGATGCGGCTGCTCGGCCGACGCTCGACCGTGGCGCCGCTGCTGTTCCACCGCACCTTCCTGTGGCTGTTCTCCGTCCGGGTGACGCAGTCGGGGACGCCACCGGATTCCGGCGAGGCCGCCCTGGTCCTGGCCAACCACGTGTCGTGGCTCGATATCGTGGTGATCGGGTCGCTGCGCCCACTCTCGTTCGTCGCGAAGTCTGAGATCGCCGGCTGGCCGGTGATCAGCCTGCTCGCGGCCCTGCAGCGCACGATCTACATCGACCGGCAGCGGCGGGGCGCGACCGCCACGGTGAGCGCCACGATGGGCCACCGCTTGGCCGGGGGCGAGCTGGTCGTGCTGTTCGCCGAGGGCACCACCGGCGACGGCAACCGGCTCCTGCCGTTCCGCTCCGCGCTGGTCGGGGCGGCGCGGGCGGCCCTGCGGGGGGAGGCCGGACGCGGCCGCGTGCGCCTCCAGCCGATGGCCATCGCCTATCCCCGACGCAACGGCCTCCCGGTGGTGCGCTCCGAACGTTCCGAGATCGCTTGGTACGGCGACATGGAGCTGGCGCCGCATCTCGCGGCCTTCGTCAACGGCGGGCCGATCGACGTCCATGTGGCCTGGGGCCAGCCGATCGCCTTCGAGGCGACGACCGATCGCAAGGCCGCGACCGCGGCCGCGGAGGCCGAGGTCCGGGCCGCGCTTCAGGGGATCGCCACCGGTCGGGGCGAAATCAGGCCGGCGCCCGGGCCTCGGCCGGCCTCGCCGGGGCTCGACCTCGGCGGCCCCGAGATCGCGGCGGTGTAAGGTCTTTCGGAACCCCGGACCGGGCCATCACGATGCGGTTTCCCGTGATCGCACGGGCGGCGAAGCAGCCCGCGGAGGCGCCACGTCCCTCCGTCGCCTACAGGTCCTGAGTTGCTCCGCCGCGCGCGATCACCGCTTGGATAGATCCGACCCGCGAACGCCATATCCCGGTAGAACCACCCAATGAATACATGATGCATATCTGTTGAGGGTCTGGTGAGCCTCTGATAGGTGGGCCGAAACCCCTGAAGTTGGGGTATCGGAGGACGCCCCTTGCAACCCTGGAACCAAGTCTACGATCCGTTCGGGAGCCCCTGGCTCTCGACGCTGGCGGCCTCCGTGCCGGTCATCGCCCTCCTCGCCATGATCGCCAGCGGGCGCGTGAAGGCCCACATCGCGGCAGTCATCGCCCTGGGCCTCGCCCTGCTGGTCGCAATCGTGGGCTTCGGCATGCCGGCCGGGCTCGCGTCCCGGGCCGCGATCCTCGGCATGGTCACGGGCTTCTTCCCGATCGGGTGGATCATCCTCAACGTCATCTTCCTCTACCGGCTGACGGTGGAGAAGGGCTGGTTCTCGGTGCTGCAGCAATCGGTGGCCGGCATCACGGCCGACCGGCGGTTGCAGCTGCTCCTGGTGGCCTTCGCGTTCGGCGCCTTCTTCGAGGGCGCGGGCGGCTTCGGCACGCCGGTGGCGGTTACCGGGGCGATCCTGATCGGCCTGGGCTTCTCGCCGCTGGCGGCTTCGGGCCTGTCGCTGATCGCCAACACGGCGCCCGTGGCCTTCGGGGCGCTCGGCGCGCCGATCCAGGGCCTGGCCTCGGTCACCGGCTACCCTCCCGAGATCCTCGGCGCCATGATCGGGCGGCAGCTTCCGCTGTTCTCGCTGATCGTGCCGTTCTGGCTGATCTTGGTGTTCGCGGGCTTCCGCGGCATGGTCCGGGTCTGGCCGCCGATCCTGGTCTGCGCCGGATCGTTCGCGACCGCGCAGTTCCTGATCTCGAACTACGTCAATCCGTGGATCGTCGACATCGGCGCCTCGATCGCCTCGATGCTCGCCCTCGTGCTCTTCCTCAAGGTCTGGCAGCCGCGGGAGATCTGGACCTCCCCGGCCCTGCGCGGTCACGACCCGTCCCTGGCGCTGGCCACCCCGCGTCCGTCGCCGCTGGGCGCCGGCGTTCCGGGCACGCCTCCGGTCCACACCGGCACGCGCACGGCCTCGCAGCGCGAGATCCTGCTGGCCTGGCTGCCGTGGATCATTCTCTCGGTGGTGGTGGCGATCTGGGGCACGGGCTGGTTCAAGGGCATCGTGAACCCGCTCTTCACCTGGAAATACGAGGTGCCCGGCCTGCACAACGCGATCATGAAGGTGCCGCCGGTGGTGTCCAAGCCGGTGCCCGAGGGCGCGGTCTTCCTGTTCACCTACATGTCCTACACCGGGACCGGGGTGCTGATCGCGGCGCTCATCTCCGGTCTGATCATGCGGTTCTCGCCGGTCCGCCTGGTCACGGCCTATGTCGAGACCATCTGGGCGCTGCGGTTCTCGCTGATCACCATCGCGGCGATGCTGGCGCTGGGCGTGCTCACCCGCTACGCCGGCGTCGACGCCACGCTAGGGCTCGCCTTCGCGGGCACCGGCATCCTGTACCCGTTCTTCGGCACCCTGCTCGGCTGGCTGGGCGTCGCGCTGACCGGGTCGGACACGGCCTCGAACGTCCTGTTCGGCGGATTGCAGCGGATCACCGCCGAGCAACTCGGCCTCTCGGGCGTGCTGATGGCGGCGGCGAACTCGTCGGGCGGCGTGATGGGCAAGATGATCGACGCCCAGTCGATCGTCGTCGCCTCCACGGCCACCGGCTATTTCGGCCAGGAGGGCAAGATCCTGCGCTTCGTGTTCTGGCACTCGATCGCGCTCGCCTGCCTGGTCGGCCTGTTCGTGATGCTCCAGGCCTACGTGCCGTTCTTCCAGCAGATGGTCATCGACGTCCCGGCCGCGGCCGCAGCCCACTGACAACGAGGCGGCGGGCACGCCCCGCCGCCTCCCCTGCCCTACGCGCCAGAACCTGGATCTTGAAAGGTCCGTGACCTTTTGCGGGTCCAGGGCACGGCCCTGGTGCCTCGAGGACCTTGGGCCCGAACCCCGCCAAAGGGCGCGCCTTTCGGCAACCCCGTCCTGCCGTGGGTGTCGCGACGGCCCGTGCGATCCGTGCTACAGGCTCCCGCCCGCCGGTCCGCGCAGGATCGGCCCGGGACGATGGACGAGCGGACGGTTTTTGGGGCGGCACGCGTTGAAGAAGGCCTTCGTCAAATCCTACGGTTGCCAGATGAACGCCTACGACGCGGCCCGCATGGCCGACGTGCTGGGCGCTGAAGGATATGCGCCGACCGATTCGGTGGAGGAGGCCGACGTCGTCGTCCTCAACACCTGCCACATCCGCGAGAAGGCTGCCGAGAAGGTCTATTCCGAACTCGGCCGCCTGCGCGTCCTGAAGGGCGAGCGGCAGGCCCGCGGCCTCGATACCCGCATCGTCGTCGCCGGCTGCGTCGCCCAGGCCGAGGGCGCCGAGATCCAGACGCGCCAGCCCGCGGTGGACGTGGTGGTCGGCCCGCAGAGCTACCATCGCCTGCCGGACCTCCTGGCCCGCTCCCGCGAGCGCCGGGTGGTCGACACCGAATTCCCGGTCGAGCACAAGTTCGCGCACTTGCCCCGGCGCCGCAGCTCCGCGCCGACGGCCTTCCTCACCGTGCAGGAAGGCTGCGACAAGTTCTGCGCCTTCTGCGTGGTGCCCTACACCCGCGGCGCCGAGGTCTCGCGTCCCGTCGCTGCGGTGCTGGCCGAAGCGGAGACTTTGGCGCAGGGGGGCGCCCGCGAGGTCACGCTGATCGGCCAGAACGTCAACGGCTATCACGGCCTGGGCCCGGACGGTGCCCCGGTCGGGCTCGCCGACCTCATCCGGGCCGTCGCAAAGATCCCGGGCCTCGCCCGGGTCCGCTACACGACGAGCCACCCGAACGATTTCGACGACGCGCTCGTGCGGGCCCATGGCGAGGTGCCGGCGCTGATGCCGTACCTGCACCTCCCGGTTCAGTCGGGCTCGGACCGGATCCTTGCGGCCATGAACCGCAAGCACACCGGCGACCAGTACCGGCGCCTGATCGGCCGGGTGCGCGCCGCCCGGCCGGACGTCGCCCTGTCTTCCGATTTCATCGTCGGCTTCCCGGGCGAGACCGACGCCGACTTCGCCGACACCCTGCGGTTGGTGCGCGAGATCGGGTTCGAGAGCGCGTTCTCGTTCAAGTACAGCCCCCGCCCCGGCACGCCGGCCGCCGAGCGCGACGATGGGGTGCCCGAACCCGTGATGGCGGCGCGGCTCGCCGAGCTTCAGGCGCTCCTCGACGAGCAGCGCTACGCCTACCAACGGGCGGCGGTCGGACAGGTGTTCGACGTCCTGGTCGAGAAGGCCGGCCGGCTTCCGGGGCAGCTCGCGGGCAAGACGCCGCACCTGCTGGCTGTGCAGTTCGACGCCCCGCTCCACCATATCGGGTCGATCGTGCCGGTCCGGATCGTCCGGGCCGGGACGAACAGCCTGTTCGGGCAACTGGCTTCCGAGGCTGTGGCGGCGTGAGGATCGAAGCGATGGGGATGGCGGTGAGGATCACAGGTTGAGCGCGTCGGACGGGTCTGGCGTGCGCGGCCCCCTGCGGGGTCGCGGGCCGGCGGCGCGGCCGGCCGAATCGGAGGAAGCGGTGGAGGTGCCGCTGACCTTCGACGACAACCGCCTCGCGAGCCTCGTCTTCGGTCAATACGATCAGAACGTCGCCCATATCGAGCGCCGGCTCGACGTCACCGCCACGGCGCTCGGCAACCACCTCGTCATCAAGGGGTCGCCCGACGCCGCCGAGAAGGCGCGGCGGGTGTTCCTCAAGCTCTACGCCCGGGTGCGGACCGGCGGCAGCACCCTGACGCTGGGCGATGTCGACGGTGCGATCCGCGAGGCCACCGCGCAGGCGAGCCTGTTCCCCGCCGAGGCGATCGCCGCCGAGGCCGACACGCCGCATTTCGAGCAGATCGCCACCCGCCGCCGCGGCGCGGTACGGGCGCGCAACCAGGCGCAGGACCAGTACATCAAGCTGCTGCGGACCAACGAGCTGGTCTTCGCGGAAGGTCCGGCCGGAACCGGCAAGACCTGGCTCGCCGTCGGCCACGCCGTGTCGCTGCTCGAGCAGGGCCACGCCGAGCGGCTGATCCTGTCGCGCCCGGCGGTCGAGGCCGGCGAGCGCCTGGGCTTCCTGCCCGGCGACATGCGCGACAAGGTCGATCCGTACCTGCGCCCGATCTACGACGCCCTCTACGACTTCATGGAGGCGCGCCACGTGGACCGCGGCCTCCAAACCGGCATCATCGAGATTGCACCGCTGGCCTTCATGCGCGGGCGGACGCTCACCAACGCCGTGGTGCTCCTCGACGAGGCGCAGAACACCACCTCCATGCAGATGAAGATGTTCCTGACCCGCCTCGGCGAGGGCTCGCGCATGATCATCACCGGCGACCCCAGCCAGGTCGACCTGCCGCCGGGCCAGAAGTCCGGGCTCGTGGAGGCGGTGAACGTGCTCGACGGCGTGGAGGGCATCGGCCGGGTGACCTTCAAGGACGTGGACGTGGTCCGCCACGACCTCGTGCGCCGGATCGTCACCGCCTACGAGCGCGCCACCTACGGCGACGGCGATGCCGACCGCAATCCCAACCCCCGGCGCCGGCCCCTGGCGTGAGTACGCCGCACGACATCGACGTCGCGATCGAGGACGATCGCTGGGAAGCCGCGATCCCGGAGCTCGAATCGCTCGTCACCCGCGCCGTCGAGGCGGGGCTGGCGGCTGCGCCCGCGCCGCCGGACGGACCCGTGGAAGTCAGCGTCATGCTGACCGACGACGTCACCGTCCAGGAGCTCAACCGCACCTGGCGCGGAAAGGACAAGCCCACCAACGTGCTGTCCTTCCCGGCGGCTCCGCAGCCCCGGCATGCGGGCGCAGCGCTGCCGCTCGGCGACGTGGTCCTTGCCTACGAGACCCTTGTGCGCGAGAGTGCCGAGCAGTCGAAGCCGCTCCAGAATCACCTCGCGCACCTCCTCGTCCATGGCACCCTGCATTGTCTCGGTCAGGACCACGAGAACGGCGAGGCCGAGGCCGAGGCCATGGAGGCGCTCGAAGTCGCGGCCCTCGCGACGTTGGGCATCCCAGATCCCTATGCCTGAGCGGCCGATTCCCCACCGCCCCCAGATCCGAGAGACATGAGCAACGATCGAAGTCGCGGCGCGGCCCTGGCCGCGCCCAGTTCCACCGAGGGCGAATCCCAGACCCGGGAGCCTTGGTACGACCGCCTGCTTCAGGCGCTCCACCTCAAGCCGCGCGATTCGCTGCGTGAGGGCCTTGAGGAGGCGCTCGCCGAGCCCGATGCCGGCGAGAGCGGTCTCACCCCCCTCGAGCGGGTGATGCTCAAGAACGTGCTCGGCCTGCACAAGGTGCGGGTCGACGACGTGATGGTCCCCCGGGCCGACATCGTCGCGGTCTCGAACGACACCAACATCGGCGATCTGCTCAAGCTGTTCCGCAACGCCGGCCATTCCCGCCTGCCAGTCTACGGCGAGACGCTGGACGACCCCCGCGGCATGGTTCACATCCGCGACCTCGTCGATCACATCGCCGCCAAGGCCGAGCCGACCCGGCGCAGCGTCGCCGCGGCTGCGGCCCGGCCTCCCCTGGCCGCCGAGGGCGAGGTCGTGGCCGATCCGACTGTTGTGGTCCCGCGGCCGGCCCGACGGCCGCCGGTTCGGCTGCCCCGGGCGCTGGATCTCGGCAAGGTCGATCTCAGCACGACGCTGGCTGCCGCCCGCATCCAGCGGCCCGTTCTGTTCGTGCCGCCCTCCATGCCGGCCATCGACCTGCTGGTGCGGATGCAGGCGACACGCACCCACATGGCGCTCGTCATCGACGAGTATGGCGGCACCGACGGGCTGATCTCCATCGAGGATCTGATCGAGGTCGTGGTCGGCGATATCGAGGACGAGCACGACGTCGCCGAGGCCAAGCAGGTCCAGCGGGTCGACGGCGAGGACGACGTGTTCGTGGCCGACGCCCGCACGCCCCTGGCCGAGGTCTCCGAGGCCACCGGGGTCGACCTCGTCGCAGCGGTCGGAGACATGGCCGAGGAGATCGACACCCTGGGCGGCATGATCGTCACCCTGGCCGGCCGGGTCCCGTCCCGTGGCGAGCTGATCGTCGGTCCGGGCGACCTCGAATTCGAGGTGCTCGACGCCGACCCCCGGCGCCTGAAGCGCCTGCGCTTCCACAAGGGTCCGGCGCGGATCAGCACCGTGGTGCCGCTCGCCCTGCCGCCACCGACCCCGACGCCGGCTCCCGAGACGCCGCATCCATGAGGATCTTCGCGTGACGGGTGCTGCGTGGCGGTCCTGACCGCGCGGCATGCCCGGGACTCGGCCGCTCCGAGGGGTCCCATGGGCCGTCCGTCCCCGGGCTTCCTGCTGGCGATCACCCGGCTGACCGGTTGGCGGCGGCTCGGGCTGGCCTGGCTCGCCGGTGCGGTGGGCGCCCTGGCGATGCCGCCCTATGGGTTCCTGCCAGCCCTGGCCGTGTCCCTCTCGGTGGCGGTCTGGCTCATCGACGGTGCGGCTGCGGAGCGGACTGCGCTGCGGCGACTCTGGCCCTGCTTCCTGATCGGCTGGGCCTGGGGCTTCGGCTACCTCACCGCCGGCCTGTGGTGGCTCGGCCAGGCCTTCCTGGTGGAAGCCGACGAGTTCCTGTGGGCGATGCCGCTCGGCGTCATCGGCCTACCCTTCGCTCTGGGCCTGTTCTACGGCGCCGGGTTCGGCACCGCCGGCCTGCTCTGGGCTCGCGGCCCGGCCCGGATCGCCGCCCTGGCGTTCGGGGTCGGCGCGGCCGAGTGGCTGCGCGGCCACCTGTTCACGGGTTTCCCCTGGAACACCCTCGGGATGGCGCTCGCCCAGAACGTCTGGACGCTGCAATGGGGCGCCGCGATCGGCCTCTATGGCCTGACCATCCTGGCGGTCCTGATCTGCGCCGCGCCCGCGACCCTGGCCACGGGCTCGCACCCGCGCAGCCGGTTCGGCCCGAGCGCGGCCGCCGCGATCGTCCTCGTCGGGATGGCGCTCTACGGGGCCGTGCAACTCGGCCCGCCCGACCCGGTGGTGACGGGCGTCCGCCTGCGCCTCGTCCAGCCGAACCTGCCGCAGGACGCCAAGTTCAGGCCCGAGAACCGTGCCGACATCGTCGACCGCTACATCGAGCTGAGTCAGCGCCCGACCGAGGGGGGCGAGCCCGAGCCGACCCATATCGTCTGGCCGGAATCGGCCTTCCCGTTCCTGATCCAGCGCGATCCCGACGCCCTGGCGAAGGTCGCGGCCGGCCTCAAGCCCGGGCAGCACCTGATCACCGGGGCGGCCCGGGCGGAGGAACCGCTACCCGGCGAACGCCTGCGCTACTTCAACGCCGTGATGGTGATCGGG
Organism: Methylobacterium sp. AC315; assembly: GCF_979253755.1. NCBI lineage: Bacteria > Pseudomonadati > Pseudomonadota > Alphaproteobacteria > Hyphomicrobiales > Methylobacteriaceae > Methylobacterium > Methylobacterium sp. AC315. The sequence goes on from NZ_CEEDEA010000004.1 coordinate 475,003, forward strand.
CCGGACGGCAAGATGTCCGACAGCTACGACAAGGTCCATCTCGTCCCGTTCGGCGAGTACCTGCCGGCGCCCCTCGATGCGGCGCTCCGGGCGTTGGGACTGCGCCAGTTCGTGGCGATTCCCGGGGGCTTCTCCGCCGGCACCCTCGCGGCCCAGCGGATCCTGACGGTGCCGGGCCTGCCCCCGGTGGCGGCGACGATCTGCTACGAGGCGATCTTCCCGCACGCGATCCTGCCGGCGACGGCCGCCTCGGTACCGCGTCCGCCCGGGCTGATCCTGAACGTCACGAACGATGCTTGGTTCGGCGATACGCCCGGGCCCCGCCAGCATCTGGCCCAGGCTCGGCTGCGTGCCGTGGAGGAAGGACTGCCGCTGGTGCGCGATGCCAACACCGGAATCTCCGCTGTGATCGACCCGCACGGCCGCGTCGTCGCGCAGACGACACTCGACACGGAAACCTGGCTCGATGCCGATCTGCCCGCCCGCATCGTGGGCGGTACCCTGTATGGCCGGTTCGGGGACGCCGCCTTCGCGTTGATGCTCGCCGCCTGCCTGAGTGGCGCCCTCACCGCCCGGCTGCGGGCATGAGCCCCGAGCGCACGGCTCCGGGCCGGATCCTCCTCGGCCTCGCGCTGATGCTGGTGGCGTTCAACCTGCGCCCGGCGCTCAGCACGATCGGGCCGCTGCTGGCGACGATCCGGGAGAGCACCGGGCTCAGCGCCGGCGGCGCGGCAATCCTCACCACCCTGCCGGTCCTGTGCCTCGGCATCGCCTGCGCGCTGGCGGCGCCGCTGATCCGCCGGATCGGGCCCGACCTCGCCGTGCTGGTAGGCGCCACGATCCTGGCCGCGGGCCTGACGCTTCGGGGCCTCGGCGGCCTCGTGCCGTTGTTCGCCGGGACGGCGCTCGCCGCCATCGGGATCGGCCTCGACAACGTGCTGCTGCCGGCCCTGGTCAAGCGCGACTTCTCCGGCAGCGGCGGGCTGATGACCGGCCTCTACACCATGACCCTGTGCCTCGGCGCTGCGGCCGGCGCGGGCGCGGCGGTCCCCGTGGAGCACGCCCTCGGCGGCGGCTGGCCCTCGGCGCTCGCGGTCTGGGCGCTGCCGGCCCTGGTGGCGGCCTTCCTGTGGATTCCCTTCGCCCGCCGCACGGCCTCGACCCGGGCGCCCTCTGCCGGGCGGCTTCTGCGCGACCCGCTGGCCTGGTGGGTCACGGGCTTCATGGGCCTGCAATCCTCCCTGGCCTACACGCTGTTCGGCTGGCTGCCGCTGCTGCTCCAGGCGCGCGGCCTCTCAGCCCTGGATGCCGGCCTCTACGCATCGCTGATGACCTTGGTTCAGGCGCCCGGTGCGCTGATCACCGCCATGCTGGCAGCCCGCGCGCGGGACCAGCGCGCCTGGATCGTCGCGATCCCGGGGCTCACCGCGGCGGCGTTCCTAGCGCTGGCCTTCGGACCCGAGACCCTGCGGATCCCGGCGGCCTGCGTCCTCGGCTTCGGCATCGGCGGCTGCTTCGGCCTGGGGCTGACCCTGATCGTCCTGCGCTCCGCCGATGCCGCCAGCGCGGCCGGCCTCTCCGCCATGGCGCAGGGCATCGGCTATACCGGCGCCTGCCTCGGGCCCCTCGCGTTCGGGCTCGCCCACGAGGCGACCGGCGGTTGGGGTCTCGCCGGAGGGCTGTTCGTCACGATCGCGGTCGCCGCGATTCTGGTCGGCCAGGCCGCCGGCCGCGATCGCAAGGTCAGCGCCGCCGCGCCGGAGGCCGCACGCACGCCACTCCAACCGGTGACCGTGCTCAACAGCTCGGATCCCGCGCGCAGCGCCTGAGCGCATCCGCCGGAACCTCCTTGACGGACGGGTCCGTCGCCGCTCGATTACGCAGAGTATTGCGACTCGGGCGCCCGTCCTTTCGGCCGGCGTCACGCGCTGGGTGGACGGCATGCCAGGTATCGAACGCTCCGGGATTCGGCTGGCTGCTGCCGCCATGACGGTGCTCGCCGTGTTGGCGACAGCTGCGGAGGCGCGCGGGTTCGGTGGCGGCTACCGGGGTGGCGCGATCGGGCCGCGGACCGGAGCGTTGGGGCGACCACTCGGACCGGTGCGGCCGGGCCCCGGATTCGGCGGGCGCGGCCCCGGCTCGGCTATCCGGCATCCCGGATTTCGCCGGCACTGGCGCGGCGGCTACGGGGGCGCTTACGGTTACGGACTCGGCGGCCTGGGGCTGGGCCTGGGCCTCGGCTTCGGGCTCGGTGGCCTGTGGGGCGGCTACGGCGACCCGCTCTTCGACGGCGGCTATGTCGACACGCCTCCGATCTATGCGCCCCCGGCCTACGCGGCTCCGGTCGACGAGGCGCCCGCCGATGTCCCGCCCGTCGTCGAGGCGGACGACCCGGCCGACCTCTCCGCGGCCGTCGCGGCCTGTGCCCGCCGCTTCACGACCTACGATCCGATCACGCAGACCTATATCGGCAAGGGCTACGTCCGGCGCGCCTGCCCTTGAGCGCGGATCGCGCTTTGGGTCGAGGCCAAGAGAAAGGCCCCGCGGGTTCTCGCCCGCGGGGCCTTCATTCGCTCAGGGTCGGCTCGATGCGACCTGCAAAACTACTCGGCGGCGACCCGGTGGGCCTGCGAGCCGTCCGTGTAGGTCTCGGACTGCAGGCGCTTGCCCGGGGCGGCGCGACCCGGCAGCGGCGGCAGGGCCTTGGCCTTCTCCAGATCGATGCCCGCACCCTCGGCGACGCGGCGGCCGTAATCTTCGTCGGCGTGCCAGAAGTGCCAGACCATCCGCAACTGGATGGCTTCCGGGCACTGCTTCATGTCGCCCACGAGATTGGCGATCAGGTCCTCACGCTCCCAGTCCTGGAACGAGCGGTACCGGACTCCGGCCTGGGTGTAGTCGTCCTCGGTGCGCGAGGTCTGATAGCGGCCGAGCTTGCCGTCCACCGGCTGGTGATAGTCCTTGGCCGGCTTCGGGGCCTCGCGCAGGCCCTCGGAGAGCGTCGAGGGCTCGTAGTTGATGTGCTTGTTCGGTCCGGTCCCGTCGACCCCATAGGTCATCTGGCCGTCCCGCTGGTTCGAGTAGACCTTCACGCCCGGCTGCGGCGCGTTGATCGGCAGCTGGAGGTAGTTGGCGCCGACGCGGTAGCGCTGCGTGTCCGAGTAGGACAGCGTCCGGCCCTGCAGCATCTTGTCGTCCGAGAAGTCGATGCCGTCGACCAGGACGCCGGTGCCGAACGCCGACTGCTCGACCTCGGCGAAGAAGTTGTCCGGCACCCGATCCAGCACCATGCGGCCCACCGGCAGCAGCGGGAACTGGTCCACCGGCCACAGCTTCGTGTCGTCCAGCGGATCGAACGACAGGTGGTCGTTCGGGCCGTCCGGCATGATCTGCACGCAGAACTCCCACTCCGGGAAGTTGCCAGCCTTGATGTTGTCGTAGAGGTCGCGGGTCGCGTGGCCGACGTCCTTGCCCTGGATCTCCGCGGCCTGCGCGGAGGTCAGGTTGCGCACGCCCTGCTTCGGCTCCCAATGGAACTTGCAGAGCACGGCCTCACCCTGGTCGTTGACCAGCTTGTAGGTGTTGACGCCGGAGCCCTCCATCTCGCGATAGTTGGCCGGGATGCCCCAGGGCGACTTGAGGTGCGTCACCATGTGGATCGCTTCGGGGTGCTGGGCCACGAAGTCGAAGAAGCGCCACGCTTCCTGGCGGTTGGTCACCGGGTCCGGCTTGAAGGCGTGGATCATGTCGGGGAACTTGATCGCGTCCCGGATGAAGAACACCTTCAGGTTGTTGCCGACCAGGTCCCAATTGCCGTCGACGGTCTTGAACTTCACCGCGAAACCGCGCGGGTCGCGCTCGGTCTCCGGGCTCTCCTTGGCGCCGGCCACCGTCGAGAAGCGCACGAACATCGGCGTCTTCACGCCGGTCTCGTTCAGCACGCGGGCGCGGGTGTACTTGGAGGCCGGCTCGTTGCCGATCTTGCCGTAGGCCTCGAAGTAGCCGTGGGCGCCGGCGCCGCGGGCATGGACCACGCGCTCCGGGATCCGCTCACGGTCGAAATGCGTGATCTTCTCGATGAACTGGTAGTTCTCGAGCGTCGCCGGGCCGCGCTCGCCGACCGTCCGGGTGCTCTGGTTGTCGCGGACCGGATGGCCCTGGCGTGTAGTCAGGATCGGGCGTTGATCGCTCATGCGTCTCATCTCTCCGTGATGCCTGTCATCGGCATATGGGGCCGCCGCAGCAGACTGGAACCGTTCCGACGAGGTTATGGACCTCCGATGTGGCGTTGGCTAATGCATCGTCCCAAACGCCGTGATAGACGCCGCCTATGAACCTGTCGGGCCTGTCGCTGCGCGATCTGGAATATGTGGTGGCCATCGCCGACGAGGGCCATTTCGGCCGGGCGGCTGAGCGCTGCAACGTCAGCCAGCCGACCTTGAGCGTCCAGGTCCGCAAGCTCGAGGCCTCCCTGGGCGTGACCCTGTTCGAGCGCTCGAACCGCCGTGTCCTCCTCACGGAGGCCGGACAGGGGATTGTCCGGCAATCGCGCGTCGTCCTGGCCGAGGCCCAGAGGCTCCTGGCGCTGGCGACCGAGGGGCGCGGCTCGCCGCTCACCGGGCGGCTGGTGCTGGCGGCGATCCAGACGCTGGGACCCTACTTCTTCCCGCTCGTGCTGCGGCCGCTGCGCCAGCAATACCCGCTGCTGACACTGTCGCTGTCGGAATCCCGCACCGCCGAGATCGTCGAGGGCCTGCGCGACGGGCGCATCGACGCCGCCCTGGTCTCCCTGCCCCTGCCTCCGGTCGGGCTGGCGGTGGCGCCGCTCTTCGTCGAGCCGTTCTGGCTGGCCTGCCCGGCCGAGCATGCACTGGCCCGCGGCGGCGCCCTGTCGGCCACGGAGATCGCCGGGCCGGACCTGCTGCTGCTCGACGAGGGCAACTGCCTGCGCGACCAGGCGATCGCGGCCTGCGGCGCCGGTTCCTCCATGGGGCGCCACGCCACCAGCCTGGAGACCCTCCGCTCGATGGTGGCGGCGGGGACCGGGTACACCCTGCTGCCGGCGCTGGCCGTGCCCGCCGGCCCCGATCCGACCGGCTTGACCGTCACGCGCGCCTTCGACGTCGACGGGCCCGGCCGCACCATCGCGTTGGCTTGGCGGGCGAGCGATCCCCGCGCGCCTGGGCTGGCAAACCTGGCGGCGTTCTTCCGCGCGCATGCGCCGGCCGGCACGGCTGCGTGCCGGGATGGGGCGGCATAGGTTTCGAGGATCTGGGTTCTGAGGCACGGCCGTTCGTTGACCCGCCCCGTCATCCCGGGGCGCCGTAGGCGAGCCCGGGATCCAGATCCGCCGACGGCGCATGGTCTTGTCGCAACTCAGTTTTTCGATGCCACACTCCCGAAATGCCGGGGTGATTCATATCGCAGAGGGCTGCTCCGCCGGACCGTATCGCCAGCGCGCGGAGGAACGTCCAATCCGCACCGGCTCCACACACGATCCGCAATGTGATGTGTGAAGACCCGCCGGATCGGACAGAATGCTTCGGCCGGCGCGAGACGGCGACCCCCTGGAGCACGTGCATGCGGCGCAGACTGATCGCGACCCTCTTCGCCCTCCTCGCCCCCGCGGCGGCCCGCGCCGAGCCGCACGACAGCTTCGCCCGCATCGACGCCATCGACCGCGCCTCCCTGGTAATGACTGTAGAGGCCGGCATCGTGCCGCGCGATCTCGGCGCGCGGATCGCCCGCGCGCTCGATCAGGTCGCGGCGGATGCCGCCAGGCCGGGGGCCGAGCGGCCCGACGACTACCTGCGGATCGAGCCGCTGATCACCGCCATCGCCGGACCGGACGCCACCCGGATGCATTCCGGCCGCAGCCGTCAGGACATCATCCCGACCGTGCTGAAGCTCGACCAGCGCGACCGGCTGCTCGACCTCGCCGAAGCCCTGGACAAGACCCGCGCCGCCCTCCTGGATGTCGCCGGGCGGGAAGCCGATACGATCGTCCCGGCCTACACCAACGGCGTGCAGGCCCAGCCGACGACGCTGGGTCATTACCTGCTCGGCTATGCGGGAGCGCTGGCCCGCGACGGCGATCGCCTGCGCGAGACCTGGGCGCGCGTGAACCTCTCGCCATTGGGGGCCGCGGCGCTCGGCACGTCGAGTTTCCCGGTCGATCGCGTTCGCCTCGCCGGGCTGCTGGGCTTCGATGCGGCGGTGGAGAACAGCTACGATGCCGGACAGCTGGCGCCCATGGATCTCGGCCTGGAGCTGACCGGCCTGTCGGCCAACCTCGCCACCACGGCCGGCAGCTTCGCGCAGGACCTCTACGCCCAGTACCACCAAACACGGCCGTGGATCCTGCTGCGTGAGGGTGCGCTGACGGGGCCGAGCAGCATCATGCCGCAGAAGCGCAACCCAGTGGCGCTGTACAGCCTGCGCATGAAGGCAAGCGACGTGGTCGGCGCCGCGCAGGCCTTCGTCATCATGGCCCACAACGTCGATTCCGGCATGCCGGACTACAAGCGCAACCAGGCCGAGCCCCCAGGTCGGACCGTCTCCGAGGCGGCCGAGACCTGCCGGCGCTGGACCCGGGTCCTCGATGGGCTGGTAATCGACCGGGAACGGGCCGCCGACGAGGTCGCGGCCGATTATTCCACCACCACGGAGCTTGCCGACACGCTCCAGCGCGAGGCCGACGTGCCGTTCCGGCTCGGGCACCATTTCGCCTCCGAACTGGTGAGCTACGGCCGCAGCCACGACCTGCGCCCAGCCGACCTGCCGTTCACCGAGGTGAAGCGGATCTACGCGGAGGCCGCGGCCGGCTCGGGCCTTAAGCCCGACCTGCCCCTGGACGAGGCCCGGTTCCGGGCCGCCCTGTCGGCCCGCGGCATGATCGACGCCGCGAAGGGGATCGGCGGACCGCAAGCCCCGGAGGTTCGACGCATGCTGGCGGCCGCCCGGACGCGGCTCGATGCCGACCGGACCTGGCTGGCGGATCGGCGCACCGCGCTCAAGGAGGCGCGCACCCGGCTCGACGCGGCCTTCGCGGATCTCAGCCGGGGGCCGTAGGATCGGCCCCGACGATCGCCGGTCCGGGCCGCCCATCCCGAGGAGCCTGCCGCGCGATCCCCGACGATTCCGGGGGCCTCCGCTTCGCTCCGGTGCCTCAGGATGTGGGCGGGGGCGGAAGAGGCCCCGGGGCGAGCCTGCGCTCGCGAGATGCCTCCGCTTCAGAAAAACGCGCCACCACGATCCCTGTGAAGACCGTAGCTCGCCAGCCCCGACATCGGCATTGCAAAAATCTTTGCCGTGACAGGGCCCATATTGCAGTGTAGCGGGCCTCCGCCCTGCAATCCGTACGGGTGAACCCGCCCCCGGTCGCCTTGCCCTCCTCCCGCAGCCTCGGCCTTTGGGCCGCCCTCGCCGTCGCGTCGGCGGCCGTCTCGCTCGGCCTGCTGCACGCGGGGTTCCCCGCCGCGCTCCTGCTCGGGCCGATGATCGCGGCGATCGCCTTCGGGGTCGGTGGCTCCCGCCTGCACGTGCCGCGCTTCGCCTTCAACGCCGCGCAGGCGATGATCGGCTGTCTGGTGGCCCATGCCGTGACCGGGCAGATCGCCCAGACCTTGTTCGAGGACGGGCCGCTGATCGTCGCCGTGGTGCTGGTGACGGTGGCGGCGAGCGGCCTCGTCGGCTGGATCCTCACGCGGTTGCGGGTGCTGCCCGGGACCACGGCGGCCTGGGGTTCCTCCCCCGGCGGCGCCTCCGCCATGGTGGCGATGGCCGAGGATTTCGGCGCCGATCCGCGGCTCGTGGCCTTCATGCAGTATGTACGGGTCGCCGCCGTGGTGTTCTCGGCCTCGCTGGCCGCCCGGTTCCTGATGGAGGCGCCGGTCCCGGGCGCCGCCGCCGGGGCGGCCGAGGTGACCGGAGCGCTCTCGCTGCTGGCGACGCTGGCGGTCGCGGTGGTCGGGGCCGGCGTCGCCCTGTCCCTCCGGGTCCCGGCCGGCGCGCAGATCGGCCCGATGGTGCTCGGCAGCCTGCTCCATGCCAGCGGCCTGGTGCGGATGTCCCTGCCGGCACCGATCCTCGAACTCGCCTATGCCTGCATCGGCATCTATGTCGGCCTGCGCTTTACCCGCGAAACCCTGCGGCTGACCTTTTCCGCCCTGCCCGGCATCCTGGCCGCGACCTTCTCGGTGATCGCCCTGTGCGGCGCCTGGGGCTGGGGCCTGACCTTCCTGTTGCCGATCGACCTGCTCACCGCCGTGTTGGCCACCAGCCCGGGCGGGCTCGATTCCGTGGCGATCATCGCGGTCGGCTCGAAGGCGGACGTGTCCTTCGTGCTGGCCGTGCAGACGCTGCGCCTGTTCGTGGTGCTGCTGACCGGGCCGCTTCTGGCCAAGTGGATCAGCCGGTCGGTGCCGGAGGGCGCCGCCCGATGAACGCCCTCGTCCTCGCCTTCCTCAATTCCTGGCGCGGCCTGCGCCACGGCGCCCGCACCGAGCGCGCGGTGCGGCAGGAGCTGGTGCTGCTGGCGCTCGGCGTGCCGGTGGCCCTGCTGCTGGGCGCGACCCTCTGGGTCCGGGTCGCCCTGATGGTGAGCCTGCTGCTGATGCTGGCCGCCGAATTTCTCAACACCGCCGTGGAGAAGCTCTGCGACCACGTCCACCCCGGCCACCACCCGATGATCGGCACCGTGAAGGATCTGGCCTCGGCCGGGACCTTCATGGCCCAGATGGCGGCGCTGCTGGTGTGGGTGGCGGCGCTCGTGGAGCGGGTGGGGTGACCTGACCGGGATGTCCCGCGCGCAGCTGCTGCGTGCGAACTGGTAAGACCGTCAGATCTTTGACCGGCTGGGTGTTGGTGGTGTCTGGTTCCGCCACCTTCGGCCGCGACCAAGCCGAGCGGTCTTACGCTGGGCTGACGGCGCTGTTCGCCAAGAACCCCGCTGCTGGCCTTCTTCCGGGATGACCTCGTGCCTCCGGTGCGGCTGTATCCGTACCGCGCGCATGTCGTCGGGTATGTCGAGCACGCGGCCGGCATCTTGATCGTCCGCGTCCTTTACGGCCACCAGGACTGGGCCCGGCCTCTGACCTGAGCGAGCCTCCGCTCGCATCTCGCCGCGCGAGGGTCTATCTCGGCCCATCCGCGCCGCGCGCCGAAGTCCCAAAAACATGACCGACTACATCCGCAAGATCCTGACCGCCCGCGTCTACGACGTGGCGATCGAGAGCCCGCTCGATCCGATGCCCCGGATGACGAAGCGGCTCGGCCGGCCCGTGCTGCTCAAGCGCGAGGACCTGCAGCCGGTCTTCTCGTTCAAGCTGCGCGGCGCCTACAACAAGATGTCGGGCCTGAGCCCGGACCAGATCGCCCGGGGCGTGGTCTGCGCCTCCGCGGGCAACCATGCGCAGGGCGTGGCGCTGGCGTCGGCCAAGCTCGGGGCCCGGGCGGTGATCGTGATGCCGCGCACCACCCCGTCGATCAAGGTCGATGCCTGCCGGGCCCGCGGCGCCGAGGTGGTGCTGCACGGTGACGCGTTCGACGAGGCCCTGGCCCACGCCAAGATCCTGGAGGCCGAGCAGGGGCTGACCTTCCTGCACCCGTTCGACGATCCCGAGGTCATCGCCGGCCAGGGGACCATCGGCAAGGAGATCCTGGAGCAGCATACCGGGCCGATCGAGGCGATCTTCGTGCCGGTGGGCGGCGGCGGGCTGGCCGCCGGGATCGCGACCTTCGTGAAGTACCTGCGGCCCGGCACCAAGGTGATCGGCGTCGAGCCCGAGGATGCCGCCTGCATGGCGGCTGCGCTCGCCGCCGGCACCCGGGTCAGCCTGCCCTCGGTCGGGCTGTTCGCCGACGGCGTCGCCGTGCGCCAAGCCGGCGAGGAGACCTTCCGGCTCTGCCGGGAGCATCTCGACGAAGTCATCACGGTGGACACCGACGCCATGTGCGCGGCGGTGAAGGACATCTTCGACGACACCCGGGCGGTGTCGGAGCCGTCCGGGGCGCTGAGCCTCGCCGGGGCCAAGCTCTACGCCGAGCGCGAGGGCGGCGACGGCACCCTGATCGCGATCTCGTCGGGGGCGAACCTCAACTTCGACCGCCTGCGCCATATCGCCGAGCGGGCGGAGATCGGCGAGCAGCGCGAGGTCCTGCTCGGCGTCTCCATCCCGGAGCAGCCCGGCGCCTACCGGGCGTTCATCAGGGCGCTCGGGCCGCGGGCGATCACCGAGTTCAACTACCGCCACGCCCCGGGCTCCGAGGCGCAGATCTTCGTGGGCATCAACATCGCCGGTGGCAAGCGCGAGAAGCAGGGGCTGATCGGCGACCTGCGCGAGGCCGGCTACCGCGTGCTCGACATGAGCGACAACGAGATGGCGAAGGTCCATGTCCGCTACATGGTCGGCGGCCGGGCCGTTGGGGTCGCGCATGAGCGGCTGTTCCGCTTCCAGTTCCCGGAGCGGCCGGGCGCGCTGATGAAGTTCCTGGACGCGCTGGGGCCCGGCTTCGACATCACCCTGTTTCACTACCGCAACCACGGCGCCGATTACGGCCGGGTCCTCGCCGGCATCGCGGTGCCGCCGGCCGAGCGCACACGGTTCGATGCGGCGATCGAGGCGTTGGGCTACCCGGCCACCGACGAGACCGAGAATCCGGCCTATCGCCTCTTCCTGGACGGCGAGGCGGCCTGAGACGTCAGCTGTCGACGGTATCGACCGAGACCACCTCGGCGGTCTCGCGCAGCTTGGCGGCGATCGCTTCGAAGCTCGTGCGCGACAGCCGGACGAAGGTGACGGTGACCTCGTCGAGGTTCGGGTCTGAAGCCGGCCGGGTGCTGAACTGGCGCACCCGCGAGGCGCGCTCGCCGGTCACCGCATGGAGGGTGTCGATCGACATCCCGCCCTTGCGGACGGTCATGCGCAGGGTCTGGGACCGCATCCGCTCGCGCCAGCGTTCCTCGAACGGCTTGATCCCCGCCAGGATGCCGACCACCAGGACCGTCGTCGCCAAAGCCGGCACATAAAGCCCGCTGCCGATCGCGAGCCCGATCGCCGCCACGCCCCACAGGCTTGCCGCCGTGGTGAGCCCCTTCACGACCTCGCCGCGCAGCAGGATCGTGCCCGCGCCGAGGAACCCGATTCCCGAGACGACCTGCGCGGCGATGCGCGAGGGATCGAGCACGACGTTCTTGGTGCCGAGCACGTCGCTGAAGCCGAAGGCCGAGACGATCATGATCAGGCAGGAGCCGACGCAGACGAGCATGTGCGTCCGCAGGCCCGCCGCCCAGAGCAGCCGCTCGCGCTCCAGCCCGATGACGCTGCCGGCCAGCGCCGCCAAGGCGAGCCGCATCACCATCTCCGCGTTGCTGATCAGGATCGCCTCCATCGCTGCGCGTCAGACGGATCGTTTCTGGCGGGACCGGGAAGGCGGATCAAGGCGGATCCGGGATTCGATCGCCGTTCCGCTCGGCGTGCCTCACGGGGCCACAGGCGAACCCGGAATGCCGAGGCGGTCCGTCCCGACGACAGCGAGGCTGCCGACCGCAAGTCCGTTCAGGCGGCGACGCGCGTTCAGGCCGCCCCCAGCGCCGCCTTCTCCACCTCGTAGGCCGCCCGCACGGCGACCGGACCGTAGGCCCGCTCGAGCCGCCGGACCGTGAAATGCGCCCGGGCGGTCGATTGGAAATGGCTCATGAAGGCGGTGTTCACCGCAGCCCCCCCGAAGGCGCCCAGCACGGGGACGGCCTGCGCGGCGACCTTCTGCGAGACGACCAAGCCGAATCGGGCCGCGATCTGCGCCGTGAACCGGATCAGGGCCGGAGCCGACTGGTCGAGCAGGGTCTTGCTGCCGGCGTAGCGTGCGGCCTCCGCCAGGGTCTTGGCCAGGGCCGCCCGGACCGCGAAATAGCCGCTCTCGGTCAATGCCGAGCCGGCCTCCGTCTCGGCCGCGGTGCGTCCGCCCAGGGCGAAGACCTGAACGCAGGCCAAGGCACCCTCTGGCGTTTCTAGGTCCTCGCCTTCGTCGCGGGCGATTTCGGCGATCGAGCGGAGCATCAGCGTGGTCGAAACCGGCAGCTCGACGGCCAGCGTCGCCAGCCCGAACGCGCCGCCCAGCGCCCCGGACAGCGCCGCGAACGCCTTGTGCTTGGTGTCGCCCGAGCCGAGCAGACGGGTCAGCCGGCTGTCCGCCTTGGCGGCGACTGCCTCGATCTCGGTACCCGCGGTGGGAACGACGTCCCTGCGCGGCAGCGTCGCCAGGGCGACCCGCAGCGCGCCGCGCATCGCCGCCTCGGTGGAGCGGCCGACGGCCTCCGTCACCGGGGCGGGCAGCGAGCGGCCGATGATGTCGAGCGGGGCGCCGGCCGCCGACGACAGGCGGGCGGCCAGGCTCGGCCGCTCCAGCACCGCCACGGCCCGGCGCAGGGCGGCGAGGTCCGCCTCGCTCAAGGCGATTTCGGGGATCGGCGCCGGCATCGTCGCGTCGGCGCGAGTGAGATCGCTCGTGCTCATCCGTGAATTCCTGGATCTGATCGCATCACGCGGTGCCGGAAGCCCGCGCCGTGGAAGGAAGCTCGGGCGCCGGGATGCGGTTCCCCGCCTCGTCCGCCGCCCGCGCCGCAGCCTCGTCCTGACGCTGCCCGCGCCGCCCGACCGCGAGGCAGAGGATCAGCACCGGGATCCCGACCAGGGAGGTCATCACGAAGAAGGCCGGATAGCCGATCGCCGCCACGACGAAGCCGGACGACCCCGCGACCAGCTTGCCCGGCAGGGCGTAGAGCGAGGAGAACAGTGCGTACTGCGTCGCCGCGTAGGCCGGGCTGGTGAGGCTCGACATGTAGGCGATCAGCACGATGCCGGCGAAGGAGCCGCAGAAGTTCTCGATCGAGATCGCCACCGTCAGGCGCCAGATCTCGGGAGCGCCGGCCGACAGCCAGGCGAAGGACAGGTGCGAGGAGGCGGCCAGGAAGGCGCCGAGCAGCAACGTCGGGAACAGGCCGAGCCGCGCCAGGGCCCAACCGCCCGCGAAGCCCCCCGCGATGCCGACCCAGATGCCGTACAGCTTGGTGACGGTTGCGATCTCTTTGAGGTCGAAGCCCAGCGTCCGATAGAGCGGGCTCGCCATCACGCCCGAGAGGAAATCCGGCAGACGGTAGAGCGCCACCAGCAGCAGGATGCCCCAGAGCGCGCCGCCGAAGCGGCCGTGCAGCTCGGTCAGCGGCTCCAGCACGGCCCGGCGCATGGACCAGAACCGGGAATGCCCGGCCGCGTCGGCCTGCACCCGCGCGGGTGCGTCGAAGGCCGGCGCCAGCAGCGCGGCGATCATCCCGACCAGCATCAGGGCCGCCATGATCAGGTAGGCCAGCGTCCAGCCCCCGGACGAGGCGATGAACAGGGCCCCGGCGCCGGCCGCGATCAGCCCGAGCCGGTAGCCGAGGTTCGAGGTCGCCGCCAGGATGCCCTGGAAGTCGCTGCCGGCGGCGTCGATGCGCCAGCCGTCCACGACCACATCCTGGCTCGCCGCGCAGAAGGCCACCAGGAAGGCCCCGAAGCCGAGCAGCGCCAGGTTGGTCTTCGGGTCCGAGAAGGCCATCAGGATCAGGCACAGGGCGACGGCGGCCTGCGTGGTCACCATCCAGGCCCGCCGCCGGCCGAGCAGCCTGCTCAGCACCGGCACGTTCAGCCGGTCGATCGCCGGGGCCCACAGGAACTTCAGCGAGTACGGCAGCGCGACGTAGCTGAACAGGCCGATCGCCCGCACGTCGATATCCGAGAAGGCGAGCCGGAGCGTGAAGGTCCCGAGCACCAGCAGGAGCGGCAGCCCGGAGGAGAATCCGAGCGCCAGCATCAGCAGGATTCGGCGATCCTCGACGATGTCGCGCAGGTGAAAGCGGCGCGCAGCCTGTGGCGGGTTGGCCATGGCATGGAACTCCTGAGCCTTAATGGCCTTGATCCCGCGAAATCGTGGCAGCCTTGCGCCGTTCGGGTCTTGGCTGAATCGGGGGGCCGTGCGCCTAAATCATGGTCGATGCCTGCTTAACGTGGTCTCCACGTCCTGCATGCGCGGGGCGTGATCGGCGTTGCCGTATCCTAAAGCCGGGTCGATCGAGTGTGGAATGATGCGTTGAGTGCCCGCCCCGAGCCCAGTCCGCCAAACGCGATGCTGGTCGATGCCTTTGCCCGTTCGCCGTCCCCGATGGTGATCACCGACGCGCGTGCGCCCGACAACCCGATCTCCTGGGTCAACGACGCGTTCCTGGCATTGAGCGGCTTCGCCGTCCATGAACTGGTCGGACGCAACTGCCGCATGCTCCAGGGGCCTGGAACCGACAAGGCCGAGGTGGCCCGGATCCGGGCCGCCGTCCAAGCCGGTGATTCGATCAGCTCCGAGCTGCTGAACTATCGCAAGGACGGCTCTCCCTACTGGAGCGCCATGACGATCACGCCGGTCCACGACGCGGCCGGCCTCGCGTATTTCTACGCGGCGCAATCCGACATGACCCACACCCGCGAACGCGAGTTCACCATGCGGGTGAACAACGACGAGTTGGAGCGCCTGGTCGCGGCCCGCACCCATGACCTCAGTGCGGCTCTGGAGCAGAAGACCGCTCTGCTTCACGAGGTCGACCACCGGGTGAAGAACAATCTTCAGGTCATCTCCTCACTGATGCTGCTGAAGGCCCGGCGCACGCCGGAGGGCGAGGCCCGGGACGCGCTCCAGGGCATGGCCGAGCGGATCGGAGCGCTCTCGACCGCGCACCGGATGCTCTATTCCGAGGGTGACTGCACCCACTTCAACCTCGGCGATTTCGCGGCCGAGTTCCTATCCGACGTGAATGCCGGCCTCGATCACGAGACGCGACGCGTCGAGGCGGAGGTCGAGCCGATCTCGGTGGCGGCCGCCATGGCGGCACCGCTCGCCCTGCTCATCCACGAGCTGACCGCGAACGCCCTGCGTCACGCCTTCCCGGATGCGCGCGAGGGCCGCGTCTCGATCACTGCCCGTCGCACCGAGTCCGGGATGCGCCTGACGATCCGCGACGACGGCGTCGGCATCGCGGCGGCGGCCCCGAACCCCGCCGGTTTCGGTCGTAATCTCGTAGAGATGGTGGTGCGCCAGCTGCGAGGCACCATCGCCTGGGTCGATGCCGGACCCGGCACCCATGTCCAGATCGATATCCCGCTCCTGGCGCCGGCTTGAGTCTTCGGCCCAAAGGCCTCAAGCTCAGTGCCCCTGAACACCATCCCGAAGGCCGGATGCTGGCTCTCGGACCGCGTCGATGCTCGATGAAGAACCTGGAGCCTCCCCGGATCCGCGATCCGCTGGTGGGCCCTGCAACGGGATGGGGACAGCGCATGAGGGGCGGGAATGCCGGCACGGACGCTGCGCTCCGCATCCTCGTGGTCGAGGATGAGGTGCTGATCGCCCTCGAACTCGAATGCCTGCTCGACGATCTCGGGCACGTCACCGTCGGCATCGCGGGGAGTTCGACCGAGGCGATCGCGCTGGGGCGCTCCGCCACTCCGGACGTCGCCTTCGTGGACATCCACCTGGTCGACGGCCCCACCGGCGTCGAGGTCGCCCGGGCGCTCTCGGCGGATCCGCGGATCACCGTGGTGTTCATGACCGCCAACGCGAAGCGCATCCCGGACGACTTCGCGGGTGCCATCGGGGTGATCGCCAAGCCCTATAGCGAGCGCGTCGTCGCCAGCATCCTGGACTGGGTCGGCGACCGCCGGGCCGGCCGTGCGCCGGAGCATGGCGCGCCGGACGGCTTTCATTTTGCTCCGGCGCCGTAAATCTGCAGACCCAACGCTCCTATGAAATCCCCTCATGTCGAGGCGACGGAGCGAGGCTGCTGCGCAGCACCCCTGGATGAGGGGGTGCGGGAACCAAGATCAATCCGCGATCACCGCTTCTCCGCCCGCTCGCGTTTGAGCCGATAGAGCGCGTCCAGCGCCTCCCGGGGCGTCAGCGCGTCCGGATCGATGGTGTCGAGCAGCGTGCCGATCGGATCCTCGGCCGGCGGTTCCGGCGGCGGTGGCGGGGCGAGGGCTGCGAACAGCGGCAGGTCGTCGATCCTGGCCCGGGCCGGACGCCCGCGCTCCGCCTTCTCCAGGCTCTTCAGGATCGCCCCGGCGCGGGTGACCACGCTGGCCGGCAGCCCGGCCAGACGCGCCACCTGGAGGCCGTAACTGCGCTCGGCGATGCCCGGCACCACCTCATGCAGGAAGACCACGCCGTCGCGGTGCTCGGCCACCTTCAGGGTCGCGTTGTCGAGCCGCGCCAGCCGGTCGCCGAGCGCCGTCAACTCGTGGAAGTGCGTGGCGAACAGTGCCCGGCAGGCATTGGCCTCGTGGAGGTGCTCGAGGCACGCCCAGGCGATCGACAGCCCGTCGAAGGTCGCGGTGCCGCGCCCGATCTCGTCCAGGATCACCAGGGAGCGCCGGCTCGCCTGATTGAGGATCGCGGCGGTCTCGACCATCTCGACCATGAAGGTCGATTGCCCGCGCGCCAGGTCGTCGGCGGCGCCCACTCTGGAGAACAAGCGGTCGACCCGCCCGATCTGCGCCGACGCCGCCGGAACGAACGCGCCCATCTGGGCCAGCACGGCGATCAGGGCGTTCTGGCGCAGGAAGGTCGACTTGCCGCCCATGTTCGGGCCGGTGATCAGTCGGATCCGGCCACGCGTCTCGCCCGACAGGTCGCAATCGTTGGCAATGAACGGCTCGCCCGCCCGGCGCAACGCGGCCTCAACCACCGGGTGACGACCGCCGATGATCGCGAAGGCCAGGGTATCGTTCACCTCGGGCCGCCGCCAGTCCAGCTCGACCGCGAGTTCGGCGTTGCTGGCCGCGACGTCGAGCGACGCCAGGGCTTCGGCGACGCGCGCAGTCTGCGAAGACTGTTCGACGATACGGCGGGCCATTTCTTCGAAGATCGCGGATTCGAGCGCCAGCGCGCGGTCCGAAGCGCCGGAGATCCTTCGCTCCAGGTCGCCCAATTCGACGCTCGTGAAGCGCATCGCATCGACCATGGTCTGGCGATGCACGAAGTCCCGCTGAAGGCCCTTGAGGCAGGCCTCACCCACCGATTGCGGAACCTCGATGAAATATCCGAGCAGGTTGTTGTGCTTGATCCGCAGCGTCCGGCAGCCGGTCTCCTCGGCGTAGCGGGCCTGGAGTGCCGCGACGACCTTGCGCGAATCCTGGCCGAGCAGCCGGGCCTCGTCCACCGCCGCGGAAAACCCCGCTTTGACGAAGCCGCCGTCCCGCCGGGACAGGGGCAGCTCGTCGGCCAACGCGGCTTGCAGCGACGTCGCCAGGGCCGGATCGGCCGCCCCCAGGGCCTCGGCGACCTCCGCAAGCTCCGGTGTGCCTACGCCGGCCTGCGTCAGGACCGCCCCGAGGCCGGCGGCGGCCGACAGCCCGTCCCGGATCGCGGCCAGGTCCCGGGGGCCGCTGCGCCCCAACCCGACCCGGGAGAGCGCCCGCGCCAGATCGGGGGCCCGGGCCAGCGTCTCGCGGATCGCTTTCCGGAGGCCGTGGTCCTCGACGAGATACGCGACGGTCTCGTGCCGGCGGGCGATCCGCTCCAGGTCGGTGAGCGGCCCCGCCAGGCGCTCGGCCAGCAGGCGGGCGCCGTTGGCGGTGACGGTCCGGTCGATCGTGTCGAGCAGGCTGCCGGTGCGCTCGCCCGAGAGCGTGCGGGTCAGCTCCAGGTTGGCGCGAGTGGCGGCGTCGATGGCGAGCGTCGACCCCGCCGCCTCGCGGCTCGGCACCGAGAGGGGCGCCCGGGCGGCGAGCTGCGTGCGGGCGATGTAGAGGAGCCCGGTCCCGGCGGCCTGGATCTCGGCGCGGGTGAAATTGCCGAAGCCGTCGAGGGTCGAGACCCCGTATTGCTCGCGCACCCGCCGCTCGGCCGCGGCGGGCTCCAGTTCGGCTTGGGCCAGGGGGACGATCGCGGCCCGGCTCTCCTGCCAGATCCGCGCCAGCGCCGGATCGGCGTGGATCGCCTCCGACAGGACGATCTCCCGGGGATCGTGTCGGGCGATGGCGCCGGCGAGATCGCCACCCGAGACCTCGCTCAGGGAGAAGCGGCCGGTGGAGATGTCGATGGCGGCGAGGCCGTACGCCGTGGCCCCCTCCCCGGTCTTGCGGCGGCCGATCGCCAGCAGGAGATTGGCGCTGGCCGGATCGAGCAGGCGATCCTCCGTGATCGTGCCCGGCGTGACGAGGCGGACCACCTCGCGTCGCACCACCGATTTCGGGCCGCGCCGCTTGGCTTCGGCGGGATCCTCGGTCTGCTCGCAGACAGCGACCCGGTTGCCCAGCGCGATCAGGCGGCTGAGGTAGTCGTCGGCGCGGTCGACCGGCACGCCGCACATCGGGATTTCGGCGCCACCGTGCCGGCCGCGCTTGGTCAGCACGATCCCGAGAGCCCGCGACGCGATCTCGGCGTCGCCGAAGAACAGCTCGTAGAAATCCCCCATCCGGTAGAACAGAAGGCAGTCGGGGTTGGCCGCCTTGATCTCGATGTACTGCGCCATCATCGGCGTTGCGCCGGCCGGATCCAGGCTGGCGGCGGGCGGTGTGTCGGCGATGCGGACGGCGGTTCGGGCCATGGCGCCTCTTAGCAGAGTGCGTCTGCCGAATCAGGCCGTCCCGGGCTACGCGCCTGGGGAGAAGCCGTCATCGTCGGTGGATGCCGTCGCTCCGACATAGAAAAACCCGGCGCTTGCGGCGCCGGGCTGTCATTCGAACTGGGAGGGACGGCTCAGTAACGCGGGCCGCCGGTGGTGCTGCCCAGGTTCTGCTGGTAGCCCGGCCGCGACGGGTTCTTCGAGTTCGGGTTGCCGTGGTGCATCGTATTCATGCGGCGCATCCGGCGCTGATGGCGCGTGGAATGATGGCGGTGCATCCGGTGATCGTGGCGGTGATGCATCGCGACCTGATCGATCATGTCGTGACCCGTCAGGCCCGATTGCGGCAGCGCCGGGGCCGCCTGAACCGCCGCCGTTCCGGCGACGAGACCGCCCAAGACCAAGCTAGCGGTCAGCAGTGAACGAAAAGACATTTTTAAAATACTCCATCCGACTTCGAGAAGGCGATCCACAATGATCTGCAGCTGGCGAAGTTCCCAAGACTCTGCTGGAAAAGATTCAGTCCCATCGATGGAAAAATCGGATTGTCCCAAGGTCCAGAGCGTGTTTCGTCGATAGACCTACCTTGAGCAAAATCGAGGTCATGATAATACAACTTCTGAGATGAATTAAGCGCTCGACTGCCGAAACCGTGAGACTTTCGTCGGCTCGACACGCACGAGACCGAGCCGGATGCAGGCTTTCCGGGATCGGCACTGAACGCAGACAGCCCGTCGAAGAGATGAGCGGGGTCGGCCCGGGATCGTGATTCAGACCAGAAACGCTTGCAACGCGCTGTTGACGGCCACCGGCTCCTCGTGAGCGAGCCAGTGGCTCGCGCTTGGGAACCACGCGATCCGCCCGTCCTCGCAGAGATCCAGGCTCGCCTCCGCGAGGCCGGATTGCAGGGCGGTGTCCTGCTTGCCCCAGAGGATCAGGGTCGGCACGCGGACCCGCGGCGGCGCCGTCCGCGGCAACTGCGCCAAGGCACGGTACCAGTTCAGCATGGCGGTCATCGCGCCCGGCTGCAGCCAGGCCTCGACATAGCGATCGAGGTCCGAAGCCGCGAAGGCCCCGGGCCGGCTCGTGCGGGTCAGCGCCCGCCGCAAGGCCCGGCACCGATCCGCCGTCAGCAGCCGCTCGGGCAGCACGGGGATCTGGAACAGGCCGACATAGGAGCTCCGCAGCCACTGCCCCGGGTGGCGGCGGATGTAGGATCCGACAATGCCCGGATGCGGCGCGTTGAGGATCGCGAGCCGGTCGATGCGGTCGGGATACAGGCTCGCGACCCACCACGCGACCAGCCCACCCCAATCGTGGCCGACGAGGCGGATCGTCCGGAAGCCGCAGGCGTCGGCCAGGGCGATCACGTCACCGGCCAGCCGGTCGAGATGGTAGGCGGCGATGCCGTGCGGCTTGTCGCTGAGGCCGTAACCGCGCTGATCGGGCACGACCAGCCGCAAGCCTGCCTCCGAGAGCGCTCCGATCTGATGGCGCCAGCCGTACCAGGATTCGGGAAAGCCGTGCAGGAGGATGGTCGGCGGACCCGCCTGCGGACCGGCCTCGGCCACGTGCAGGGTCACCCCCGGCAGGACGACCCGGCGCATCGCAACGCCCGCTACATCGTTCATCCGATCCCGTGCTCCGTCAGGCCCGACGGCTCACGTGGGCCGCCGGCCGTGCATCCATCCCGTCAGAAGCCAAGGGCGGAACAGGCGCCCGCCTCGGCCGCGAGTTGGTCCCTGAGCCGATCCGGAGATGTCCGCGTCCAGAGACAGAGCAGGACGAAGGCGGCACCGTGCAGCAGGGCTCCCGAGGCGGGGACATAGGGTGCGCCATCGCCATCCCGTAGGCTTGATGCCCGCGCGCTATCGGTCCGGTTGCGTGGTCCTGAAGAATTCGTAGTCATCGTCTTCGAGCTCAGCGTGTCTTCGTCTCAGGGAAGATCGTTGACCGGGGCATCTGGTTACCCCCTGCTCGTCGCCACGGTGTGCTGGCACACGCGCGACCGCCCTGCGCGATCCGGCGATCGGTCAGCGCATCGGATCGAGCCACTGCGCCAGATGTCCGGCCTCGATGTTCGCGCGGGTGTCCCGGTAACCGAGCTCGGCCGATTCCCGGAAGCTCGACCACGCGCGCAGATCGATGCCGGCGAGCGGCGGTCTGAGCAGGGCCGTGGCGTGGGCCGCGGCCATCATGGTTTGCGCGTCGCTCGACACGGTGGCCGCGCGCAACAAGAGCGGCGCCAGGCCCGGCATCGCGGCCGGCGAGCCGATCAACCTGCGCAGGAGCCGGCCGCGCCAGCCCCGGATGGGCATGTCCTGGAACGCGCGGTCGCTGCCGACATCGACGGCCAGGACCGGACCACGCTCCAGTTCGGCGGCGACGTCCGCGGGCACGTTGTTCATCATGCCCCCGTCGACCAGCACGCCCGCCTCGCACAGGACTGGGGGCAGCAGTCCCGGGATCGCGATGCTCGCCCGCAAGGCCTTGGGCAGGTCCCCGGCGCGGTGGATCATCGCCCGCCCGGTCGTCAGGTTCGACGACACGCAGAAATACGGCAGCCACAGGTCCTCGATCCGCGCGCCGCCGTAGCGTTCGGCGAGACCTGCGTCGACCTTGGAACCCCGCGTCAGGGCGTGGATGGGCAAAGTGTAATCGTTGATCAGGCTGCGGCCGGCGAACGAGGCCTCGGTCTGCGCCTGGATCTCGGCGAGGCTCCAGCCCATGGCGAGGCTGGCGGCGATGATCGCTCCCATGCTGGTGCCGCCCACGAAGTCCGGCGAGCAGCCGGCCTCGTCCAGGGCCTGGAGCACGCCGAGATGGGCAAAGGCGCGCGCGCCGCCGCCGCCG
The DNA here is from genome assembly GCF_979253755.1 of Methylobacterium sp. AC315. Lineage (NCBI taxonomy): Bacteria > Pseudomonadati > Pseudomonadota > Alphaproteobacteria > Hyphomicrobiales > Methylobacteriaceae > Methylobacterium > Methylobacterium sp. AC315. Next base: position 496,502 of record NZ_CEEDEA010000004.1, read on the forward strand.
AGCACCAGTCCCCGCCCGACCCCGCTGGCCAGCCGTGCAAGCCGACGGACGTCGAGGTGCCGGCCGGGGCGGACCTGGACCCGCATCGCAACGGGCAGGCCGGCGACCTGCGGGTGCAGGGCCTTCGGGCGCGATGCCGCGGGGTCCTGGCGCACCACCAGGTCCATGCGGATCCAGTCGGACCGCACCCGCTCCAGATAGGCGGTCACGCCGGGGCGCGGCGGCGCGCCGGGCTCGGCAAGCAACAGAACATGGTCGCCGAGGCGCTGACTCAGCCGCGACCACGCGTCGCCGATGTCCCGCGCAACGAACACCGTCCGCGCATGCCGGGCCTCGAAGGCGTGAACCCAGTCCTCGTCGGCCCCATCCGGCCACCGGCTCAGGCAAGCCGTTTTCCCCGGCAGGATCGCGTCGAGGGCGGCGGCGAAATCGTGGGCGAGCGGCTCCGGGTCCGGGCCATCCGTCACCGCCAGAACCACGAAGGTGCGCGGCGCGTGATGCACCGAATGGCCGTCGTAGAGCGTGCGCAGGCGCTCGGCGAGCATGCGGGCGAAGTAGAGGAGCGTGTGCGGATGCTCCGTGATCACGGTCTCGAAGGCGGCGCGGGTCAGGCACAGGAACTGCGAATCCCGCAGTGCCATGACGGTCGCGGCGCGCGGCGCCTCGGACAGGAGCGCCATCTCGCCGAAGGTCTCGGGTGGGCGCAGCCGGGCGATCCGGGTGAAGATCCCGTGGCGATCGCGCGTCGAGACGCCGACCGCGCCGGAAACCAGCGTGTAGAGCGCGTCGCCGACATCGCCCTGCTCGAACAGGGTCCGGCCGGCTGGCACCGCCATCGAGACCATGCGGGCACGGACGGCCGAGACCGCCGCCGCGTCGAGTCCGGCCAGGAACGGGATCTCGGGTGCGCTCATCTGCGCTCCGCTGCGGCCGCGATCGCACCTGTTTCCCGAAAGGCCCGCATCCCGCCGCTCCCGATCCCGCGTACCGTCATCTCCACCATAGCGTGTTGCCGGTCGCTACGGTCCCCATGCATCTGAAACGGATCGCCCTTCGCGCCGCCACGGCGGTCCGGTACAGCCGGGGCAACGTCATGGAACAGGGAGGCGGCGATGTCGGTGGCTGGTCGGATCGCGATCGTGACCGGAGCGGGGACGGGGGTCGGCAAGGCTTCGGCCCTGGCGCTCGCCGGGGCCGGATGGACCGTCGTGCTGTCCGGGCGGCGGCAGGCGCCGCTCGACGAGGTCGCGGCGCGGATCGAGCCCGGCCGCGCCCTCGTGGTGCCCACCGATGTGACCGACCCGGAGTCGATCGCCAACCTGTTCGCGCAGACCAAAGGCCGGTTCGGCCGTCTCGACCTGCTGTTCAACAATGCCGGGATCGGTGCCCCGGCTGTCCCGCTGGAGGATCTGCCGCTCGAGACCTGGCGCCAGGTGATCGACACCAACCTGACGGCGCTGTTCCTGTGCACCCAGCACGCCTTCCGGATCATGCGCGACCAGGATCCCCGCGGCGGCCGGATCATCAACAATGGTTCGATCTCGGCCCATGCCCCGCGGCCGAATTCGATCGCCTACACGGCGACGAAGCACGCCGTGACCGGCCTGACCAAGGCGACTTCGCTGGATGGGCGCGCCTACGACATCGCCTGCGGCCAGATCGATATCGGCAACGCCGACACCCCGATGGGCGGCAAGATGAAGGCCGGCGTCGCGCAGCCCGATGGCTCGACGCGGCCTGAGGCGGTGATGGACCCGGACCATGTCGGCGACGCGGTGCTGATGATGGCGAACCTTCCCCTGGAGGCGAACGTCCAGTTCATGACCGTGATGGCGACCAAGATGCCGTTCGTCGGACGCGGCTGAAATCCCGGGCCGTCGCCTGCCGGCGCGGCCCCGCCCACACGGCGCAACCGCCTTCAACAGCATCCACGCTTTTTCCGTGTGCTCTGCGCGGCGCCGATTGACGCACCGTTTTATAACTCATACAAATCGCTCAACAAAAACGGCCGAGTTACGAACTCGGTCGCGCGCGGGGCGAGGGCCCTCGTAAGCCGTGCGCCGCCTTCGCCAGTTCCGTCACCGGGCGTCCGTCGGACGACCGGGCCGCCGGTGCCGGTGCCGAAGACTGGTAACCGTCCCAACACGTCGGGATCGGCTCGCCGAGGAAGTTCTCGCGCAGAGTTGGCTATAGGGCGCCGATCTGCCGACGACGTCCGTCAATCAAAAAAACGTATGGCCCGCCCCGTCTGCAAGGTCGTCGATGAAGATGCCTGTGACCGGTCTGCACAAACGTATCCGGCAT